>MWDJ01000028.1 GCA_002070505.1 Bacteroidetes bacterium ADurb.Bin145 | reverse complement strand
TGCACTTCTTCTTTTAGTGTTTGTTACCGGAAGTGTTGCCGGGCAGGATAGCCTTTACACTTTTTCGCTTCAGGGTCTTGGCGGTTACACTACCCCGGGCATGGTTCCGTTCTGGCTGAGGGCGAATCAGTTCGGCAGCATTCCGCTGGATGGCGCCTCTCTGAGTTTAATAGGTGCTGCGCGAAAAGATTATGATCTATCCAGCGACAAACTCTTTGACTGGGGCGCCTCATTTGAAGGCCGCGCAAACCTGGGGCAGGGATCAAATCTTACTCTTATTGAAGGGTACGGTAAGGTGCGCCTGGGGATCTTTGAACTTCGCACCGGCCGTTCAAAGAAGATCACCGGGCTGTGTGACACCACCCTGACCTCAGGCTCCTGGGCAATGTCAGGAACCAGCCTTGGAATTCCTGAGGTAGAATTGTCTGTGCGGGAGTTTTGGACCCTTCCCTGGTTTGGAGGGTTGTTTGCATTTAAGGGCAACTTCTCGCACGGGTGGATGGGTGATGTGCAGATGTCAAGATATATTCTGCAGGACACGCTGACTTTGAAATCATACCTGCATCAGAAATCCCTCTATGGCCGATTCGGTAAACCTTCATGGAAGATTAAATTTTACGGGGGATTCAATCACCAGGTTGTCTGGGGCAGCGAGCAGGAATACTATCTGGATGACTACACTCTCTCTCCCGTGGAAACTTACTTATATGTGATAACCGGAAAGAAGTTCAGCAATGGATATATTCAGGCGGAACGTCAGGGAAACCATCTTGGTTCAATTGATCTGGGGCTGGAGCTTGAGCTTGCAGAACTAAGGATCATGCTTTACCGGCAAAGCTTATATGAGGTGGGAGGCTTGTCACATCTGGCAAATATACAGGACGGCCTTAACGGATTGATTATTGAGAATCGCCATAAGGAATCGCAGAAGACTTATTGGAGTAAATTCCTTTTTGAATTCCTCTATACAAAGAACCAGGCCGGAAGGCCCTGGTCTCCTGAGTATGGCTCATATTATGAACCGTATTATAACCATGGACAATACCTTGCCGCAAGGTCACACCTGCGGGATGGTTTGGCCACTCATCCTGAAGATTTCTTTGTAAATAACCGGGTGATGGTCTTACACCTCGGTGGTGAGGGCAGAGTTGAAAATATTGATTATGTTTTCAAAGCCTCATGGTCAAAGAACTATGGGACATACAACACTACAGACGAAGAACAGTCGACCGGGATACCGGATCCGGGCTCATTTGGTGTCTTTGGTGATAGGAAACAGTTATCGGCATACCTGGAACTGAACAGAATGATAAATGATATGATAGGAGTAGGGATGATTGGAGCAGCAGATTTCGGTGAGCTGTATTATAATTCTGCCGGACTGTTTCTCAAATTTTCCTGTATCTTCAATTGATTTGTTTCCGGAGGCAAAAGACCAGACCAGGGCAATGCTGTATTGTTGTCCTGCATGTATGGCTGCAAGAATTAATTAGTTAATAATGATTAAGATAGGGATAACCGGTCAGGCCGGATTTATAGGAACGCATCTTTATAATTATCTTTCGGTGAAGAAGGGTGAAGTGGAATTAATTCCATTTCACGATGACTTCTTTCAGCATCAGGATAAACTGGAAACATTTGTTGGGCAATGTGACACAATAGTTCATCTGGCTGCTTTAAACAGGCATAATGATCCACAGACAATTTATAACACAAATGTTGAGTTGGTCAGTAAGCTGATATCAGCCCTGGAGACAACCGGTGTAAAGCCTCATGTGCTGTTCTCATCTTCTACCCAGGAGGAGCGGGATAATGTATTTGGAAAATCCAAGCGTGAGGGAAGAAGACTGCTTGCAGAGTGGGCTGAAAGAAACGGGGGCATATTCACCGGAATGGTAATACCCAATGTTTTCGGCCCGTTTGGGAATCCTTATTACAATTCCGTTGTTGCGACTTTTTCCCACCAGCTTACTCATAATGAACAGCCCAGGGTTGAGGTCGATGCCCAGCTGAAGCTTATCTACATCGGTGACCTGGTGAGAATTATCTATTACCTCATTGAGAACAGAATTGCTGACAATGAATTCAGGATAACACCTACGGACGAAGCCCGTGTAACAGAGATCCTGACCCTTTTGCAGAGTTTCAAGGCAAAATATTCTGAGAAAGGGATTATACCGGACCTTACCGATTCTTTTGAGCGGAATCTTTTCATAACGTTTTTATGTTATATAGATCACGGGAGTTATTTCCCATTCAGGCTGAAATTGAACACTGATGAACGGGGCTCATTTGTTGAAACCGTAAAACTCAACAGCGGTGGACAGATTTCATTCTCAACAACGAAGCCCGGAATCACCAGGGGGAATCATTTCCATACAAGGAAAGCAGAAAGGTTTGCAGTGATCAAGGGGAAGGCAAAAATACAGCTTCGGCGAATAGGAACGGATAAAATCAATTCATTCGATCTTGACGGAAATGCACCATCCTATGTTGATATGCCGGTATGGCACACTCACAATATTACCAACACAGGTAACGAAGACCTGTATACTATTTTCTGGATAAATGAACCATACGATCCAGCCGATCCTGATACATTTTTTGAACAAGTATAACTGATATTTGCCGGCCGCCCGTTACCGCGGTCAGCCCAAGGACTATTATGAAAGATTCAAAACTGAAAGTACTTACCGTTGTTGGCACGAGACCTGAGATAATAAGATTGTCAAGGGTTATGTCCCTGCTGGATGAGCATGTAAATCATATAATTGCGCATACCGGTCAGAATTATGACTATGAATTGAATGAGATATTTTATAAGGATCTGGATTTGCGTAAGCCTGATTTCTTCCTGAATGTTGATGTGTCATCTCTTGAAGCATCTGTGGGGGACATTATCAGAAAGTCCGGAGAGCTTCTTCGACGGGAGAAGCCCGATGCCCTGCTGGTTCTGGGGGATACTAATTCATGTCTCTCTGCCTACATGGCCAAGAGGCTTCATATTCCTGTCTTCCATATGGAAGCCGGCAACAGGTGTTTCGATTTCAATGTACCTGAAGAAATTAACCGGCGGGTTATTGATCACATTGCCGATTTTAATCTTGTTTATACTGAACATGCAAGACGGCATCTGATATCAGAGGGACTTCCCCACAGGCGTATATACCTGACAGGCTCGCCGATGTGTGAGGTGCTCAATTACTATAGGCCTAAGATAGATGGTTCAGGGATCCTCGATACCCTCAAGCTGGAGAAGGGACTTTATTTTGTAGTATCGGTTCATCGTGAAGAGAACGTTGATAATCCTGGTAACCTTGAAAAGATATTGCTGATTCTGAATCGCCTGGCCGGAGATTACAAGGTGCCTGTTATTGTATCTACACATCCGAGGACGCGCAAGCGTCTGGAGGCTGTGGAGAACACTAATATGGATCCGCAGATACGGTTTCTGAAGCCTTTTGGATTCACCGACTATGTTCATCTGCAGATGAATGCTCTTTGTACGGTATCGGACAGTGGCACCATCAGTGAGGAATCAGCCATCTTAAATTTTCCTGCTATTTCGTTACGCAATTCTATGGAGCGCCCGGAAGCCCAGGATACAGGCACTATAATCCTTACAGGTTTTAATCAGGATGTGGTTATGAATTCAATTGAAATTGTCATAGCTGAACACAACGTCATCCGATCAAAACAGCTTCCAGTTGATTATCAGGTGCCTGATACCTCGTGGCGTGTGCTTAAGTTAATTCAGGGGAATTCCAACTTATCCAACATATGGCATGGAATTATGTCTTAATAATTGTATAGCTTAATATTGGCATGTGCAAACTCGAACCATTTGTTATTTTATTTTGCCGGTAACATGAATGGAGAATATTATTTCCTAAAAAACACTTGATATGAGAATTCGTAGGACCACCCCTTTAATCCTTATAACCATTGTGATGGTTATGAGTTCCTGTGTTTCAAGAAAAAAGCTGACCTATCTTCAATACTCCGCAGAATCTGCCAGATCCGATTTATTTGCGGACCAACAAGCCTCAGTGACTCCTGAGGCTTATAAGGTCATGCCCTATGATAACTTATATGTAAGAGTAATTACTCCTGACCCGCAATGGTCATCTCTTTTCAATGCGGACGTTGGTACTGCCGGAATCACACAGGAAAGTGCAGCATTGTCAGGGTATACAGTTGATGCACAAGGGATAATTGAAATCCCATTTGTTGGTAAGGTCCCAGTTGGAGGAAAGACCCTTCCGGAAATTAAGGCTGAGTTGGATTTAATCCTCAAAAATTATGTTACGGATGCAGCGATAATGGTAAGACTTGTGAATAATTATGTAAGCATTATTGGAGAAGTTAGGCTGCCCGGCAGGTATATGCTTACAAAGGATCGGATCACAATCTTTGATGCTCTGGCAATAGCAGGTGATATGAGCGATTACAGCAACCGTCAGAAGGTTCAATTAATCAGGCCGTCTCCATATGGTCCTATTGTCAAGGAATTCTCTCTTGCTGATCGCAGCATCCTCTCCTCCGAGTATTATTATATAATGCCCAATGATATTGTTTATGCAGTTCCAAGGCAGAGCAGGGCATTTCAGGCAAACAGTTCAGTCTGGACAATTTTCCTTACAACAATCACCTCCACCCTGGGGATAATTGCGTTTTTCAGAACGCTTTAGATATTGGATGCTTATTTACAAACTAACATTCAGTTCTTTTTTGGGAATTACAAATTGGTAAAGTATCAGAAATACTTTTGAATCATAAAGAAGATGAGAAGGAAAGGCAGTTATATTCAGAAAGAACAACCGGGAATCAAAACGCAGGAAGTTTCTGGTATAGATCCTCAGGCAATTTTGTCCATGATACTTAAAAACTGGTTTTGGTTTGTTATAACCACTGCTAGTGCTTTGTTTTGTGCCTGGTTTTATATAGGACATACAATGCCTGTATACCAGACTTCAATTTCAATTCTTATCAATGAAACAGAAGACAGGCCTCTGGTAGATAATTCGGCACTTCTTCAAGGGCTTGGTTTGCCTGGAGGAATGAAGAATCTGGAGAATCAAATGATGATCCTGCGATCAAGGGACCTAACTGAAAGGACATTAAAAGCCCTGCAGTTCGAAATGGATTTTTATTATAAAACCTTAAGAAATAATCTCCCGTTATATCCGGAGGATCCGGTTCTGATTATAACTGAGAATCAGATTCCTCTCCCTAAGGATACGGAGTTTTCGATAACCTATCTTGGCAGCAATAAGTATAAACTTAAGTCCGAATCAAAGTATCTTCCATTTGAAAAAGATGGCACATTCGGAGAACCTATTGACTATTCTGGCAGCAGTTTTATTATTGAATGCCGAAACGAAAAAGCATTCACAAATAATAAGAATCAGCAAATCTTCTTTACAATTTATAGCCTTAGCCGCCTAGTAAATTATTACAGCAACCGAATAATAGTTGAGCTCTTATCAAGAGAAGGATCCATTCTTAAAATCAGTTTAACAGGGACAAACAGAGCGAAGGATGCAGATTTTCTAAATGAGCATATCAGGAATTTTCAGGCAATATCACTTGACAAAAAAAATATTGAAGCCGCAAGACGAATACAATTCATAGACGATCAACTAATAGGTATAACTGATTCTCTACAACTAACAGAAAGCAGGCTGCAGCAGTTCCGGTCTTCTAATCGTGTAATGGATCTTTCTGCTCAGGGGCAGTCAATAATTACTCAGGTCACACTGCTGGAAAATGAAAGGGCACGACTCAATCTTGAGGCAAACTACTATGATTATCTTGCAGACTACCTAAATAAGAATGAATCTGGAGAAATTCCAATCGTTCCAATGACCATGGGCATAAATGATCCAGGGTTGACAAGACTGGTTGATGAACTCGCCGAATTACAGGGGCAAATGGCCACCCGAGGTGCCGGGGAACTGAATCCCCTTCAGAGAAATCTGGAGCAAAGGATAAATACAGCTAAGGCCAGTCTGAGAGAGACGCTGAACGGGTTAAGGCGGGCAAACAGTCTTGCTCGTTCGGAAAATCAGCAGCAGATCAATCAGGCAAACGCCCAGGCGTCTGCACTTCCAGTCACCGAAAGGCAACTGCTAGGTATAGAAAGGAAATTCAGGCTTAATGATGAACTCTATACTTTTCTTCTGGAAACACGCGCTGAGCAGGAAATGCAAAAAGCATCAAACAGATCTGACAGTGAGGTCATTGATCCTGCTGATGAACGCTTCAGCATGATGGTTGCACCTAATCCCACAAAAATTTATTTTATGGGGCTCTTAGCCGGGTTTGGGGTACCATTCATAATTCTGTTCTTATCATTTCTCCTTAACAATAAGATCAAAGAAGATGATCTCAACAAGATAACATGGATGCCTGTTGTGGGGCATATTCCCCTAAGTGCAGGGAAGATAAACAAGACCATATTTGACAGTCCCGGTTCACCGATTGCCGAATCATATCGTCTGTTGAGGTCACGAATGCAATTTTTGACTCGCGATGCTAAATCACCTGTAATTCTTGTAACATCATCCATGCCGGGAGAAGGCAAAACTTTCACGGCGGTTAACCTTGCATCAGTTTATAGTCTGTTGGACAAAAAAACAGTATTGATCGGGTTTGACTTAAGGAAACCTAAAATATTTCAGGATTTTTCCTTAAAGAATGATAAAGGCGTATCCACGTGGCTCATCGGAAAAGATAGCCTGGAAGAAATAATCCAGGAGACACCTTATGATAATCTGTCAATCATTTCCTCAGGACCTATACCACCCAATCCATCAGAATTGATCGCTATGGACAAGACCAGTGATCTGATAAATTCCCTGAAGTCTAAATATGATTATATCATAATTGACTCTCCTCCGATTGGAATTGTTTCGGACACGTTTAATTTAATATCCAAAGCTGATTCCTGTTTACTGGTAGTCAGACCGGGTTACACTCTCAAAGATATTCTTGAGAGGACAATGAATGAGATTCACTCGAACGGAGCTAAAGGGGTCAGTCTAGTAGTAAATGGAATGAAATCTGATTACAAGCATTACTCCTACGGTGAAAAATACGGTTATACAACTGAAAAGGAGAAGAAAAAGGGCCTGGCCCGGATAATCAAAAGCTAGATTGTTTTCTGTCAAACCCTAAAATTGAGATTGAAATTGGCAGCACCCTGTCTAATACAATTACCAAGGTTCTACGATTTGAGGGGAAATCTCTCATTTATTGAGGAAGACACTCATCTTCCATTTAGGCTAAGAAGAGTATACTGGATATATGATGTTCCCGGTGGAGAACAGAGAGGAGGGCATGCTTTCAGGGAGACCGAAGAACTGATTGTATCATTGTCCGGCAGTTTTGATATCGTTCTCAATGATGGTAAAGATGAATGGAGATTCATGCTGAATCGATCATATAATGGGGTTCTTGTGCCCAAAATGATTTGGCGGACTCTTGAAAACTTTTCCACAAATTCACTTGCTCTCATACTTTCCTCAACTGATTATTCGGAGGATGATTATATAAGGGATTGGGAGGAATTCATTCGGATGAACAGGAATAAATGATTAGATTGGTTTCTGACATACATAATTGTAATGTTATTGAACTGCCCCGGGTTCATAACAGGGCTGGGAATTTAACTGTTTTCCAGAATGAACTCCATCTACCCTTCAATATCCATCGCGTATATTACCTGTATGATGTTCCAGGAGGAGCTGAAAGAGGCGGACATGCCCATAAGAATATTTACCAGTTAATAGTAGCGGCAGGTGGCTCTTTTGATGTTATACTTGATGACGGCATTAACAGGAAAATAGTACCACTTAATAGACCTTATTACGGACTTATGGTTGTCCCTGGGATTTGGCGAGAGCTTGTAAACTTTTCTTCAGGGGCTGTTTGTCTGGTACTTGCCTCGGAGAAGTACAATCCTGAGGACTACATTAGAGAATACAATGATTTTTTAAAGTACAGGAAAGAGATAAATGCTGGCTGAAGTTGACAGGGTCACATTTGAGAAATTGTTTCCTTCTGACCCACACCCTTTTATTTCAGGAGCTTTTTGCGAACTGAACAGGTCGAAGGTTGATTCTATTATCAGACTTGTAGATTCTGCCCTGGAAATACCTGTTGGTTTATTGGCCGGAATAAGGAGAGATACGTTACTCTCCCCTTTTTCAGCTCCTTTTGGGGGATTTCATTTCAGGAGGGATAACATTTATATAAGTGAAATTGACAAATTCCTCAAACAGCTTGCGGATTATGCAAAATCCAAATCCCTGAGGCGGATCGAGATAATTACACCTCCGGATCTTTACCATGGTTCTTTTAATGCAAAAGCCATAAACTCTCTCATCAGGCACGGGTACCAGACTTCTTGCCCTGATATCACCAATTGGGTTGATCTGGCAGTTTTTAATGGAGGTTACAGTCAGAAAAACAGCAGAGAGTATTTCAGGCAAGCCCAACGCAATAAACTTCAGTTTGGTTTAACCCAGGATCCAATTGAATGGGATGAGATATACAATCTGATTCGAATAAACCGAGCAAAATTCGGAAGGCCAATTTTTATGACACTGGATGATATAATATCAACTGGCAGACTATGGCCAGTTGATTTCTTCAAGGTAGTGTCAGAAAATAAGCAGATTATAGCCGCCGCAATATTCTACCGTAGTAGTCATGAGATATGTTATGCTGTATTCTGGGGTGATAATGATGAAGGACGTCCTCTTAGAGCAATGGATTATCTTCTGCTCAACCTGTTCTCCCATTATAAAGCAGCAGGTTACAGGTATATGGATCTTGGTATATCAACAGAGTCCGGGATTCCCAATGAGGGACTTTTGCGGTTTAAAGAAAGTCACGAATCGGTTTCTTCATTAAGATACAGGTTTGTCCTGGAACCACATAAATTCTGATCAGTGTTCGTCATTAATCCTGATCCATACAGTCTTCCTGCATACCGGATTGGCCCTTTTTGTACCAGGGATCTTTCCTTGAACCATATATTACCTGACGATGACCTGATTGAAAACTACTTTACAGAGCGATTTGGTTACGATAATTACCTTTATACATACAACGGCCGCCAGGCGATAAACATTGCCTTGGGGCAGTTCGATCTCAACCCAGACGATATTGTAACTATTCTGACGACATCAGGTAATTACTACATCAGCAGTTGTGTTACCATTGAGATAGAGAGGTACTGTAAATGGTCAAGGGAAATCGGGCCTGCAACAAAGGTTTTGTTCGTTAATCACGAATTCGGATATCCTTACCCTGAGATGAAACATCTCAGGGGCCTCAACCTGCCTGTCATTGAAGATTGCGCGGGTTCTTTTTTTTCATCAGACAAAGAAGATACAATCGGGGAAATAGGAGATTTCGTTATATACAGTTTTCCTAAAATGTTCCCGATACAGGTCGGAGGCCTTCTTGTTGCACGGAATAAAACAGGAGCGATTCAGGTAGCCGATCAACACCCCGGGATTGTTCGTTACGTAAAAAACGTTCTTTCGAAGTATATTAAAGAAAAAGATTCTATAATTAGGCAAAGAATTGCCAATTACATGACACTGCGCAGCATGTTCGATACATTGGATCTGCCTGAAAGGTTTGTGCTGGCACCGGGTAATGTCCCGGGTGTGTTTATGTTCAAAACGGGGAATTATAAAATTGACCTTCCAATGCTGAAAAAGCATTTTTGGGAACACGGTATCCAGTCAAGCGTCTTTTATGGTGAAGAGGCATACTTCATTCCGGTCCATCAAGGTCTTACTGCACATGACCTTGATTATTTTTATGAAGTCATGAAAGCATTTCTTAAAATGAATTTTCAATGAAATATTCGAATATCAATCTTGGGAAAGATGTTGAAATTGACGTCTCATCCTCGGTCAACAATGTCGTAATCGGAGATAATGTAAGGATTGCCAAGAGATGTTCTGTTTTTGGGAGTCCTGATAATCTCCTTGAGATTGGATCAGGTTGTTATGTTGGAATGAACAGTATGTTAAATGGCTATGCGGCAAAGCTTACAATAGGACGCAATGTCAGTATAGCTCAGAATGTCAGCATAATGGTTGACTCAGGACCGAATGCATCGGAACTCATGCAAAATGTGTTTCCGATTATCAGGAAACCCGTGAGGATCGGGAACCATGTCTGGATTGGATCAGGGTCAATTATCATGCCAGGTGTTTCCCTGGGGGACTTCTGCATTGTTGCGGCGAATTCATATGTAAATGAATCATTTGGACCCTATACTATAATAGGTGGTAATCCTGCAAAGATTATCCGGAGCTTTACAGATGAAGAAAAACGGAAAATGGAGGGAATGTGATTAAATTTCTTGATCTGCAAAAAATTACGTCGAGTTTTGAACCCGGGTTGTCGGATGCAATTTCGGGAGTTCTAAAGAGAGGCTGGTTTTTACTGGGAGAGGAGACCGCTGCCTTTGAGAGTGAATACGCTGACTTTATCGGATGCGATCATTGTATCACTACTGCAAACGGTCTGGATGCTCTTCGCCTAATTCTGAAGGCATACATTGAAATGGGTACAATGAAGGAAGGTGATGAGGTTATTGTACCGGCTAACACATTCATTGCAACCGTTCTCGCTGTTACAGACAACAGGCTTAGACCGGTTTTTGTTGAACCTGATCCTGGCACTTACAACATAGATATAGATCAGATTGAAGGTGCTATCTCAGACAAAACCAGGGCTATTATTGTAGTTCATCTCTATGGTCAGGCAGTCTGGTCTGAGAAATTAGAGCAGATCGCGAAAACCCATGATCTGAAAATTATTGAAGATAATGCTCAGGCAGCAGGTGCGACTGTGGTTCATAGGTACGGCTCAGATTCAAGGATTGAGGAGAGCCATGCCTCCAGGCGAACAGGATCACTCGGCGATGCTGCAGGTCACAGTTTTTACCCGGGTAAAAATCTTGGCGCATTGGGGGATGGAGGTGCTGTAACTACAGATGATTCCGACCTTGCCACCGTGGTAAGATCTCTGGCAAATTACGGCTCAGTCAGAAAATACGTTCATAATTATAGAGGAATTAATTCCCGTTTGGATGAATTACAGGCAGCCGTTCTCAGGGTAAAACTCCCGCGACTGGATTCTGATAACCAACATCGGAGGGAAGTGTCCGATTATTATCATCTGAACATAAAAAATAGGCAGGTGATGCTGCCTGGAGTGAGCCTGCATCAAACGACCTTTGCGGGTACCATGCCTTATTTTTCAAACTCCATCCGTGATAATCTCTGTCATGTATGGCATCTTTTTGTGGTGCGCCATCCTGATCGTGACCGGTTAAGGGAGTACCTGGAGCAACATGGCATTCAGACATTAATTCATTATCCGATTCCGCCGCATCTTCAGAAAGCATACTCTGAATATGCCGGCCTGAAATTGCCGGTAACCGAAAGAATCCATCGGGAAGTTCTTAGTTTGCCTATCAGTCAGGTTATGACTCAGAATGAAGCAGATGCTGTTGTCAAGGCAATAAATGAATTCAAGTAGGATTAAAAGACTCCCTGAATCGAATAGTCTACTCATATCCGACCTAAATTGTTATCTGGCAAAGATCAACCTGAAACCTTGAAAAGCTCACAGCCTGAATCATCAATGGGAGAACTTGAATCAGAGCGTTCATCATATCGCCAGATATTCAAAGCGACTTCTATTTTCGGTGGCGTACAGGTTTTCAATATTCTGGTAGGGATTATCAGGGTTAAGTTTGTTGCGGTCCTGCTTGGGGCAAAAGGTGTAGGAGTAATCGGTCTTTTAAATTCCCCGCTACAGTTAATTATTACTGTTACCGGTCTCGGTATCACATTTAGTGCAGTTAGAGACATTTCAGCAGCAAATGGTACTGGTGACAAATCATCTGTATCAAAGACCATAAGGGTTCTAAGACACTGGGTGTGGTTGACAGGGTTGTTCGGGGCAGGCGCAACGGTAGTTTTTGCTCCCCAGTTAAGTCTGTGGTCATTTGGAAATAAAGAGTATACCTGGGCATTTATCTGGCTTTCAATAACAATTCTGTTGCAGGCTATCAGCAAAGGCCAGAGTGCCATTCTTCAGGGTACCCGCCGGCTCAGGGAGATGGCAAAAGCAGGAGTAATAGGCTCACTGCTTGGCCTTGTAACCTCTATTCCTCTATACTATTTTTATGGAATTGGGGGCATTGTGCCTGCATTGATTGTCACATCCATTACTGGATTAATACTCTCCTGGTACTTTTCACGAAGAGTCCCTGTTGAAAAAGTCAAACTTACTTCAAATGAATATACCCGGCAGGGGATGGGGATGGTAAAATTAGGAATCTCAATGACTGTTGCTGGGTTTATTGCCTCATTATCGAGCTATATTCTAAATGCATTTATTAGTAATAATGCAGGGGTGGAGCAGGTTGGGCTTTACAATGCAGGGTGGGGCGTTGTTGGCCAGTATACTGCCATTATATTTGCAGCAATGGCCACGGATTATTTCCCCCGGCTCGCTGCCGTACAGGCTGATAATTATAAGGTGAGAAACCTGGTAAACCAGCAGATCGAAGCAGCACTATTAATAGTGACACCACTGCTTATCCTTTTAATTGTAGGAATGCCATTAGTCGTGCGTATTCTTTACACTCCGGAATTCCTGCCTGTGGTTATGTTTGCGGTTCTTACCCTGATAGGGATTCCGTTCAAAACCATCTCATGGGCGATGGGCTATGTTTACCTTGCCAAGGGTGACGGAAAGCTCTTTATGGCCATGGAAATAGTGTCAGGAGCGGTAATCCTGGCTTCAAATCTTATTCTCTATCATTTCTTCGGGCTGAATGGTCTGGGGATTTCATTCATTATTACCTATTTTCTCGGTGTTGTGTTCTCATATTATGTGTTAAGAAAAAAATATGATTTCAGGATGCCGGAGAAGTTTGCCGGGCAATTTTTGATATTATTTATGTTCATGATTCTGACATTGGGAACCGTCTTTGTCCCGGTCAATTTGTACAGGTATCTTTCCGGAGGTCTGATCTGTATTGCGGCTGGGGCGTATTCCGTAAACAGGCTGTCAGGTTTGATGGACCTGAGATCATTAGTGGCAGAAAAGCTATGGAAGAGATAGGCTGCCAGGCTGGTTCGCAGGAAATGGTTCATAACAAACCTCTCATCTCAGTAATAATCTCTGCCTTCAACTCTTCTCCGTTTATTGAAGAGACTCTGGACAGTGTCAGGAATCAGACATGGGCCGGGCTGGAACTGATCGTATCTGATGACTGTTCCAATGACAATACAGTGGATATTTGCCGCAATTGGATACGTGATCATAAATCAAGGTTTGTCAGGACAGAACTTATTACTTCTGATCAAAATACCGGGGTAGCAGGTAACGCAAACAGGGGAATCAGGGCAGCCCAAGGTGAATGGATTAAGTTCCTTGGAGCCGATGACACGCTTAAACCTACCTGCATAGAGGATAATATGACCTGGATAGAATCGCACCCTGAGACAGGTGTCTTATTCTCAAAGATCGAAGTATACAAGGAAATTTTTGCCAGAGATTCGCTGGTATCTGTTATACCTGGTAACCCCTTTTCAAAGAATGGAATTATGGCTCCGGGCAGAGACGCTTTATCTCAGTATAGGATGCTTCTGGTCTGTGACAGAATACATTTCTCACCTTCAGTATTTATTAACCGCGAAATATTGTTATCGATCGGAGCATTTGATGAGGAGTTCAGAACCTTTGAGGATTATCCGGTGTGGCTTAAGCTCACAAAGGCAGGGATAAGACTTGACTTTATGGACAGGATCACTGTTAACTATCGTATGCATTCCGGAGCAATAAACAATAAGGGTAAGGATACGTTAATAAAACCAAACTATTTCCGTTCAGAGGACTTCAGAAGAAGGTTTACCTATCCGAACCTGCCATTTTTAGTTAGGAATGATCAGAGATTTTGCTGGGTTACAAGCCAGGTATTCCGGGCAGAGTTCATGAATCGGGATAAAATAATTAATGTCTGGATTAAAAACCTTTTAACGATTTATCTTAACCCATTCAGGTGGTTATTATGGATCAGAAAGCATCTGCCTGAAAAATCCCGGCACGAAGAGTTTTTCCTGTGAACTTTTAAGTTGCTTGCTTTTCCATGTGACTTATTTCTGCTGTTACTGAAGTCAAAGAATTATCAACACAGAATGAAAAGACTGTCAGTCGTTATTCCGATGTATAATGTAGAACCCTATGTGGAAAGATGTATCAGAAGTCTTCTCCAACAGGATTTACCATTAAATGATTACGAGATAATATGTGTTAATGACGGTTCACCTGACAGATCCGGAGAAATAGTTGAGAGGTTACAGAAGGAGTACTCTAACATTATTCTGATCAATCAGCAAAATCAGGGTGTATCAAGAGCCAGAAACAGGGGAATTCATGAGGCTGGCAGTAAATATGTTCTTTTCATTGATCCTGACGATTACATACGGGAGAACACCCTGAACATGGTTTTGAAAAATGCCGAAAGTAAAAACGCCCAGGTTTCATTTCTCGGTTTTACATTTCTGAATTCTGACGGATCAGTACGGCAGGAAGTCTTGAATAATAACCTGGATTTGTGTGTTACTGACGGAATAGAAGCATATTTTTTAACCAGGAAGGGTAATCCTCCTGATCCTGACAGGATGTGGGCTGTACTCTTTGAAACTGAGTTTTTCAAATCGTTTGGATTAAATTATCTGCCTGACGTGCCATTTCTTGAGGATGGAGAATTAATTGCCAGAATTCTTAGTGTCGCAGACCGGTGTATTTTTGATAGCATGCCCTTCTATTTACGAACTACGAGGTTAGGTTCTGCAACAAATTCGAAGTTGTTTCATACTGAAAAGGCAGCCAGAGGCTTTCTGGCCTCAGCCCATAATCTGAAGAAGTTTCAATCTAGGGAGAGCCTGAGTCCCAGGCAGAAAACTTTCCTGAACCAGCCAATCTCTAAGTTCGTTATTCTGACAATGACCTCCTCAATTCGTAAACCTTATTTAAGAACATTCAGGGAGACGAGAGCCATATTACAGGAATTTGGTCTTGGCAGGCTAAACACCAACAAGGTGGTAAGGCCTTATCTCTACTTTGGTTTTGTATACAATCAGCTGCCTTTCCTGTTCCTGTTCAGGTCTGTATTACACGGGTGGAAGTCTGGGATAAAAGCCATTTTTAAGTTAAAAGAGTATTGATTGGACATGAACTCCTTTGAATTTCTGCCATGGGACTCTGCCTTCTTCGGATATCGGGTAGCCAGGGTTGTTATAAACAATGATGACCCTTATGATTATGAACAAACACTAAGGATATTGGATCAGGAGCAGGCAAGGCTGACATATATTCTTGTGTCTCCGGAAGCTCTCCTCCTGAACAGCATGATAAAAGAATCCGGAGGTCTGCTTGTTGATAAAAAAGTAACATTTTGTAAAACCAGTGCCAGCCATTCGGGATTCAGGAATGAAATTATGGAATATTCCGGTACCGGAGAGGAAAAGGAACTGTCTGAATTGGCACTACAGGCGGGTTTATATTCACGGTTTCGGGTTGACTGCAATTTCAGGAACGGGGAATATGAGCGACTGTATAAAAAATGGCTTGAAAATTCCCTGAACGGTAAAGTCGCATCCAGTGTAATTATTGCCAGAACTGAAGAACGTATTTCAGGGTTAATCACTCTTGGCGCCAGGGGTAACTTTGCTGATATTGGTCTTCTGGCTGTTGACAGGTCCTATGTCGGTATGGGAATAGGTTCAGAGTTAGTATACTACGCAGATAATGAGGCGTATGCGAAAGGATTCAGCATTATCAAGGTAGTAACACAACTGGATAACGAAAGAGCCTGTTTGCTTTATAAGAAATGTGGGTTTTCTGTTGAGAGTCTTATAAATACTTACCACATGTGGTTGTAGGTAATTCGGACCCCTGAAAAATAACAATTCAGAAAAAAACTTTCAAAAAGATTTCGATGAAAATGATACCGTTTAACAAGCCGTACCTGACTGGCAAGGAGATGCACTATATTTATCAGGCAGTATACTCCGGCAAGATATCCGGTAATGGCATCTTTACCCGTAAATGCCAGGAGTTCTTTGAACAGAAATACGGATTTCGAAAGGCCTTGCTGACGACTTCCTGTACAGATGCGCTCGAAATGTGTGCAATGCTTGCCGGTATAAAACCTGGTGATGAAGTTATTATGCCTTCATATACTTTTGTTTCCACCGCGCTTGCCTTTGTTCGTGCCGGAGCAAGGATAACATTTGTGGACAGTCATAAGGACTATCCAAATCTTGATGAGGAAGAAATTGAGAAATATATTTCTCCCAGGACAAAAGCGATTGTGCCGGTACATTATGCAGGTATTGCTTGTGATATGGACAGGATTATGGACGTGGCAGACAGACATAATATTCTGGTAATTGAGGATGCAGCCCAGGCAATTGATTCGTACTATAAAGGCAAACCGCTGGGAAGTATCGGTCATATGGCTGCTTTCTCTTTTCATGAAACCAAAAATATCAACTCAGGGGAGGGGGGGTTGTTGGCAATAAACGATGACAGGTTTATAAGAAGATCTGAAATAATATGGGAGAAGGGGACTAACCGGGCTGAGTTCTTCAGGGGCGAGGTGAACAAATATGGTTGGTGTGATACCGGATCTTCATTCCTGCCATCGGAGATTATTGCTGCCTATCTTTGGGCGCAACTGGAGAATATTAATGAAATTCAGAAAAAAAGGATTGCCCTATGGGAGAAGTATTATAACGGCCTTGAAGGATGGGCCGATGGTAATATAAAAAGCCTGCCTGTCATTCCAAAGTATGCCACAAATAACGGACATCTTTTTTATCTGGTTTCCAGATCAACGGATCAGCGGGCGAATCTTATTAACAGGCTTAAAGAAAATGGTGTTCATGCTGTTTTCCATTATCTAAGCCTGCATAATAGCCAATATTATAAAAACCTTCATGATGGAAGGGAACTTCCCAACGCTGATTTCTTTTCTGAAAATCTTGTAAGATTACCATTATTTTTTGAGCTTACAGAGGATGATGCAGATATGATCATAAGTCTTATCAAGGGATTATAAATGATCGGCGCAAATTATAAAATAATCCATATCGCATCCGATGAAAAATTCATTGATGCTGCAATATATATATTTGAGAAAGCTTTCCCCGGAAGCAATCATTTTATTATTCCCAAATCACGGTTCAACAGAAAGCTTATCTACGTAAAAGAACATGATAATATTGAACTAGTACCGAACAATCGCTTCCTGTTAAAATACCTGCTTCACAGGATACAGGATTATGATTGGGTTATTTTGCATAGTCTTAATGAATTTAACAGTACACTTTTTATTTCTTCCGGGGAGCAAGGTAAATTTGTAGGCATTTTTTGGGGTGCAGAACTCTACACAAAAGAAGTCTTCCCTGATAAAGAGTTTCTTGGGAAATTTACTTCCTCAATAAACCTCCCCAATATTATACCAACGTTCAAAGATAAGTTAAGGATGACTTTAAGTACCCTGTTCCGACAGGATCAGGCTTTGGTAAAAGGATCAATAAAGCAGGCTGCCTCAAAGCTGTCTTATTTTGCGGTTCCATACGAAGAGGAATTCAATTTCTTTCAGAACAAAGGGATCATCCCCCATTACAGCAGATTTATTCCATTTACTTACTATCCCCTGGAGTTCATCTTGAAAGGCAATGAACACATTCATGTAAATGGCAATGATATCCTTATTGGAAATTCTGCCAACTATACCAACAACCATTTGGAGGTATTTTACAAAATTAACGAAATCGGGATTGGGAACAGGAAAGTAATACTCCCGCTTAGTTATGGCGATGCTCAATATGGGGATTATATTCATTACCAGGGAGTTTCAATTTTCGGATCTGGCCTTATTTCGCTCAGGCAGTTCATTCCCCTGGAGCAATATACTCTCACTATGCAGAGGTGTGGGATTGTAATTATGAACCATTACAGGCAACAGGCTATCGGCAATATTGTAATGATGATCTGGATGGGCGCAAAAGTTTATCTAAATGAGTCGAATTCTTTTTATAATTACCTGAAAAGAATTGGCGTAAAGGTTTTTTCAATTGATACTGATCTTACCAATGAGAATAAAAGAGTCTTTACGAATCTTGAAGAGTCTGAAGCGATGGAGAACAGGCGAATAATATCAGCGATGTTTTCAGAAACTACTGTTGCCGGAGCTCTTCGTAAATCTCTGGAAAAAATACATTTTAAGCAGGTAGATTAGTGCAACACCTGCATTTACGGCATATCGCACATTTCACAATCAGCATATGAGACCCTTTTTGCATAAGTTTCGAATATTATTTACCCGCATCAGGCCAGCGGTGATCCTGAGGCTGATTCTTCATCCATCTTTATTTAAAGTAACCGCAAGACATATTTTCGGCATCCCCTTGAAGATTGCCGGAAATAAGGACCATCTTGAGAGTGCCATGGAATGGTTGTCTCTCTCTCAGGAAATTACAGGAACTGGTGGGTCTGCTGCATCATTTGGATTTGAATCCGGATGGGCATTACCCTACCCTGAAACATCTGGGTATATAATCTCAACGTTTCTGAGATACTCTTCATTCGTTAATGATCCTGGCTATCTTGAGAGAGCCATCCGAATGGGAGATTGGGAAATTGAAATCCAATTGCCATCAGGGGCGGTAAGGGGAGGATCAGGGATAAATGATTACCCTATAGTTTTTAATACTGGTATGGTAATTCTTGGTTGGGCAGATCTTTACAAAACAACAAATGACAAGAGATATCTTGACGCCGCTGTAAAGGCATCTGATTGGCTGTGCTCCATTTCTGACAATGACGGAAAATGGGCCCGGTATACCTATAACGGCATACCTCATGCATATCATTCAAGGGTGGCATGGGCTCTTTTTGTTATGGCTGACCTAACCTCCAGTGACCTTTACAGGGAAACAGCGTTGAGAAACATCAGGTGGATCTTATCTCTTGCTTCAGATAATGGCTGGATTGATCTTATGGGTTTTTCACAGGACGAGCTGCCTCTTACACATACAATTGCCTATACACTCAGAGGTCTTTTGGAAAGTTCTCATTATTTGGAGGGCGATTTGAAACAACAAGTCCGTGGCCTGGTAATCAGTAATTCTGAAAGAATCTTCCTAAAGTATGAAAAGAGGAAAAGGCATCCGAACGCCAGTCCCGAGTACCTTGCAGGCAGATTTAACGCAAAATGGCAATCTGCAGCAAGTTTCTCATGCCTGACAGGCAATGCTCAGATAGCTATAATTTGGCTGAAGGTTTACCGTATTAATTCTGACGCAAGGTTATTAAATGCAGCATTGAAGATTTTGGATCAGCTTAAAGAGGTTCAGGATATATCGAGTTCCAATCGTGGAATCCGTGGCGGAATACCAGGTTCCTTTCCAATCTGGGGTGATTACATGCCATGGTCTTACCCCAATTGGGCAACAAAGTTCTTCGCCGATGCGCTTATCCTCCAGGAAGAGTTGATGAAACCGCTTGAACAAAGGTGATATGAAGTACGGAATAATTACTGCTGATCAGGAGCTATATACAAAAAGGCTTATATACTTTTTGAAATTCAATTTCCACAAACCTGATTGCGTAATACAGGTCACAAATAGTTTTTTCCACAGGATAAAGAGAAACCTAAACCTTCGGGCAGTAGTTTCCATATTAAAAGCACAGACCTCAGAGCGGGTATCTTCATCTGCAAAACCTTCTACCGACCACCTTGCCCGATATCTCGAATCATTGGGAATCACTATCCCGGATATTTCGCTTGTACAGGCATGCAAAAATGAAGGGATCCCGCTGTTTACAACCAATGACCTGCATTCAGGTAAGACATGCGAACTTCTGCGGAGATCAGAGCTTGATCTATTGATAAATGCCGGCGGCGGGATCTTTAAATCTTGTATAATAGATACCGTAAGAATCGGAATTTTAAATGCACATATGGGTTTGCTCCCTGATATGAGAGGTATGAATGTACTGGAGTGGAGTATTTTTTATGAAAGGAAGTTAGGCGTTACTGTGCATATCATTGATCGTGGGATTGATACCGGAGATATACTGTCGTTCAAGCCGATTTCAATTGAAAAAGGTGATTCAATCAGCGATCTGAGAGATAAAACCGGCATCGCGAATTTTGAACTTTTCTCTGAGGTCCTGATTGATTTTAAAACAGACTCACTAACCAGAAGAAAACAGTCGCCTGAGATGGGATTACAGTACTTTGTTATGCACCCACGATTAAGATCTTGTGTAGAAAGGAAATTGAGAGATATGTCTGCTGACAAATCAAGCATCCCGATCAATTAAGTCATTCTTGATTTATGAGTGAAAAGAAGAAAATACTATTGGTGTCAAATGGATTTTATCCTGAGATTTCGCCCAGGAGTTACCGTGCTACAGAACTCGCAAAAGAATTTATCAGGCAGGGACATTATGTAAAAGTCATCACAAAGTTCAGAGATTTTAATTATAGCGAATTTCTTAAAGAATATAAAGTTGAGCTTGATTTGTGGGGGAAATCACGATTCCCGCAAATTCCTGATTCAAAAAGAAATGTATTTTCATGGATTACCGGTTCCCTTTCGAGGGCTCTCTCACTTTTGTTTGAGTATCCCGGGATTGAGGATATGTTCAAAGTACGGCAAATGCTGAAATCAGAAAGCAACTTTGACATTATGATATCTTTTGCTGTACCATATCCCGTACATTGGGGTGTGGCATGGGCAAGAACCACACGGCAGCGGATAGCTGAGGTTTGGGTGGCAGACTGTGGTGACCCATATATGGGTGATATTGTTGATACTTTCAGAAAACCTTTTTATTTCAAGTATCTGGAAAAGGCCTTCTGCAGAAAAGCCGATTTCATTTCCATACCTATAGAAGGTGCCAGGGATGGATATTACCGGGAATTCCATAATAAGATCAGAATCATTCCCCAGGGTTTTGATTTTGAGATTGACAATAAAACAGATTTGTTTTTGTGTAACAGGATACCAACTTTTGCGTATGCCGGAGGTTTTATTCCCGGAGTAAGGGATCCGGACCAGTTAATGAGATTCCTGATGTCTGTTGCAAAGCCATTCAGATTTAATATTTATACCAATTCTCCTGAATCACTGGACAAGTATAAAAAACAACTGGATGATCGACTCCAGGTATCAGCATATATACCAAGGGAAGAATTATTGGAGGTACTGAGTCAAATGGATTTCCTGATAAACTTCGACAATAATTCAGCCCTTAATTCACCCAGTAAACTGATAGATTATTCAATAGCAGGCCGTCCGGTACTTAATATTAAAAGAGACCTGAATCAAGCCGATGTGAGAGCATTTCTGGATGGCAATTACAAAAACAAGATGATACTGCCAGACCCGGGAGAATACCATATCGGAAGGGTTGCAAAAAAATTCCTTGAACTTTCAGATTCCAATTAATTCGTTATGACTGAAGGATTTTCACGATCAGTTGCATTGCCTTATCTTGACACGAAGAACTACCTGATATTGTTTCTTTTGTGGCCATTTCTGGCATGTATTACTGCAATACTGAATTTTGGACAGAAAGAAGCCAGGAACATAGTGTATGCATTTCTGGTATACTATGGACTTACATTCGTTGTTGGTAATGAGGGTATTGATGCTTCCCGTATTGCTATGGCATTGAAGATGAATGCAATGTTGCCGTTTTCCGATATTTTCAGAATCATTGGAGGTGTTTATGCTACTGATACCACCGTTGACATTGTGGAGCCTCTGATATCATTTGTTGTATCCAGAATCACTGAAGACCACAGGCTTCTGTTCGGCACTTTTGCTGCACTATTCGGGTATTTTTATGTTAGAAGCCTTAGCCTGCTGTTTGATGAGGCAAAGTACAACTTCGGATGGAATAGCCTGATATATATGATTTTTCTTGCATCAATTTTGCCTGTTACCTCCATCAATGGATTCAGGATGTGGACAGCAGCCTGGATTTTTTTCTATGGTGCTTATCATGTCATATTGTATAAAGATGCCAGGTTTTTGATCCTTACATTTTCAGCGTGCCTTGTACATTTCAGTTTCCTGACGGCCAATTTCGTTTTATTGATCTACTTTTTTGCCGGTAACAGAAACATGATATATATCCCTCTTGTACTTCTCTCCTTTATTGTTCCAAATCTTATAGAACCATTAATTCAGTCATCATTTGGCGCCTTTGGAAGTGCAGCCTTAAAAGCAAGAGTACAGATGTATACTGATACTGCTTATGTTCAGTTACGACAGGATTCTGTAATGCAGGATGCCTGGTTCCTAAGGATAGGATCAGACATGGTTTTATATTACCTTCTGCTTGCAATCATAGTGGTTCGTTACAGGATGAGAAATTCTGTTCAGAATCAACCTTCTGAAAACCTTTTTAGCTTTTTGTTGCTTTTTCTTGCATTTGTGAATTTCGGAATGCCGATTCCCTCATTTGGCGGAAGGTTCATGATACTCTTCTTTATGTTTGCAACCCTCTATGTTTTCAGATTCTTTGCCGGGAATGATTCCTCCAGGATAGACATCCTTACTCTTGTTGGCCTTTTCCCTATGCTTCTGTTTGCAGCCATAACTTTCAGGCAGGGATCAGAAACAATGAATGCGTGGCTTTTTGCCCCCGGATTTGGTATTCCGTGGCTGGTTCCTGAACTTACGATTTTTGAGGTTTTGTTTCAATAAGGCGATCCTATGGAATTCTTGTCAACTGTAAAAAGAGATGTTTCAAATCTTCCCGGCTGGAGAACAAAAGAGAGACTGATTGTTTTTGAATCAGATGACTGGGGCAGCATCAGGATGCCTTCGAAGGAAGCCTTTGAAAATCTTGCAAAATCCGGAATTGATCTTTTCTCTGATGAAGGAAACCGGTTCAATAAATATGATTCTCTTGCGACCGTGCAGGACCTTGCCTCTTTGTTTGGGGTCCTTGAGTCCGTAAAGGACAAAACGGACCGGCCTGCAGTATTTACGCCTTTTGCTCTGGTTGCCAATCCCGATTTCAGGAAAATCCAGGATTTAAACTTTACGGAATTCCATTACGAACCATTTACAAAAACATTGCAGAGATACCCCGGTTGTGAAAAATCCTTTGATCTGTGGAAGGATGGAATCAGTCACAGACTTTTTGTTCCTCAGTTTCATGGCAGGGAGCATCTTAATGTAAGGGTATGGTTAAAAGCACTTCAAAAGGGGAATAAAAAGATTCTTACAGCATTCGAAAACAATATGTGGGGAATTTCAACGGCCGGAGATCCCGGGGTTGGCACTGAGCTGCAGGCCGCTTTCGATGTTTTGGATAAGGAGGATCTGCTGTACCAGAGCACCGTCATTTCATCCGGGCTAAGGCTCTTTAGTGAATTATTCGGTTACAAATCCCTGTGTTTTGTCCCTCCTAACGGGCCTTTTAACTCAGCTTTGGAGTCAGTTTGTTATAATGAAGGTATCAGATACATCTCAACCCCAAAGATTCATTTGGAACCCCTTCCGGGAGGCAGAAAGGTAACCCGGCTTCGTTGGCTCGGGAAGAAAAGCAGCTCCGGGATTACCTACCTGACCAGAAACTGCTATTTTGAACCAGGTCAGCCCGGTAAAGACTGGGTCGGTTCATGCCTGTCGGACATTTCAGCAGCATTCAGATGGAGAAAGCCGGCCATAATTAGTTCTCATCGTGTAAACTATATAGGTGCTATTCATCTTTCAAACCGGACCAACGGATTGTCACAACTGCAAAGGTTGTTAAAGGGGATCCTGAGAAACTGGCCTGATGCCAGGTTTGTCACCTCTGCAGAACTTGGAGAATTGATAAATAGGAAAACAGATGTTTAAAGAAATAAAATCCAAGATCTATTATAATCTCATCAATTCTCCGGGTTGGCGTACAAAAAGAAGGATTGTTGTTATTGAGAGCGATGATTGGGGCAGTATCAGGATGCCATCCAAAGATGTTTATCAGAGATTTCTGGACCGCGGCCTCAACCTGTCAAATTCCGATTATAACAGAATTGATACTTTAGAGAGTAATGAAGACCTCATTCAGATTTACGACGTCCTGAGTTCATGCCGTGACTTTATGGGGAATAATCCTGTAATAACCGCCAATATGGTGGTTGGGAACCCTGATTTTAAAAAGATTGAAGAAAGCAATTTTCAGCATTATTATTATGAAGTTGTAACTCATACACTGAAACAATATCCCGGGCGTGACAGGGTTGAATCATTGTGGAAGGAAGGATATGAAAGAGGTATTTTTCATCCTCAGTTTCACGGACGTGAACATGTTAATGTTGAAAGATGGATGAATGCGCTCAGGAGAAAAACACCCGAGATATTGTTTACATTTTCTGACAATACTACTTTTTCAGGGGAGGAAGACTATAACTTCATGGAAGTCCTTGATTTTACCACACGTGAAGAGATAGCAGGCATGAAAGTAAGCCTTTTTGAAGGTCTCTCTCTGTTTGAAGAAATATTCGGGTATCGGTCAAAGTCATTCATCCCTCCCTGTTATACATGGGACAGTGAACTGGAAAGTGTTCTGTATGCGAATGGAATAAGATATCTTCAGGGTCTGATTGTTCAATTGGTCCCTAAAGGATCTTTCGGCAACTACAGGAGACGTTATCATTTTCTGGGAGGTAAAAGCACAAGCGGACTCACATACCTGATCAGGAACTGTTTCTTTGAGCCGGCATTATCAGCCAGGAGTGATATTGTCGGGGATTGTTTGAAAAAGATTGATATAGCCTTTTCCTGGCACAAACCTGCTATTATCTGTACGCACCGGATAAATTATATGGGAGAGTTAGACCCTGGAAACAGAAAGGTGAATCTGAGATTATTCAAAGAACTCCTGCAAAGAATATTAAAGCAGTGGCCTGATGTGGAATTTATGACTTCCGATAAACTGGGAGATCTGATCTCTGATAGAGATATTTAATCGCTGATTAAGGAATTATTCTCATATTTCTAAAACTATTATTTTATGAATGAAGCTCCGATAAGGATACTGGTTACAGGCGATCTATGTCCGATAAACCGAATTGAACAACTTGTATCTGGTGGGAATTACGGGGAAATACTCAATGATTTCACTGATATTATGAGGGATAGTGATCTGAATATTACAGATCTTGAGTGTCCGCTCACCAGCTCAGAAGCATCAAGAAAAAAAATAGGCCCTCATCAAAAAGCTCATCCTGATTGTATAAATCTTCTTTCATATGCAGGAATCAACCTTGTGACCCTGGCAAATAATCATATTATGGACTATGGTTCTGCTGGTCTGATCGACACAATTGACCTGTGCAGGTCTAAGAATATTTCTATCGTTGGAGTTGGCAAATCCTCCCGGGAAGCTTCTGAACCTTACTTTACAACTATTAATGGCCGAAGATTGGCAGTTTTAAACTGCGCTGATGATGAGTTTGTAACTGCCCCTGATAATTCCTACAAGTGCAATTCAATTGACACAATTGAACTCCATAATTCGATCGCCAGAATCAGGAAGGAAGTTGATTATATCATAGTAATTATTCATGCTGGTAATGAATATTATTCACTCCCGTCACCAAGGACAAAAGCCTTGTACAGATTTCTGGTCGATTGCGGGGCAGATGCAGTGCTGGCAAATCATTCCCATGCATTCTCAGGTTATGAGGTATATAATTCAAAACCTGTCTTTTTTGGCTTAGGAAACTTTATTTATGATTGGCCGGGCAAAGAAGAGCTCTCCTGGTACAGGGGTTATGTTGTTCGTCTTCGGTTGTCTGATTCTGTAGACTTTGATATAATACCACTTAAACAGAGCGGGAAGGAACCTGGTGTTTTTCAATTGAATGAGAGTGAAATGAGATTGTTTTCTGAGGAGATAGAGAGACTGAATTCTATCATAGGGGATGATTCATTGCTGGAAAGTTCATTCAAGGCTTACTGTGATTCGGTCTCATCTATGTATGACGCATATATTGAACCTTATTTTGGAAAGTATCACACCGCCCTGAGAAGCAGGGGATTACTTCCGAAGTTGATGTCAAAAAGGAAAAGATTACTTCTTCTGAACCTTATACGCTGCGAATCTCACAGGGAGGTGCTGACTGCCCTTCTTCGCAGGTACGAATAATCTGATTTATATAACATTTATTCCCGGTCATTTAAAGTAGCGCCGGCGGAGTCTTTCAATTCACTGAAAAGCATGTGCGGAATTACAGGATATTATCATTTAGGGCAACAGCCCATAGCTGATACAGGCACCATTATTAAAATGCTGCAGGTGCAACGGCACAGGGGGCCGGATGATTCAGGAATACGAGCTTTTAGCCTGAAACATGGAGAGTCGGCAGAGCTGGATACAAATGAACCGGTTTATGAATTAAATAACTTCGAAGGTGTGCTCGGATTTAACCGTCTAAGTATACTGGACCTTTCGTTAAATGGTCATCAGCCAATGGCAAGTCCGGATGGCAAAGTCATTTTGGCACTTAACGGAGAGATATACAATGCCTTTGATTACACAGATGAACTTAAGAGCTGGGGTTACAGGTTTAAAAGTACAACAGATACTGAAATAGTGCTCGCATTATACCTCCGTTATGGTTTTGACGAGATGCTCCTCCGTCTTAACGGGATGTTTGCAATTGTAATAATTGATCTGAACCTAAGAAAGCTTCTTATTGCCCGTGATAGATTCGGCATTAAACCTATGTATTACTTGGTTCATAACGGGATCTTGGGGTTTTCATCGGAAATTAAAAGTTTTAAATATATAGATGGATTCGAATTCCGCCTTGATACTGATAAATTGGATGAGTATCTGATTTTCCGGAATAATCTTAATGGCACTTTATTTACAAAAATAGAGGCACTTAGGCCAGGTTACTATCTTGAATATACCTTATCTGGCGGCGTCTCCGCAAAGCAATACTTCAATATTGACAGTTTCTCCAGACAGATTGATGTCTGTGCAAGTCTGGAAGAGTATTCAAAAGACCTTGAAAAGTGGCTAGGACAAAGCGTTCGCAGGCAACTTATGAGTGATGTAAAGCTGGGGTGTCAGCTTTCGGGGGGTATAGACTCATCGCTCGTTACCTGGCTGGCAAATATTAACAGCTCCAAAGGAAATTTTGAGTCCGTTTCCATAGTCTTGGAAAACAATAGTTTTAATGAAGAAAAGTATATTGATCGTGTCAGCGATGTAATTGGAATAGCGTCCCATAAGTTCCTTCTTGACTCAGATTACTTCATTGACAATATAGAAAGGGCTACATGGCATCTTGAGTCTCCTATCAATCACCCCAATACTTTAGGCATTTACAAACTTTCTCAATGTGCCAGACAATATGTGACTGTTTTATTAAGCGGGGAAGGCGCTGATGAGATTTTCGGTGGTTATGAAAGGTTCTATAATATTCAGTACCCCTATAATAGAAAAAAGATCCTTGATGAGCTGTTTATAAATCTAAGGCAACCCGTAGGAATTCTGAGATATCTTGATCCTCATTACAGGGCAATTATGGCCACCTCATACATGCATCCGGCAACTGCGAAACGTCTAAAATCCGGGTTTTCTTTCCAAAATGCAACCCAAGGCAGGCTGTCGATGTACAGTTCTTTATCCGGAACACTTTTTGACAGGCAGGTGAAATATGAGATATTAAGCTATCTTCCTGATCTGCTTATCAGGCAGGATAAAATGTCTATGGCACATTCAATTGAAAACCGGGTGCCTTTCCTTGATAATGAACTGTTCAGCTTCTCGTTTTCAATTCCTTTGGAGTATCTTTTAGTGAAAACGATTGCTGAAGGTAAGGATAGCGAAAAATACATGCTCAAGAAAATCGCTGCCTCAGTTTTTGGGAATGAATTTGCCTTCAGGAAAAAAATGGGCTTTGGGATTCCCATGAAAGACTTTCTTTCTGATAAAAGGTTTACGGAATACGTGAATGATAAAATAATTCCCGGAATACGGGGAAGGGGATTGTTCGATCATAAGCTGGCATCCTCCTGGGTTGAGAATATTGGAAGCTTAGGTTACCAGGAATTGCTGGCATTATGGGTAATAATATCCTTTGAAATCTGGGCTTCCGTTTATTTAAAATAGGTCATGAAAATCGGGATACATCACAAAGAATCATCTTTTAGTGAAAGATGGATATCGTATTGTAAGTCAAACGGTATACCATGGAAGGAGGTTAATTGCTACAGGAACGATATCATAAAACAGTTGGATGACTGTGATGGTTTAATGTGGCATATTAATCAGAACAACCATCATGAGATTGTTTTTGCGAAACAGCTTATCTATTCATTGATTATTTCCGGCAAAAAGGTTTTCCCGGATTTCCAGACTGCCTGGCACTTTGATGATAAGGTTGGGCAGAAGTACCTTCTTGAAAGCATAAATGCTCCTATCCCGCCAACTTATGTTTTCTATGAAAAGAAGGAGGCTCTGAAATGGGTTTCCGGTGCCGAATTTCCTAAAATATTTAAGCTGAGAGGCGGCGGAGGATCGCAGAATGTCAGGATGGTAAGGACCCGAGCAGAAGCAGGCAGAATGGTCCGAAAGGCGTTTGGCAGAGGATTCCTTGGGTATTATGCACTTGGAAATCTCAAAGAACGATGGCGGATGTTCAGGCTTGGGAAAACTGATTTACAGGATATCCTGGAGGGATTTGTCCGATTTGTGATTCCTCCTCCGTACGCCAGGGTAAGGGGCCGTGAGAGGGGATATATTTATTTTCAGGATTACATACCCGGTAATGAATTTGATATACGCATAGTGGTGGTGGGTGACAGGGCATTTGCAATAAAGCGCATGGTCCGGAAAGATGACTTCAGGGCTTCAGGCAGTGGAATGATTCTTTATGAGAAGAAGCATTTCAGTGAATCAACAGTAGGACTTGCATTTGAAATGGCCGAAAAACTGAATACACAGAGTGCTGCATTCGACTTCGTTTACGCAGGAAACCGTATATATGTCCTCGAAGTTAGTTTTGGCTTTATTAAAGAGGTTTACGATCCCTGTACTGGATATTGGGACAGGGATCTGGAGTGGCATGAAGGTAAATTTGATCCGTATGGTTGGATGGTTGACAACCTGATTTTGAGCATAAACGAAAACACCCTGGATAAATAATAATAGAATTGCCTGCTCATTCAATGGCTAAACAGATACTATGTCTTGTCATACCATCCCTGCAGGCCGGCGGGATGGAGCGTGTCATGGCTGAACTGGCCGGATATTTTTCGATAAAGGAAGAACTGGAATTGCATATAATCTTGTATGATAATAAAAGAGAGCTATTCTACTCTATTCCCGGCAACCTGACTGTACACATTCCGGATTTTGAATTCAAAGACAATTGGCGATTCTTATATTCTTTACTGACTGCATTTTTTTTGCGAAAAACGGTCAGGAAGCTTAAACCACATTCAATTCTGAGTTTTGGCGAGTATTGGAATAGTTTTGTGCTTCTATCACTGATTGGACTGAGATATCCGGTTTTTATATCAGACCGTTGCAGCCCTGCCAAAAACTTTGGACTTCTGCACTCTGCTTTAAGAAAAATCCTATATCCGGGTGCAAGTGGTATAATAGCCCAGACCCAAATCGCCGGAGATTTATATTCCATGTTATTTAAACACAGGAATATAATGGTGATTGGCAACCCTGTCAGAAGTATTTCGCCGTTCCCTGATAATCGAAGAGAGAATATTGTATTGATGGTTGGAAGGTTTGTAAACACAAAGAACCAGGACAGACTTATAAATCTCTTTCTTGACCTCAATATTCCCGGATGGCAGCTTTTCCTGGTCGGTTATGATCATCTTAAACAGAAAAATTCCGGGAAATTGCAGGCCATTATTGATGATCGAAATGCCGGAGATCGGGTAATCCTTACCGGAAAAGTTTCAGATGTCGATTCATATTACCAAAGAAGCAAAATATTTGCATTTACATCAACATCTGAAGGATTTCCGAACGTTATAGGGGAAGCAATGTCTGCAGGGTTACCAGTGGTTGCTTTTGATTGTGTGGCAGGCCCCTCTGAGATGATCAGAGACGGCGAGAATGGCTATCTCATCCCATTAAATGATTATAATGAGTTTCGGGAGAAATTAAAAACACTTATGATTAATGAAGATTTGAGAAGATCGATGGGATCTAACGCAGGATCAGCAATCAAGGATTTTTCAGTGAATGAAATTGGAGAGAAATATCTGAAATTCATATTAAGTTAAACCATAAAAAATCTATTTCTATGAAAGCCTTAGTTACAGGAGGAGCCGGTTTTATTGGATCGGCGGTAGTGCCTGCCCTGGCAAAAGAGGGCTATGAAGTCTTTGTCCTCGACAATTTATCTTTTGGGAATCGTGACTTTATTGACATAGATGATGATCATTTTTTTCTGGCAGATATCCGGGATGGAGAAGAGTTGGGAGAATTGGTTAAAAGAGTCAATCCAGGTATTTTAATTCATCTGGCAGCCATTCATTTTATCCCATATTGTAACCAGCATCCTTATGAAGCTTCGGATATAAACATCAGGGGTACCATTAATGTGCTCAATGCAGCAAAAAGTGCTACATCACTTAAAAAGTTCTTTTTTGCATCGACCGCGGCTGTGTATCCCATTTGTGATGTATCGGTATCAGAGGATCACAGGGTAAAACCACTCGATATATATGGGCTTAGCAAATTGACAGGAGAGCATCTATGCAGGGAATTTCATCTGGATACCGGGGTTGATACAATTGTATGCCGTTTTTTTAATGCTTTCGGCCCCAATGAAACCAATCCGCACCTGATACCGGAAATTGAGCGGCAGCTAAGGAGCGGGTTAAGAACTATCAAGCTTGGAAACCTTACACCAAAACGTGACTTTATCCATACACATGATATGGCATCTGCTGTTATTAAGCTTATTAGCCTTGGTAATACCGGATATTCGGTCTATAACCTCGGGAGAGGTATTGAATATTCAGTAGTTGAAATAGTTGAGGCATTCGAAAGGCAGCTTAATGAGAAAATAACGATTGAAGTTGACCCGGCACGTGTGCGTAAGGTTGAACGGGAACACTTGCTGGCTGATGTAATGAAACTACGACAGACTGGTTGGGATCCGTTATGGAGTATAGATGACGGGATTAAAAACATGATTGATAGCTGGAACAGGTAAATCGAATAAATCTGATAATATGAAATTGAACAGAGCAAGGATTGGGATACTATTTTATTTCAGCTCACAATGGATGGGAGGGATAATTTACATTATTAACCTGGTCAAAATCTTAAATCATCTTGAAGAAGAAAAGAAGCCGGAGATATTCGTTTTCTACAGGCCTGAACTGAAAAGGTTTCTGAATGAGTTTAATTACCCGTACCTAAATTTGATAGAATGGTCGTACCCCTCGGTAATCAAGGGGACTCTTTTGTCATTGCTTACACGGAAGAATTTATTTGTGGATAATATGCTTAATAGTTATGAGCTGGATGCAGTATTCCCGCTTCATGATTTTCCTGTTAAAACTAGGACAAATGTGAAGCTCATTTCCTGGTGGGCTGATCTGCAGCACCGTTATTATCCTGAATTCTTCACACCAATGCAGAACAGGGGAAGAGAATTGCGGATAAAGAATATCCTGAAGAACTGCGGACATCTTGTTTTATCAAGTCAGGACGTGTTTGATGATTTCCGCCAGTTCTACAAGATAAGGGATGATATGAGGGTCTACATTTATCACTTCGTATCGGTAATTGAAAATACGGAAGGCGTTAATATTAATGATCTGAGGTTGAAGTATAACCTTCCGGAAAAATATTTCCTGGTTTCAAATCAATTCCATAAGCATAAGAACCACAAAGTCGTGCTTCAGGCTGTAGCAAAGCTGAAAGAGGAGGGATTTAATCTGAATCTCGCATTTACCGGGAAACTTCCTTCTGCCCAGGATTCTCCATACCTTGGGGAAATCCATCACCTGATCGAAGACAATGATCTGCACCGCCAGGTTAACATCCTTGGAGTTATTCCAAGAAATGATCAGCTTGCCATTATGCGCCATTCACAGGCTGTCATTCAGCCCAGTCTTTTTGAGGGCTGGAGCACAGTAATTGAGGATGCTGTATCATTGCAGGTCCCGGTAATTGCTTCCGGTCTGAAAGTAAATAAAGAACAATTAGGTAAGGATGGCTGTTATTTTGAGCCACACGACTTTGAAGCACTGGCGGCAATTCTGAAGTGCCATCCTGAAAGGGATCTGAGCAAACTATATTATCCTGATTACAACAAACGTATCAGGGAAGCTGCAAACCTTCTGTATGATATCTTTATTTCTTAGTCACCAATAATTGGAGAGATGTCTGTAAACTAACCGTTTTACCAGGTTAAAATCATTGACCCTTGGGAAAGTATGTATTTATAAATCAGGATTCCGGATACCTGATGATAGATATAGTGAATGCCTATGCAGAGGCTGGCTATCAATGTGTTCTCATGACAGGAAGGCTCGTTGTAAGAAACCGGCAGGTAAATTCCGCTGTCAGGATAGAGAAAATTATCAGATATAACCGGAACTCAAATCTGACGCGTCTGTGGTCCTGGATTATTGGATCATCACAGATTTTTATAAAAGTTGCATTTAAATACAGGAAGTGGAATCTTTTCATTGTTTCAAATCCTCCCACGGCAGTCTTGCTTCCGCTGGTATTGAAGAACCAGTTTAGCCTGCTTATATTCGACATCTATCCTGATGTTTTGACGGAGCTTGGATATTCTGAACCTGGCTCCTCAGGTATAAGATTATGGAAAGGATTGAATAAAAAGGTTTACAGGAAGGCCTTAAGGATATATACTATTACTGAAGGTATGGGCGAGGTATTGAGGCAGTATGCTGGAAATAACCCGGTCAACGTTGTTCACCTTTGGACTGACAATAGTTTTCTGAGACCTGTTGCACCGGGTAATAATCATTTTTTGAAAAGACACTCTCTTCAAGACAAGTTTATAGTGCTGTATTCGGGGAATATCGGGTTGGCAAGTGAGGTAGATATTCTGATTGATGCTGCAATTAGATTAGCCAGTAAAGATATCCTATTTCTTATTATTGGAGAGGGTGCCAAAAAGGAACCGATGGCAAAAAGGGTGAGAGAACTTGGCCTGTCAAACGTAAAAATGTTGCCGTTTCAGCCGGCAGCCGAGTTGCCATATTCTTTTTCCTCTGCCCATCTTGCAGTTGTCGCTCTTGGGAAAGGCGAGACCAGACTGGCAGTACCAAGCAAACTCTATAATTTTCTTTCAGTTGGAGCTCCTCTGTTGTGTTTAAGCTCACCCGGTTCAGAAGTGCAAAGACTTGTAGATACCTATCAATGTGGTAAGAACTTCGAACCTGATGACCTGGAAGGAATCGTGGGTTTCATTATCCTATTGGCTGAAAACCCCGTTATCCATACACGCCTGAAGCAGAACTCCCTTATTGCGTCCATGGATTTCAGCAGCGACAATGTTCGGAAATTCCTGTCGTCAGAACGAAACTGAATATTATGTATAAAATTGGCAGTATTTTTTAAAAAGGAGATGTACAGGACTTTTGTTAAACCCACATGTGACCGCATTACAGCTTTTATGGCGCTGGTGATACTTTTTCCTTTATTTTTTGCAGTAGCCCTTGCGATAAAATGTGATTCAAAAGGGCCTGTGTTTTTCAGGCAGGAGAGGCTGGGGCTGTTTGGCAGGATTTTCAGAATCTACAAATTCCGGTCAATGACAAATGATAATAACACTCGTGTAGGATCAGTAAAGGTATTCGAAGATGATCCGCGAATAACAAGAACGGGGAAGTTCCTGCGTAAAACCAGCATTGATGAACTTCCCCAATTAATAAACATACTTAAGGGTGAAATGAGTTTTATTGGACCCCGGCCTCCGGTTCCATATTTCCCCAAAAACTATCATGAGTATTCCGATGTGGAAAAAATCCGTTTCACTGTTAAACCAGGCCTGAGCGGGTTGGTCCAGGTACGTCATAGAGAAATAAATGACTGGAATATTAACATTCCAGTAGATATAGAATATGTCGGGAAATGCTCGTTCTTTTTTGACCTGAAACTCTTCCTTGCATCATTTCTGGTCTTTTTCCGTACAGATAACATTTATTCCAGGAGATAAGCCACAATAACTATATGTGAACATGTCAGTTATAGCGATTCATCAGCCGAATTATTTCCCCTGGCTGGGATATTTCTACAAAATATTTTCATCTGATATTTTTGTATTTCTTGATGATGCACAATTCTCCAATGAAGGGATGCACAATTATCATTATATTAAGACTCCACAGGGGCCATTCAGGTTAAAGATACCGGTAACCGGACCATTCGGATCAAACATAAATGAGATCAGGACCAATGATGAACTGGGATGGAAAGAACGGCATCTGAAAACCATCATGGCAAATTATAAAAGAGCCCCGTACTTTGATCAGGTCTTCCATGATATTGAGAATTTATTTATGAGATCTTATAGTGATCTGGCTGACATGAACATAACAATGATAACGTTCATATGTAATATGTTTGGACTCAGTACACGGTTTGAGCGTTCGTCTGTTATCGGAACCGATAAGACAAATGAGGAGAGAATCATTGAGATCTGCCGAATCCTTGGTGGGGACATTTATTACTCTGGTACGGGAGCAAAAAAATACCAGAATGATAAGGATTTTGCTTCTAAAGGTATTACTTTGCAATACAGCGATTTTGCCCCTTTCCTTTATCCTCAGCTCTGGGAAGGGTATCAGCCTAATGTTTCAATAATTGATTATCTGATGAATTGTGGTTATGATTGGGCAAGGGTTGCAGACTCACAAAAGAAAATCAAAGATGCTTGATTTATTTCAAAATGTACTGGTTATAGCGCCTCATCCTGATGATGAGGTATTGGGTTGCGGTGGAACAATCAAGAGGCTGACGGATTCAGGAGTAAGGGTATCTGTTCTGGTTGCATCCAGGGGAAAGAAGACTCTTTACCCGGAGGAAAAAATCATCAACGTCAGAAATCAGGCCCTTAATGCCCATAGGATGCTTGGAGTCAGGGAGACGTTTTTCTTTGATTATCCCGCACCCGAGCTGGATCTTGTATCAATTTCTGAACTTTCCTCTTCAATCTCAGCCTTAGTAATTAAAGAAAAACCTGATGCGGTTTTTCTTCCGCATCATGGGGATATTCATCATGATCACAAAGCAATTTTCAATGCCGGACTGGTTGCCTCACGCCCGGTGAACGATTGTAGTGTTAAGTTTGTTTTTAGCTATGAAGTGTTGTCGGAAACTGAATGGGCTCCACCCTTTGGCGCCAACGTTTTCATTCCACAACTTTTTGTGAACATTACGAGCGAATTCAGTTCAAAAATTGAGGCTATGAAGTGCTATGAAAGTCAGATCAGGAATTTTCCCAACCCGAGATCTGAAAAATCACTTGAAGCATTGGCAAACTATCGCGGGAGTACGGTAGGCGTTGAATATGCAGAGGCATTTATGATTATTAGGATCATTCAATAAATTAGCCCATTGCAGACTGCCGCCCTAGACAGGGAAGCAGCAACCGGGACAGGACCCGGTTACATTACTCATGGATTACCTAACAGAATAATAAAATAAATAGAGATGAAAGAAAAACTGGTACTTGCACTCGCCGAGGCGTTGGAGATAGATGCGTCAATGATTAATACGGAGGATAAGTTTCGTGATTATGAAACATATAGCAGCCTCACCGAGCTGTCCGTACTGGCCATGCTGGACTCCGACTTTGGAATTGAAATCGAGATGAAGGAGTTCAATAAATACCTGACTGTTCAGAATCTTATTGATCTGGTATCCAATAAGTAATCTGATGGCTCTGTTAACCTTTAAAAATGTCGGCATTTCAGGCCTGACAGCTGCCGTTCCCGGACAGGTAATTGATAACTACTCCCATGATCAGTTCTTTACCAGGGATGAGATACGGGAGGTTGTTGATAAAATTGGTGTAAAGCAACGGAGATTTGCAGGACCGGATGTATGCTCCTCGGACTTATGCTTCGCCGCTGCAGAAGAACTGATCAACGGAATGTCAATTGACCGCAGGGAGATCGACCTTCTCATCTTCATCTCACAGACACCTGACTACCGTATGCCTGCAACCTCCGTATTGTTGCAGGAAAGACTGGGCCTGCCTTCAGGTACAATAACACTTGACATTAATCTTGGTTGTTCAGCTTTTATTTATGGCCTGACTGTAGCATATTCAATGATCATAGCCGGCGGAGTGAGGAAGGTTTTACTCCTTGATGGTGAAACGAGGTCCAAGGTTTACTCTCAGAAGGATCGTAAGACTGCATTTTTGTTTGGAGATGCCGGAGTGGCAGCCCTTATCCAACGAGATGACAGGTTTGGTGACAGCTGGTTTTCATTGAATTCTGACGGATCCCGGGCAGATCTCATAAAAGTTCCGGCTGGTGGTTACAGGAAAATGAGCTCTGGAGAAACTGTAACAGAAAGGGTTGTTGATGAATACGGAAATATCCGGTCTGAAGAGAATGGCTATATGAATGGGGCTGATGTGTTTAATTTTGTAATCAGAGAAGTCCCCAGGGATTTTGAAAAGCTGATCGATTATTCAGGTGTTGATGTAAATGCCATAGATTATTTCGTTTTCCATCAGGCTAACAGTTACATAAACAATTACCTCGCAAAAAAACTTAAACTTCCTGAGGTAAAGATACCATCAACAATTGAGAAATTTGGTAACACATCCTCTGTGTCAATACCTCTTACCATAGTATCAGAACTTAAAGATTTGCTTACAGGACATAAGCGGATTATACTGAGTGGATTCGGGGTTGGCCTTACGTGGGGAACAGGAATTGTTGATCTTGAGGACTGCTATATAGGCAATTTAGTGGAGATATAAAAAAGAAGCATCAGATGAATCCCCCTGATCCATTCCTTCTAAATGGCCGTCAGATCCTCATCACCGGCGCTTCCTCGGGTATTGGAAAGGCATGTTCTGTTCTTTTCGCCAGAAGAGGGGCTTCACTTTGCCTTTTCGGTCGTGATGAGGTTAGATTGCAGGAGACCCTGTCATTAATTGATAATCCGGACAATCATTGCTCTGCTCTGGTGGATCTGACCGATTATAAACATGTTGCAGATGCCGTTCGGAGGGTTGTTAAAGAAAGAGGACCGATCTCTGGCATTGTCAATTGTGCAGGGATTTCCACAACCCTTCCTATAAATGCAACATCAGAAGAGAAGATAGAGCATTTCTTAAGGACAAATGTGGTAGGTCCCCTCAGTCTGACAAAACAGGTTTTAAAACCAGGTAACTTTGCACCTGAAGGAGGCAGCATTGTGTTCATAAGCTCCGTAATGGGAGTGGCAGGAGAGAAAGGTAAAACTTTGTACTCTTTAACAAAGGGGGCGCTTATATCATCTGTCAGATCATTGGCCATAGAGCTGGCAAACAGGAGAATCCGGGTAAATACCGTTTCACCGGGAGTGGTAGACTCTCCCATGTCCAGAAGTGCGGTTTATAGTCGTGACGATGAAGCCTTGGATAGGATCAGACTATTACATCCGCTCGGTCTTGGGGAACCAGATGATGTTGCAAATGCCTGTCTGTTCCTGATATCTGATGCTTCAAAATGGATTACAGGGACAAATGTGGTTGTTGACGGAGGCTATCTTGCAAAATAGACCTGTATCCTTAAAAGACATATAATATGATTGATGTAATTATTATCGGAGCTGGTGGTCATGCTGCCGAGATTGATGAATATATAATTTATAATAAGAAGCATTCAGTTGGGGAGGATCTTAATATTGTAGGCTTTCTGGACGATAATCCTGAAAATTACAGAAGATATCAGTTTTCGGCTCCCTTGATTGGCAGTGCTTCTGATCATGAAGTGATCAGGAATCATTACTATATTCTGGGAATTGCCGGGATTAAGTACCGAAGGATTTTTGTGGAGCGCTACCTTGCCGGAGGTGCAAAGTTTGTTTCAGTCATACATCATGGGGCGTACGTATCAAACTCTGCAAGGGTAGGGGAGGGAAGCATTGTTGGTCCAAATTCAAATATCGGCCCCAACGTTCAGGTAGGTAATTTTACCCTTATCAACTCAAGATGCAGTCTGGGACATGATACCATAGTAGGGGACTTCAACTTTATCAGCCCGAATACCTGTCTGTCCGGATTCACAGTTGTTGGAGATGAAAACCTTTTTGGAATAAATTCCGCAACGTTGCCCGGAATAAAGATTGGTAACCGCAACAAAATAAGCGCAGGTATGATAATCGATACAAATATCGGCGATGACAGTGTTATCTTTTACCGTTTTAAAGAGCGGATTTTCGCTGTCCCAAAGAATCCTGAACTGTGATATAATATTTAGAATATCTGCCTGCTCCGGTCTAAATAAATTAGTAATGCAAAAACCAGGGAAACAGGGTGCGAATCGAACTATCTTTTAATAAATTTCTTCGTACCAACAATCCGTTTGTTGTCAGATATTAATAGAATATAAGTTCCGGATACTGAAGATGAGAGATCAAATTCCCGATGGTTCTCGTAGTCAGCCATAATATCTTCATAAATTGTCTTTCCGGATAAATCAACCACTCTTATTCTTTTTTCAACATCAGGTTCTTCAGATTGAATATCAATGGCAAATTGTCCGTTGTTCGGATTGGGAGACAAACTTATTATTGCAGGGTACTCGCCGTTCTCGGTAACATCAATTACAATTGGTGATGAAACGGTTGAAGCATACAAGTTATCAGTGGCAATCGCGGTAATTACATACGTCCCTGTGTCTACGTCCTGCAATGTATAAAGGTATGGTGCAGCATCAACAACTGCCAGAGTTACATCGCCGCTTTTGAATTCCACATTCAAAATAGTGCCATCTGGATCATATACAGAAGCTTTTAGTAAAATATTATCGTGTTTCTTGGGTTTTCCGGATTTTCCTGGTGTAGTGTATGTGATATCAATCACAGGCAATCTGTTCACTGTCTGAGCAGACTTCTCAACAATTACTGTTACAGCCTCAGAAACAGTCTTTGATCCTGAGTTGTCTGTTGCAATAGCATATATAGTGTACGTTCCTGCAGTTACATTCTTCCATGCGTAACTGTATGGGAGTGAGGTTGCCTCACCAAATTTCGAATTACTGCTGTAGAACTCTACTTTGACGACTGATCCATCAGCGTCAGAAGCAGTAGCTTCCACAGTAATCGTTGCAGGCTCAGTAAAAGTCAGGCTTTTTGTCGGAGAGGTAATTGTAACCAATGGCGGCTGGTTTGTTACAGGAGAGCAGTTGTTAATCACATTCTGTGAGGTTATTGATGCTGCCTGTCCTCCGGCGGCGGTCTGCAACGGGTTGGTGGCAGGTTTTGTATATGCAACAGTTACAGCATCGCCGTTGACGACGGGGCTGGCAAGAGTAAGTAGCACTTTCGTCCCTGAGATTGCGACTGAGCTGACAGTCCTGGTTACGGAGTTTACTTTTACAGTAAATGCCGTAGCTGCAGGTACCACGTTTGCCAGTGTAAGGTTATATGTCATTTCCAGCCTGGCGGGAGTGGCATTCTCAATTACAGAACTAATATAAACCGGGCTGGGTGCGACAACATTGTTTGTCACACTTTGGACCGTCAGTGATGCTGCCTGTCCTCCGGCGGCGGTCTGCAACGGGTTGGTGGCAGGTTTTGTATATGCCACGGTTACGGCGTCGCCGTTGACGACGGGGTTGGCAAGAGTAAGCAGTACTTTAGTTGCTGAGATTGCCACTGAGCTGACAGTCCTGGTTACGGAGTTTACTTTTACAGTAAATGCCGTAGCTGCAGGTACCACGTTTGCCAGT
>MWDJ01000027.1 GCA_002070505.1 Bacteroidetes bacterium ADurb.Bin145 | reverse complement strand
AAGGAGAGGCTTATACACAGAAGCGAATATGCTGATTACTACGAGAGGAACCGTACCAACACCATTGAGAAGGAACATCTTTACAAACGCCGTCAAACAATTGTGGAACACCTGTATGGAACTATAAAACGACAATGGGGGTACAGCTATGTTCTTACTAAAAAAGGAATAAGCAGGGCAAGCGCCGATGTGGGCCTTATGTTTATTGCATATAATCTCAGACGGATTGGGAATATTTTGACCATGAATGTGCTGAAGGAGTATCTGAGGATACTTTATTCCTTATTTATGTGCCTGTTTGACCTCAAGTGGGTTATTTTAAAGCTTCCCAGGGGATTATGTTATGTAAGTCCGGTCAGGACTGTAGAAATCAACCTGAGGCTTAAACCTGCTTAGAAAAGGTCAGATTCTGTGGAATAATAGAGATTATTAGACAGACTCCCGTTAGCCTTAACTCGACGCTATGTGCATAGATTCGAATTTCTTAGCATCCTACTCATAATTAAACAATTGTAGCAATGAGACAGATTACTAAAAATATGATAATAAGAATTTGGTAATTTCAATAATATGTAATAACTTTGTAATTACATCTTAATAGTTCAAGTCATGGAAGTATCAGTAGTAAAAATTGGAAATTCGAGGGGGATAAGGTTCAGCAAAACCATTATTGAGAGATATAATATCCGTGATACAGTAGAAATGATCCTGGATAAAGGACATATCATCATAAAACCCCTTTCAAGACCCAGAAAAGGTTGGGATAAAGCATTCATCGAAATGCATGCAAACGGTGATGACAAACTCATAATGCCAGACATTTTCGAAGAAGAAAACCTTGAGGAATGGAAATAAGACAGTACCAAATCATTCTTGTAAACCTTGATCCTACAATCGGTAGTGAGATCAAAAAAACAAGACCTTGTGTTGCAATTTCACCTGACGAAATGAATAACCATTTAAGAACTGTTGTAATTGCCCCAATGACAACTAGTTCCAAAAACTATCCTACTCGGGTTGAGATAAAGCATGACAACAAGATTGGCTGGATAGTACTTGATCAAATCAGGACTATAGATAAACAACGCATACTCAAAGATCTTGGAAAACTCTCGAGACCTGAGATTAAAGAGGTTAAAGCTATCCTGAAGGAAACATTCGTAGACTAAAAGAAAAAAATAAAAAACTAAGGCTAAGCGGACGGTGCTATGAAAAGCCGATCTCCCTCAATCGTCGGGTAGTTGGGTGTCATGCTAAAAATCCACTGAACCGGGATGTTGCAACTGAAAATAATAGAAATTCAAAATGGATTCAAAAAGTGTTTTTGCTGAATATTTGAAAAATGATTCATCTTTAAATCAAGATGAGATAGAATTGATATGCAGTTATTTCCAGGAAGAATTCATAAAAAATGAAACTCAATTGGTTTATGCCGGAAATAAATATAAAAAAACTTAGTACATGATAAAAAACGTTAACGCGTTGATTGTTAATATATTATACTGTTATTGTTAATAAATACATGTTCTTTTATTAGTATAAAACCTTGATAATCAATATGTTGGAATAGTGTTACCAATACCATTTCCGACTATGAAAATCAAGGTTGAAAACAAAGTTACAGTTTTATCTGATACGTTGAAAGAGTTCTTTGGAGACAAAATGAACTTAGCACGTATAAAGTTCTTTGGCTTATTTATCAGTGCGTTATGCAAGGTGCAGACTGTCTGCTTCGAAAAACTGGCCTGTGGGTTTGACTCCAATGTTAATGTTGAGTCGTCGCTTAGAAGGATACAGCGGTTTATTGCGGAGTACCCACTTGACTCGGACCTGGTTGCTAGGTTTATATTTGCTTTGCTGCCCCATGAACCACCATACAGGCTGGTTTTGGACAGGACTAACTGGAAGTTCGGGACAAAGAACATTAACATACTTACTCTTGGCATCGTATACAAGGGGGTAGCCTTTCCGATACTATTCCATATAATGCCAAAGTTCGGTAACTCCTGTATGCAGGAACGAATAGATTTAATGGACCGCTTTATCCGACTTTTTGGATCCGGCAGTATTGAATGCCTGTTGGCCGACCGGGAGTTTGTTGGCGACAAATGGCTGGAGTATCTTAACCGACTAAACATTGAGTATCATATTCGTATACGTGAAAATTTTTGGGTGGAGATACCTGGTAACGGACATATTGTAAAGGCTTCGTGGTTGTTCAACAACCTTAGAATCAATGAATGTGGTTTTTATCGCAAGATTGTTCGGGTTAATGGCGAACTCTGTTATCTCTCCGCATCCAGGATTATAAACAAAGAAAATGTTCCGGAGCTTCAGATCATAGTATCTTTTAATAAACCGGACAAGGCCCAGTCCCTTTACAAAGAAAGATGGCAGATAGAGTCTGCATTTAAGGCCCTGAAAAGTAGTGAATTTAATATCGAGGATACTCATTTGTCTGATATTGAACGGGTCAGTAAGTTGTTGTCATTGATTTTGATTGCTTTTGCCTGGGTGTACAAAGCCGGAATATATCTCGACAAACTCAGACCAATCAAAATCAAAAAGCATGGTAGAAGGGCTAAAAGCTTGTTTAAATATGGCCTCACTTATATAGCCAACTTGCTTTTTAGCAACGATATAGATAATTTTAACCAATGTTGTAAATTTTTGTCATGTACTTAGTAATCAGATAAATAATTTGAATAAATCAGAAAATTGATAAAAAAGGTCAATGCCTAAGCGGACGGCAGGGTCAATAAGCTCCCCGCCTGAAGCGGGGCAGACTGTTATGGTTTTTGCTTGGTGACCTGCTAGGCCAGCCGTGCAAAAATCACAAGTAATTTATGGGCCCGAACCTTCTTTTTTCTTTTGACCTTTTGATCACTATTTCGGTTCGGCTGGCAAGATAAATTCGTGTAACATCTTAAACCCGGAAACGCTCACCTGCCCTCAATTAAACCCCCCTTCACCGTGACAGATTTCTGGCTCCGTGACAGCTTGTACCGCGACACTGCTCCAGTGCTCCAAAAATAACATTCTGCACCGTGAAAGTTTTCTGGCTAAAGCACTGGTGTCGGCTTCCCTAAAATCCGATCCAAAAACAATTACAATTTTGAAAATCGTTTTTTATCATTAAAAAGTCTTTCAGCCAGATGCAACTTTCAGCAGTCAGGGGAGCTGAAAAAAGAGTGAGAGTGAGAGCGAGAGCGAGCACTCTCATTCTTTTTTCCTCAAAACTCACTCTCACACTCACTCTGCTTTAAGTCCGCTCAATCGGTGGATTCTAATCGGTTATTATTTTTCTTTCCTTCAGACTGTACCTGTCGCCTTCTCTGAAAAAATAGAAGAGCTGTTCTTTTTCGGGTAAATTCTTAAGCTCTGATCCCTCCCTCGACCAGAATTTTCCATCATAAACAACGACATAACTTTTCCCGACAACCTCAAACATATCTCCCTTTACGATTATTGCTGTCGACTCATCAATTCCAATTCCCAGTAATCCCGGATGACTCCTGAGTATATCAAACATATCAAATTGCCTGTTCCTGGCAAGTACATGCTGATCAATGGCAACATTCGTCAGGAAGCCAAATCCATCCTGATGATCGCCCATCATAATCTGGTTATTCTTTGTATCTCCCCGTACAAGAAAACTACCCTGAATTGTGGCACCAGCCGATGATCCTCCTATTGTGCCTCCATTCTCAAGCACTTTCCAAAGCATCTTTTCAGTCAGTGTATTTTTATATGCGTCAACAAGCCTCCATTGCCGCCCTCCACTGAACCAAACCAGCTTTGCATTTAATAGTGGCCTGACAAATTCTTCCGAGTTGGCAACATTCCTGTCGTTTGTGTGAAGAACTGTGACATTGGTTGCACCCATTTTTTTGAGCAACCCTGCCTCTCCAAAGTTCTCATCATAATTATCGCTCCCATCAGCTGTTGGAATAACCACAATCGGAATCTGAAGTCCTCCGCTTGTTTCCATAATCTTATTATTAAGTGATTCACTTATTTCACCCCCGCCAATTATAATGAGTGTCCCGTTTGAAGGACCTGAAGAGATTCTGATCCTTTACATCCTGGCAGTAGAGAGTAAAGAAATTCATAATCAAAACCAATGAGATACAGAAAGTTTTCATTTTCAATAAATACAGATTCTACCTCAAATCTAATAAATTATTAATCAGATAAAACAGAATGATTATTTGAGAATTTCCAGATCAAGTCAGTTACAACTTTCAGGAGCAGGGAAATAAATTAACTTTAGCTTTTTAAGGTGTATCTTTGATTACAAATAGTGAAAAGTTATGAAAAAAATATTACGACCCCTGACTTTCCAATTAGTCTTAACGGGCTTTCTATGCCTGCTTGCAAGCAGTTGCAGTAAACCCGAAGTCCAGGTGGACGATCCTTTTAGGGTTATTACTCTTACTCCCCCGACGGATATAATTCCTTATGAAGCTCTTGGGAGCGGGAAAATTCTATTTTACCGGACTGATTATGTCACTGGTAATATTTCAATTAATATGATAGATATTGACAAAAAAACGATTTCCGCCTTTATGTTGAATAGTTTTTTGCTCTGGCCAAGCATTTCACCTGACGGATCGAAAATCCTCTGTTCATTATTTACAAATTCTTCAACTGCATATGATGTATACGTAATGAATTCTGATGGATCAGGCAGTTATCTGGTATATCAGACAGAATATCAGGATCGCTATCCATCATGGACCATTGATGGATCAAAAATTTTAGTTTTTACCGCAAGTCTATATGGCCCTTTGTTTATACAATCACCGGTGGAAAATCCTACAGACAGGGTTGAACTTATAAAATTCTATTTTGATGATGATCCTTCCTGGTTTATTGAGCCTTCTGGCGGATTCTCCATGTCGCCGGGGCAAAAGCTTGTTTGTTCCAATTTAATTAATCAGATCAGAGGTCTTTTAAGTATAGAACCATATGTTGGGAAAGCAGGAGTCAGCCTGCTGCTGCCCACTCCTGTCAACCAGAATTTTGAATCTCCGGCTTTTTCTCCCGACGGATCAAAAATTGCCTTTCTGGTGGTCGAAACAGATCCTTCAGAATATGGATGGAATGCTGTTTCAGTAAAAACTATTGATCCCGACGGGAGCAACCTTACAGAACTTATAAGAGTGACCCCTTTTAAAACACCTGTTGACTGGATGCATTATAACCGGGTTTGTGATGTTTCTCTTTGCTGGTCACCTGATGGTAAGAAGATCCTTTTTACCTATCCGGCTGAAGAAAATGGATGTCATCTATATTTAATAAATTCTGATGGTTCGGGTTTAACTCAGGTAACTGATAATGTTCAGGCCTATGATACTGATGTATCCTGGGGATTTTAGCAATCACATTATTTCACCTGGAATGTGATACTCCTTATTAGCTATTTTATTGGAAAAATGACTTTTATTTTGTAACTTTAAAAATATTAAGAATTACTTTTCCTTAGAGGCCCGGTGGGATGAAAAATATATTTCTAATATTATTTTTTATGTGTTCCTGTCATGTTCTGGCAGCTCAGATCCAGGAACCATTGACTTACCAGGCGGTAGTTCGCAATTCTGCCGGAGAGATTGTAGCTTCAAAAACCGTTTATTTTCGTCTTAGCATTCTGATGGGAGAATCTCCCGGGACTCTGGTTTACAGTGAATTTCAAAAAGTAACTACCGATAAGAAAGGAATGGTCTCGCTTCTGATTGGAGATGGTACTGAAAAGGTAGGTGATTTCAATACAATACCCTGGGATACTGATAAATTCTTCCTGAAAGTAGAAATCGATATAGCCGGTGGTTCAGCTTTTGTTGAAATGGTTACAACACAACTTCTTGTGGTCCCTTTTACATCTCCTGTCAAACAATCAAAAAGGGCTTCTGCAACTATTGAGGAAGATGAACTGATGATAATCAGGAAATACGTCGGGACATATCTCGATTACCGTAATACCGGAGTCGAAAACTACGGAAGTCCCAACCTGATCTGGATCAAGACATCAATGGAAAAGATCTATGGCAAAATATCGGCCTACGGCAGAAGTTGTGAATTCACCGTCGGAGATAATCTTTACCTGAAAAGAACTTTCTATTCTCCCGGAGGAATCTCAGGTTACTGGGTTTATCAGATTGAAAATAATTCCGGGATATCCTACAGGCTCACCGATTTCCAGCATGACAAAAAAGTGATGGCCGAGACCTGGTTCTGAGTTATTTATTAATGTTCAATTCTGAATTCAGTATAACCCACTGGAGTAAAAGTTTCGACATTCACATCCTTTACGACTCCCGGGCCATTTTTACACCACCCGGCAAAAAGATCCAGCTGTTCCCTGGATCCTTCAGCTTCTATATAGACTCTCCCGTCGCGAAGGTTCCTGACATATCCTTTTATCCCAAGTCTGTTCGCTTCAAGAGCTGTCCTCCATCTGAATCCTACTCCCTGTACCCAGCCGCTTATGTGAATCCTGTATAATAACTTATCTTCCATTTAGCTTTGATCCTCTGACTTTATACCCGTCAATACCAAAATAGAGTATAAAAGCAAAACAGATCAATGGAACAATAAATCCCATTGCCATCTTTGAGACATCAGCAATACGCCCCATCAAGACAGGTATAAGTGCACCTCCGACAATTGACATAACAAGAATAGATGATCCTTTTTTTGTAAGCGGGCCCAGATCCTTTATGCCAAGGGCAAAAATCGTCGGGAACATTATGGACATGAAGAAATATGTTGTAAAAAGAGCTGTGACTGAAATCCATCCGAGTCCTGCTACAACAAGGCACATTGTAATTACATTGATGAAGGCATACAGGGCAAGTATCCTGTTCGGACGGGCAAGCCTCATGAAAATGGTACTGCCGGTTAAACGACCCAGCCAGAAAAGTCCCATACCGCCAAAAGCGAGTATTTTGGAGGCTTCCTGGTTTGTTATTGCAGGCATTTCTTCAGTAACGTAATTGATAAAAAAACTGTTGATCCCGGTCTGGGCCGCAACATAAAAAAACTGAGCTGTTACTGCCAGCACAAAATGAGGATGCCTGAACAGGTTTCTCCAGCTTAAGTCATTTGATTTATCACTGGCTCCGGCGGAGTGAGTCTCTTCTTTAATTTCAGGAAGTGATGCCCGCCAGAACAGAAGTGCCACTATGAAAACAATTGTTCCAATCAGCAGATAGGGCAACGCGATGGAAGAGAATCTGTTTTCATCCCCGTTATCTCCGAAGATAAGCATACCTCCTATCAAAGGTCCTGCTATCCATCCCAGACCGTTAAAAGATTGCGAAAAATTTATACGTCTTTCGGCATGCACAGCAGGTCCAAGAACTGTAGTGTAAGGATTTGCGGCAGTTTCGAGACATGTTAGTCCGCAGGCAATAATAAAAAGGCATAGCAGAAAACTGCCAAATGTCTGTATGACGGTTGCCGGTAACATTAAGAATGCTCCGGCACAGAAAAGGGATAAACCGAAAATGATTCCCCGTTTATATCCAAACCGTTGCATTAAAAGCCCGGCCGGGATTGCCATAATAAAGTAACCTCCATAAAAAACAAACTGAACAAGAGCTGATTTGGCTTTCGACATGTTCAGCAGTTCCTGGAAATGTTTATTGAGGACGTCAAGACATCCGTGAGCAAAGCCCCACAGAAAGAAAAGACTGGTTACGAGTATGAAAGGAATAATATATTCCGGGCTGACAAATCTCTGCTTTTCACTTTTAACTTCTAATCCACTGACCATATTTTCCTTTTTTTTGCATAGCGGCCCTGAAAGGTTCATATAAATATTCCCGAAATACTATAATTTTTGAATACTGAGTCCGCCACTGACCTCAAAAATTGCAGCTGTTGAGAAATCCCAGTCACCGCGGGCCAGTGATGCAACCGCTTTAGCAATATCCTCCGGTACTCCCCATCTCTTCTGCGGAACCAGACCATCGTTTATAAATTTATCGTATTTATCCTTATCCTTAATTGTCATATCTGTCCTGATAATACCCGGTCTGACCTCATACACTCTAATATCTTCTTTTGCAAGCCGGTCGGCAAATACTTTTGTAGCCATGCTTAATCCGGCTTTTGAAATACAAATCTCAGTTCTGTTTGTCGAGGAAAGTCTGGCTGATACAGATGTAATAAATACGATTCCAGGTCTGAAGTTTGTCAGCTGTTGTTTGAGCCAGATCATTTCCTTAGCTATTTTCTGGGCAAAGAATACAGGCCCCCTGAGGTTTATATTCATTACCCTGTCGTAGCTTTCCTCAGTCATTTCAAGAAGGTCTTTCCGCTGAAGAGGGGCGACGCCGGCATTATTTACAAGGAAATCTATCCTGCCGTATCGGTCAAGTATATTAGAGACAACTTCAACCTGACATGCAGTACATGATATATCAAATCCAACAGGGAAAAACTCTGCTCCTCTTTTTTCAACTTCCGGCCCCAGTAACTCCATGCCTTCACTGTCGATCGACCTCGCAATTGCGGCGATATCAAAACCTTCTGATGCCAGGGAAATCGCGATTGCCCTCCCGATTCCCCTGCTGGCGCCTGTAATGACTGCTACAGGTTTATTATTCATCCTAAATATGTTTTTGCAGGTTCATGAAAAATAATTGGCTTAAAGGTAACAATTAGAGTGATCCGATGATCAACTGAAGAATATTTTCTTAAAGTCCTTCCCCCTGGTCATCTTCTTCCATCCAATCATATACAGGTGCCTGGGGCCCTTCTCTTCTGTATATGATAGCCAGCACGATACCGGAAAGGAAACCCAGCATATGTGATTCCCATGAAATGTTATCATGTATCCCCGGGAAAATGCCCCAGACCATCTGGCCATAAAGAAAAACAATAAGAAGTGACAGTGCCACAAGCCTGAAATATTTCCTGATTATGCCGCTGAAGAATAGGAATGATGCCAGACCGTAGACCATGCCGCTGGCTCCTATATGCCATGCCTCTCTTCCGCCTAACCAGACCAGGATCCCTGTTATAATGAATGTCAGTGAAAATATCTTAAGTGCAATCTCCGAATAAAAGTAAAACAGTGAAAGCGACAGGAGTAAAAGCGGCAATGAATTATTGAAAAGATGCCTGAAATCAGCATGTATGAAAGGAGATAATAAAATTCCCGGCAGTCCCTTTATCGTAAGCGGATAAATCCCAAATACTGAAAAATCCGCTTCAAAAAGCACTTCAGTGGTTTTAACCAGCCACATCAGAGAAATGAATATCCCCGGTATTATAAGGCTGAGGAAGAATTTTTTCCTGTAAAATGTTTCTTCAGATCCGGATCCGGATGTTTGCATAAAATGTCAGGAATTATTCATTTTTCTGCCGGGAAGGATATTCCGGCAGCTTCTCTTATCCTGTCGAGTGTCCTTATAAGGTTACGACTGAATGAAAGAGGTACTACTGGACTCTCAGTCAATCCTTTATCAAGACAGCGCATTACTTCTTCTGCTTCCCAGTGATAGCCCATTGCCGGAGGATTGAATTTGTACACTTTCTCATCCTCCCCGTGCAGTTTCAATATGACTCTCTGATTCATATCACGCCCGCGTGAGACAGTCATATTGCCATTTTCACACAGCAGGTCGCATCCAATGCCATTATCAGTTTTATAGGAGCTGTATAAAAAAGCTGTCCTCCCATCCTTATACCTGAAAATGATATTTGCTGTTACCTCACTCCCCGAATCAGCATATACAGCAAATGCTTTTATCTCATCGGGGATTCCTATAAAAGTCAGAGCATCAATAACCGGGTAAATACCAATATCAAGCAGTGAACCTCCTCCAAGCAGTGGATTGAATTTACGTTCTTCAGGATCATAGGGGGGTATGAATGAAAAATATCCGTTCAGATGCCTGATCCCGCCAGGCAGCCCTGATTTTATTATTTCTGAAGCCTTTTTGTAAAAAGGCTGGAACGGAGGCCATAATGCTTCCATCAGAAAGAGACCTTTCTTGTTCGACAGTTCAATCATTTCATCCACCTCTTTCGCATTAAGCGCAAACGCCTTTTCACAGACAACATGTTTACCGTTATTCAGACATAACAATGTATGTTCTTTGTGGTGTGAATGTGGAGAAGCTATATATATTACTTCAACATCAGGATCTTTTGCCAGATCTTCATAGCTTCCATAAAATTTTTTAAAACCATGCTCCTCAGCAAATCTCTTTGACCTCGATAAATCACGCGATCCTACAGCATACAGCTCCGCATTTTCCAGAAACTTCAAAGCTTTTGAAAATTTCGCTGACATCTTTCCGGGGGCCAGAATTCCCCATTTGTATTTCTTCATTATCATAATTATCAGCATAAATATAAACATTCTTTACAAGAGCAGGCTTCAGTAAAAAAATTTATCTTTTCTATATATCTAATATCCAGCTTTTTAATTAAATAATTATAATTTTTTACTACTATGTATTGCATACTATTATAATTATTATATATCTTTGCATTGTATTGTTTCTTGTCATATATAGTAGTAAATAAAATTAAGAACCATGAAAATAACTGTAAGTGTAAATATTGGCGGTTATTCATTCAACATTGATGAAGATGCTTATTCTGAACTTAAAAGGTATCTGAAGAACCTTGAGCTTCATTTTGCAGGTGAAGACAGTTCTTCAGAAATTTTATCTGATATAGAATCAAGGATCGCTGAATTATTGAGGACTAAACTGACAACATATAAACAGGTTATAAATATTGATGATGTCAGGTCAGTCATTGCAACCCTTGGTAATCCTGAAGATTTTTCGGATCACGATGATTCGACTGCCGGGGGAAAATTTGCCAGGCCAGGATATCACAGGATGTACCGCGACACTGAACACCGTATCATTGGAGGGGTATGTGCGGGAATGGGTGCCTACTGGAATATAGATCCCTGGATCATGAGGGTAATATTCATAATCGCCGCCATAATGGGTGGAATGGGCGTTCTCATTTATCTCATACTGTATATTGTTCTGCCCGAGGCAAAAACTACCTCTCAGAAAATTGAAATGAAAGGAGAACCTGTCAATATTCATAACATAACACAAGCCGTAAAAAATGAATTTGACGCAGTCAGAAAAAATATGAAACTATAATGGAAGAATGACCGGGAAGTTATAAGTAAGTTAAATTAAAAAATCAAGAGTATGGATCTGGAAAATACAAAAGCGCAAATGCGAAAAGGTATCCTGGAATACTGTATACTATCAGTACTATCCAGGAGTTCATGCTACGCGAGTGACATAATCAGAGAACTTAAGGAAGCCCGGGTCATTGTGGTAGAAGGCACGCTCTATCCTCTTCTGACGAGGCAAAAGAATTCAGGATTATTAAGTTACCGCTGGGAAGAATCACAGCAGGGACCTCCCCGGAAATATTATGAACTGACTCCTGCCGGTAAGGAATATCTGGCCGATCTGGACAGGGCATGGGATGAACTGGTTGAATCTGTCAATCTCATTCGTTCCAGATAACCGATTTCTAACCTTAAATACTGATGAAGATGGATAAAACAATAAGTATAAACCTGGGTGGAGTTCTCTTCAGCATTGACGAAGAAGCCTATCACATCCTTCGCAATTACCTTCAGGCTATAGATCTGAAGTTCAGGCATACTCCGGGAGGCAATGAAACTATTGAAGATATAGAATCCCGGATAGCAGAAATTTTCCAGTCTCAAAAGGGACTCGCAGGTGTCATAAACCGTCAGAATGTCGAAGATATGATAGCAATCATAGGCAAACCTGAAGATTTCGGGCAGGCAGCTGAGGAGGAGACAAAATATGCGTATTCCGGGGCGCAAAGAAAAAAACTGTACAGGAATACCGATGACCGGATAATCGGAGGAGTATGCGGAGGCTTTGGAGCATATCTTGATACTGATCCTGTATGGTTCAGAATTCTGTTCGTGGTTCTGGCATTGATGTTTGGAATTGGATTTTTTATCTACCTGGCTTTATGGATTTCACTTCCTTCAGCAGTCACTGAGTCTCAGAAGAAGGAAATGTATTTCTCAAACCAGAGGAGATCAGCAGCAACCGAAAATCCTTATAATCAACAATATACCACCTCATCGAGAGCCGGGAACGCGGTAAATGAAGTGTTCAGGGCAATTGGCAGAGTTCTGTTTATCTGTTTGCGGATTTTTTTAATAATAACCGGAGTATTACTTGTTGTTGGATGTTTCCTTGCATTGCTGGTATTTTTTATGGTTTTCATTTTCAAATACCCCGGAGCTTTTTCAACGAATATTGAAGGAGTTCACCTAAGTTACCTGCCGGACTTCCTGAACTATATAATATCCCCGGCAATAGTGCCATGGGCAAAAGTCCTTATTACATTGACAATTACCCTGCCCCTGCTGGCAATCATCTATGGAGGGATTAAAATGATCTTCTGGTTCAGGGCAAGAGACGGATTTATTTTGCTTGGAGGGTTTGTCCTGTGGGTATTAAGTGCGGCAGCTCTTTCAATAATACTGTTCAATGAAGGGATCAGTTATGTCGAGACTGCCCGTTCAGTTACACGGGATTATTTTAAAATCACTCCGGATACTCTTTACATTGTTTCAGGTGCCAGGCTGTCAGACATAAAATACGACAACGAGATAGCAATTCCTGATGAAGAATATGAAATTTTCATTTCAGATGAAAAGAAAGAATTATACCTGCGCACATTCATAAATATTCATCAATCTGAAGAGAACTCTGTCAGCCTGGAGATTTACAAGCGTTCAGCCGGACGAAACCGTAATGACGCCCTTCAGAAAGCTGAAGAACTTATATACAACTACAGGATCTCAGGTGATTCACTGATAATTGATGAATTTTCCAGAATCCCCCCCGGAAGAAAATGGTCCTTCGATGAAGTCTGGCTGAGTGTATATGCTCCTGAAGGAACTGTAATAATTATGGACCGGACTACAGAAAGCCTTTATCACTCAATAGATGAAAATTATTATATCTCCGATCCGCGGAACAGGTTATGGTTAATGACAGAAGAGGGACTGGACCGGATCGAACATCGGCGGAGAATAGAAAAGTAGCTTCCTGGTTTTTCATTCCTTATATTTCCATGACGACCGGTATCGGAATTCTGATGCCGGTTTTCTTTTCATTTGTGTTAATGATTTGTTAATCCTCACTAAAAATGGGATCTCATAACAATATATGCCTAATTTAGTAGTTATGTTACTTTGTTAACCCAACCAAATATCCATGAAAAAACTCCTCCTCCCGCTTGTGCTTACTGTATTTTCTATCCCGATGTTTTCACAGCTTCCGGATTCTCAGAGCGATACTCTGAGGGTAAACGCCCTTAATGTATTTATGACTGCATCTGATTACATAAAAAAGGAAATTCCTTATATCAACTATGTTCGTGACAGGCAGGATGCAGATGTATATATTATCTCAACACAGGAGAGTACTGGTTCCGGCGGGTACGTATCAACTTTTTTTATTGTCGGCCAGGGGAAATACAATGGGATGGCCGATACAGTAAAATGTAATATCAATCCTGATGAAACCTCTGACACAAGAAGAGCAAAAGAAGTAAAAACATTAAAAATGGGATTAATGCGATATATACAAAAAACACCTCTTTCAGAGTATATTAATATCAATTTCAATAAGCCCCTGACTGAAACAGTTTCATCTGACAAATGGAACAGCTGGGTTTTCAGAACTTCTCTTTCCGGTTATTTGAACGGGCAGTCATCTCGCAAAGTCAATTACCTGTCAACAAGTTTCTCTGCCAACCGGATAACAGAAAAATCAAAATTTGAATCAAATTTTAGTCTTTATAATGAAAAAGACAAGATCTCTTATAAGTTTGGAGATACTGATACGACCTATATCAGCACATATGAGCAGAAATATGCTTATCTGTCATATGTTAAGAGCATAAATAACCATTGGTCCGGTGGAGCATCAGTGACAGTTCAATCTTATCCATATAACAATTATGACCTTTCTATAAAATTTGCTCCGGGTATTGAATATGATATTTTCCCATATGCAGAATCAACACGGCGTATATTAACGTTCTTATATCGGGCCGGAGTGGAAATCAATAATTATACTGAAGAGACTTCACGGTTTAAACAAAAGGAAACTGTTGCATTTCATTCTCTCTCTGCTTATATGTCGTATATCCAGAAATGGGGATCAATCTCTTCCACACTCTCGTGGAGTAACTATTTTTTTGACTGGTCATATAATAAACTGCGGCTTTACACATATGCCAGCGTGAGGATATTTAAAGGGATTTCATTCAATATTCAGGGACAGGTCTCTATGGTTCACGATCAGATTTTCCTGCCCAGAGGTGATATGGCTCTTGAGGATGTTCTGCTACAAAGGAAAGCACAGAAAACAACTTATACATATTATACCAGTATTGGTTTTTCCTATACTTTCGGATCTATTTATAATAACGTAGTAAATCCAAGGTTTAATGATTGATTATAGAAAGGCAGAAGTACACTTAAAGTGGAAATATTGTATTTTAGTAGGTAACCTGAAATCACAAAAGTCAAACTTAAAGTAATACATTATGTCTAAATCAATGAAAGGTACACGAACGGAGCAGAACCTGCTTAAGTCTTTTGCAGGTGAATCACAAGCCAGAAACAGGTATGAATTCTTTGCAAGTGCAGCAAGGAAAGAAGGCTTTGAACAGATAGCAAATATTTTCATGGAGACCTCTCTCCAGGAAAAGGAACATGCTAAAAGATTTTTCAAATTCCTCGAAGGAGGAATGACTGAAATCACTGCATCATATCCTGCCGGGGTCATAGGAACCACAAAAGAAAACCTCAAAGCTGCTGCTGAAGGAGAACATGAAGAGTGGGCTGATCTTTATCCGCATTTTGCTGAAGTGGCCAAAGCTGAAGGTTTTCCGGAAATTGCTACAGCTTTTAAGATGATCGCCAAAGTTGAAGAAGAACATGAAAAACGTTACCTGAAACTACTTCAGAACATTTCAGAAGATAAGGTCTTCCTGAAAGACGGCAAGGTATGGTGGAAATGCATCAACTGCGGCTATGTATACGAATCAGCCAAAGCTTTTGAAACATGCCCGGCCTGTCTTCACCCCAAGGCTTTCATGCAGCTCAAAGAAGAAAATTATTAACCTGCTCTCTGATCAAGCGGGATATAACTTCTTCGCCCGTATACATTCTTGAATGCCGGACGTATAATTCTTTTTGCCGAGAAGGTAAGCTCTTCCATTCGGTGAGCACACCATCCCGAGATTCTTGCCATGGCAAAAAGAGGTGTGTATAATTCTTTCGGGATTCCTATGCAGGAATAAACGAATCCAGAATAAAAGTCGACATTGATACATACGACTTTAGCTGTCTGTTCGCCTTTGAATTTACGGAACACCTCCGGAGTGAGACGTTCAACAAGTGCATACAGTTCGAATTCATCCGATTTCCCTGACTCTATTGCCAGCTCTCTTGCCTTTTCTTTGAGAAGGATAGCCCTGGGATCAGAAATTGTATAAACTGCATGACCAATTCCGTAGATTATTCCGGTTCGGTCGTTGGCTTCTTTTTTCAGGATCTTCAGAAGGTAATTCTCAACCTCAGCTTCATTCTTCCAGTTCTTCACATTTTTCTTTATATCCTCCATCATTGTCAGCACCTTCAGGTTCGCACCTCCGTGCAACGGCCCCTTTAGTGAGCCTATCGCAGATGTGACTGCGGAATAGATATCTGTCTCTGTCGAGCTTGTGACTCTCATTGTAAACGTGGAATTATTACCTCCCCCATGCTCAGCGTGCAGCACAAGTGAAAGGTCAATAAGATCAGCCTGAAGCCGCGAGTAGAATCCTTCCCCTTTTATAAGATGAAGAAAGTTTTCTGCAGTAGTCAGCTTTGGCTGAGGATGACGTATAGACAAGGTTTTCCCCTGATAAGCATGACGCAGAGCCTGATAGGAATATGCAATTATCGAAGGGAATTTGGCAATCAGGTTCAGTGACTGTTTTACCATGTTTGCAAGCGAGATATCGTCTGCATGATCGTCAAGAGTGTACAATCCCAGCACTGATCTTGCAAGCATGTTGAGCACATCTTTCCCCTTCATAGAAAGTATCATATCCTTTGTAAAATGGTCAGGCAATCCCCTGAGTGAAGCCAGATGTGATGAGAACTCCTCCAATTCATTTTTCTGAGGCAGTTTGCCTGTCAGAAGCAGGTAGACAGTTTCATCAAAACCGTGCCTCTTCTCCATCTGAAACCCGTGTGTAATATCCTCTATATCGATCCCCCTGTAAAGAAGTCTGCCCGGAACAGCTACTACTTTGCCATTTTCCTTTTCGTAACCTACAACATCTCCGATGTTTGTCAGCCCGACAAGAACACCGGTACGGTCATTATTTCTAAGACCTCTCTTAACATCATATTTTTCAAATAATCCGTTATCGATCTGGCATGATTCGCGTACCGACGATTCAAGCTTCTTAAAAAAACCAGTGTTTTCCATTACCGTAAAATTATTTTCTCATTACATATTCTTTATAATAGCATCAGCAAATTCTGATGTCCTTAATAATGTTGCATTTTCCATGAGACGATGAAAATCATATGTCACCTTCTTTTCAAGGATGGTCCTTTCCATGCTGTCGAAGATAATATCAGCTGCTTTATCCCAGCCTATATACTCGAACATCAGGGCCCCTGAAAGGATGACCGATCCCGGATTTACTTTGTCCTGACCTGCATATTTCGGCGCAGTTCCATGGGTTGCTTCAAAGATGGCATGGCCGCTGTCGAAATTAATATTGGCTCCCGGAGCTATCCCTATCCCTCCTACAATTGCAGCCAGAGCATCGGATATATAATCGCCGTTCAGGTTGAGAGTGGCAATAACAGAATACTCCGATGGTCTTGTAAGTATTTGCTGAAGAAATGCATCGGCTATAACATCTTTAATAATTACTTTCCCTTCAGCAACAGCATTTGCCATCTCGATACCGGCAATTTCCTCACCTTTATCCTTAACAAGGTTGTTGTATTGCTGCCAGGTAAATACATTATCTTTGAATTCCCTTTCTGCCAGAGCGTAACCCCATTTCATAAATGCCCCTTCAGTGAATTTCATAATATTGCCTTTATGAACTAAAGTTACTGAAGGCAGCTGTCTTTTTATTGCAAAAATTATTGCCTGTCTTATCAGTCTTTCCGATCCTTCGAGCGAGACTGGTTTAATTCCGAGCGATGAGGTTTCCGGAAAACGGATCTTCTTAACTCCCATTTCATTTATCAGAAATCTCTTAAGTTTTTCCGTCTGAGGATCTCCGTGTATATATTCTATCCCGGCATAGATATCTTCGGTATTTTCCCTGAAAATGTGCATGTTGACTGATTCCGGTTTTATGACGGGGCTGGGTACTCCTTTGAAGTATCTCACCGGCCGGTAGCATGTATAAAGATCAAGCTCCTGTCTGAGGGCAACATTTAACGACCTCATGCCTTCTCCGACAGGAGTGGTAAGAGGGCCCTTGATTCCGACGAGGTATTCCCTGAAAACCTTGAGTGTTTCTTCCGGCATCCAGTTACCCGTCATTTTATAGGCTTTTTCACCGGCGAGAACTTCTTTCCATATTACTTTTTTACTTCCTCCGAAAGCCTTTTTCACAGCATTATCAAAAACCCTTACAGCAGCATTCCATATATCAGGTCCGGTCCCGTCACCAATTATGTATGGGATCACTGCCATATCAGGAACTATTAACCCGCCATTCCTGAATTTTATTTTTTCCCCTGTATCCATTTTTTGTTTATGATACTCTGATTAAGATCTGATTGTTATCTGCCTGCCTTTTTATTCTGATTATACGATCTTTAAAATCGTTTCCGAATTAGATTGAGGGCACTGCCTGCCCTGAACCATTCTATCTGGGCTTCATTATAGGAATGGTCGGCCGCGAATTTATCAACTGACCCGTCAGAATGATGCAATATTACAGTCAGTCTCTTGCCAGGAGAGAATTCCTTAAGTCCGGTTATGCTTATCCTGTCATCTTCCCTGATGCGCAGATAATCATCCCTGTCAGCAAAAGTAAGGGTGAGTATCCCCTGTTTCTTGAGGTTTGTTTCATGAATCCTGGCAAATGATTTTACAATTATTGCCTTCACATTCAGAAACCTGGGCTCCATTGCCGCGTGTTCCCGGGATGATCCTTCACCGAAATTCTCCTCCCCTATTACAACTGAAGCAATTCCTTTCTTTTTATATGAAAATGCCACGTCTGGTACATGCGAATACTCCCCGGTGATCTGATTCAGGACTTTATTAGTCTGGTTGTTGAAGAAATTCGTTGCACCTATCATATAATTATGGGAAATGTTCTCCAGATGTCCACGGTATTTCAGCCATTTCCCTGCCATCGAAATATGATCAGTTGTGCATTTTCCCTTAACCTTGATAAGCAGCCTCATATCAGTAAAATCCTTTCCGTTCCATCTTGCAAATGGTGATAACATCTGAAGCCTTTCCGAACGGGGATTTATTTTGATTTTCTTCTTTCGCGAAGGACCTTTTGAAGTTTCAATACCTTCTGTCTTGCCAAATCCTTCCGCCGGCAGAAAATATCCTGATGGCTCAGCCATCATAACAGGCTTTCCATCCCGGTTTATCAAAGTATCAGTCAGCGGATTGAAAGTCAGCTTACCTGAAATAGCAATTGCGGCGACAATCTCCGGGGAAGCCACAAAGGCGTAAGTATTAGGATTGCCATCCGTTCTTCTGGCGAAGTTGCGGTTGAATGAATGAATTACAGTGTTAACCTGTTGCTTGTCAGCATCTTTCCTGTCCCATTGTCCGATGCATGGTCCGCATGCATTGGCAAATATTTCTGCACCCATCTCTCTGAAAAGATCAAGATATCCATCTCTTTCTGCGATATGGCGGATCAGTTCAGATCCCGGAGTGACCTTTATTTCAGCTTTGGAAGCCAGGTTTTGTTTCAGTGCATTTTTTATGACCGAAGCAGCTCGGGAAATATCCTCGTAGGATGAGTTTGTGCAGGAACCGATAAGTGCGGCAGCTACATCTGCCGGCCAACCGTTTTTTTCACATTCTTCCTTCATTTTTGAAAGTGGTGTGGCGATATCAGGTGAGAAAGGTCCGTTTATGTGAGGTTCAAGTTCTGAAAGATTTATTTCAAGATAATTATCGAAGTATTTTTCGGGATTATCATATACTTCCGGATCGCCTGTAAGATCGTTACTTATCGATCCTGCCAGGTCAGCTATTTCCTTTCTGCCGGTTGCCTCAAGATATTTGCTCATTTGCTTATCAAAGCCAAAAATGGAACATGTTGCACCGGTCTCTGCTCCCATATTACAGATTGTGCCTTTTCCTGTTGCTGAGAGCGATTCAGCTCCCTCTCCGAAATATTCAATAACTGAGCCAGTGCCTCCTTTCACTGAAAGCATGCCTGTTATCCTGAGAATGACGTCCTTTGCCGAGGTCCATCCATTGAGCTTCCCGGTCAGCCTGATACCTATCAGCTTAGGGAATTTTAATTCCCAGCCCATTCCCGCCATAACTTCCGTTGCATCGGCTCCACCGACTCCGATCGCTATCATCCCAAGTCCTCCTGCCGTCGGAGTATGCGAATCAGTACCTATCATCAGTCCGCCCGGGAATGCGTAATTTTCAAAAATAACCTGATGAATAATACCAGATCCCGGCTGCCAGAAATCAATATTATGGTTATCACAGACTGATTTAAGAAAATCATATACTTCCCGGTTTGATTCAAGAGCATCATTCAGATCTTTTTCCGCACCGTCTTTTGCCATTATCAGATGATCACAATGAACCGAAGCAGGTACCGAGGTGCTTTCTTTTTCTGTTACAATAAATTGTAACAGTGTCATCTGGGCAGTAGCATCCTGCATCGCTACCCTGTCGGGAAGGAATTCAACATAATCGACTCCTCTGGCAAAACCTGATATTTTATCATTTAAAAGATGGCTGTACAGGATCTTTTCAGCAAGAGAAAGGGGCCTCCCAAGTGCGCTTCTCACCAGTGATACTTTCCCTGGTAAAGCTTTATAATACTCTGATATTCTATTGATCTCTCTCTTCATAAATGCCCTGCAATAAGTCGTGAAGTATCATGATCTGATCTGTCCGTTCCCTGTTATTATCCATTTAAATGTAGTCAGAGCCTCGAGGGCCATTGGTCCCCTGGCATGTAATTTCTGAGTTGAAATGCCTATTTCTGCACCCAGCCCGAATTCCGCTCCATCAGTAAATGCTGTTGATGTATTTAAATAAACAGAGGAAGCATCAACAAGATCCGCGAACTTTTTCAGTCTTTCCTCATTTTCTGATATGATAGCCTCGCTGTGTTTTGAACCATAGAGTGATATATGATCCAGCGCTTCCTGAAAGCCCGAAATTGTTTTTACTGCCATTTTATAGGACAGAAATTCCGTCCCGAATGATGTATCATCAGCTTTTTCAAGAAGATTCCCGGGGTATTTTCCCTGAAGAGCCTTATGAGCCTTTTCATCAGCATAAATTATCACATCCTTTTCCTTGCATAAGCTAACAATATAAGGCAGGTCATTCAGGCGTTTCTCATGTATTATCAGGCAGTCAAGGGCGTTGCATACACTTACTCTCCGGGTTTTGGCATTATTGATAACTGCCCGCCCCTTTTCAGCGTTGCCAAATTCATCGAAATAGGTATGGCAAATCCCAGCCCCCGTTTCAATGACGGGTATAGAAGCATTTTTACGAACATACTCGATTAAAGCCTGACTGCCTCTCGGAATTATCAGATCGACAAATCCACGGGCATTCAGAAGCTGGATCGTTTCTTCTCTCCCGGGAGGCAGGAGGCTGATGATATCCTGGTTAAGCCCTGATTTTTTCACGACGTTCTTTATGATCCTGACAATTGCTTCATTGGAATGTTCCGCATCACTTCCTCCTTTAAGGATACATACGTTACCTGATTTCAGGCATAATGAGAATACATCGAGAGTAACGTTCGGCCGGGCCTCATAAATTACACCTATTACACCAAAAGGAACCCTCTCTTTCTTTATCAGCAGCCCGTTTTGTTTCTTATATTCATAAATAACATCCCCGACAGGACTATGTAATCCGGCAACATTTCTTATATCATCTGCAATATTCTTTATCCTTGATGGAGTAAGTCTGAGCCTGTCATACCTGGGATCATTCTCATCCATCCTGGCAAGATCCCTTTCATTTTCGGCAAGAATGACCTGACTGTTTTCTTCAGTCTCATCAGCCAGTAAAGAGAGTACCTGGTCTATCTTGACAACATCCAAAATCCGAAGATCCCTGCTTGCTTTTAGTGCATTTCTGAATATTGGTGTGCAATCCATCAGCTTTGCTATTTTTTTATAATCTTGTTCTAATTCCTTTTTATATCAATTTTCTGCCGGTTTCCGAAATCAAAATTGTTCTTTCAGCATATTAAATGTTTACAGATTCTTTTCATTAATAAGGAGATAGTCATAATGGACCAGGGGTTGCTTTCTTTTTTCTCCCATATACTGTACCGCCTTTTCCGAATCATACTGTGCTTTCCCAAGGCCTATCTGTTTACCTTTTTCATCAAAGATCCTGATTATATCCCCTTTTTTAAAGAATCCTTCAATCCTGCTTACTCCTATCATCAGCAGACTGGTGGCTTTGTCGCCAAGCAAAGCCATTTTTGCACCTTTATTGATATAAACAATACCCTTAGCAAAAGTATCAGAGTGTGAAAGCCATTTCTTGACCCCGCTTTTTTTCGTCACTGAAGCAGGGAAATAGGTACATGGGACATCTTTTCCGCTTACAATACTGGTAATGATTGAATCTCTTGTTCCGTTAGCAATATATACATTTATCCCCTCAGATGCAATTTCCCTTGCGATAGAGCATTTTGTAATCATCCCGCCCCTGCCGAACTCTGATCTTGAGGCTGAAATATATTGCCCGGGGTCATTAAAATCCTCTCCTATTTCCTTTATAAGGACTGATCCTTCACAACCAGGGACACCGGTGTAGATCCCGTCAACATTAGTCAGGATAATAAGTGATCCGCAATCCATCATAGAAGATATCATTCCTGATAATTCGTCATTATCAGTGAACATAAGTTCTGTGATCGCGATAGTATCATTTTCATTTACAACAGGAAGAACTTTATTCTCAAGCATGGCTGTAATGCAGTTCTTCATATTCAGATAATGCTGCCTGTCCCTGAAGCTGTCCTTTGTCGCTAAAAGCTGCCCGGCCTGTATACCGTATTTGCCGAACAGGAACTGGTAAGTCGACATAAGCTTTACCTGCCCTATTGAGGCCCATATCTGTTTTGCAGAAATGATATTTGTTTTCCTGGTGGGCTTCATTTCATTTCTTCCGGCTGCCACTGCTCCTGAAGTGATGAGAATGACTTCCACTCCTTTTTTATTGAGTATGGCAATCTCCTCAACAAGGCGAAGCATCCTCGTTGTATTGAGAGAACCGTCGCTTTGTGCTATTACATTGCTGCCAATCTTGATGGCAATCCTTTCGAATTGTGCTTTTAAGTTTTTCAATTTATAAATATTATGGCCGCAATTGAGGCAAAATGCTGCAAAATTAACAGTATTTGTGGAAATATTAAAGAAAATACATAAAAAGTAACGATTTAATTAAGAATACTTTAATATAAAATTTATATTATAGACGATGCCAATTAATTTAAAATAAGGTTTTTATGCAAAACAGGCAGGAGAATTCTCATAAAACTCTTATTATTATTAACTTGCATTTTGTTGTCTGGTTCTTTCAGTTAAAAATGAAGGCTGATATTTTTCCGGGTTAAAATGGCAACAGAGATAGTGATTGTTGTATTCGTAATATTGCTGCTGGGATATATTATTTTTCTGCATGTTCAGCTGGCAAAAAAGAATCTGTATATTGAAACCACAATCAGCAGGCTTTCTGAGATTGAGAAAAACCTGAGTCCTGAACAGATGAGGCATTTCCTTAATGAGATCCGGAAGACTCACCGCTACAGTTCATTTTTCACAGAAAAGCTTTTTGAGGAGAAACCCCTTCATTTTCTTCTTGGGAATGCCGGCGATTCCAGGGTATTTATTCATTACACAAAGGAACAGAGTGATGCTATGAATATTATCAAAGAGGGTTTCAGATTTGCCGATTCATTTTATAAAACAGCTCTCCCGGTATCGCGTGACAGGCTTGATCTCCTTGTCAAGCATAACAGCAGGAAATCATTCGGAGACTATCTTATAGTTTTATGCATCTCCGACATTTTATTTGATTATTATGCCGGTCAGCTTGAAAAAAATGATCTTAAAGCTTTTGCTGTCGAGAATGTACTTACAGAAACACCTCCTTACAGGAACGAGAACTCAGATATGATCTATCTTCTTCCCAATAAATTTGTCAAAGGATATATTAATCATCAGACTGGTGAAATTGCAGTAAATCCTGAATATAACCCTGAATTTAATTCTCCGGTTTTCGAAAAAAATCTGCAATTGTTGAATAATCTGAAAAATAAAACGTAAAAAACCATCCTGATTGGGCAATCCGATCTTTAAAAAATGCCTGTTCGTCAAAATTCTGATCTGAGAAAAATCGCCTGACAATATCTTAATAAAAAGACCTATTTATCTGTTTATCTGCAACTTAAGAATAGCGCTCGTATCCAAAAAAGCCAATTCGCCCGGAAAAGCTGATAAATTTCCCTCCATTTTTGACGAAGATGTATACACTATTCATCAAGAACCGGATATAATAAATACTCGGGCAGATTTCATTGATAAAAGGTTTCTAATGTAAGCGCTATTGCCCATTAATTGGGCAAGTGCCGTTTGCCTGTGACATCTTTATGCAGTATTTTTACATCCATATGGCAACCCGGATTTTGAGAATTTTTTACGAATTCCCTGAGAGATGAAAAGAGCACTTATTGTGGTAATTTCTTTATTTGTATTTCAAATCTGTGCTGCTCCTGTGCTTAATTTTGAAACAAGGATGTCAAAATTCAGACTGGCAGTTGAATATGCCAATAAAAAACATCACGAGAACGAATTTCACAGGCTTATACAGGATCTCGGCTGGAGTGAATCGCTGAATAACTGGCTTTGCGTCAATTGCATAGGTTGTTTTGGCGAATGGCAGTTTTCAGAATCAACATTAAAGTTTCTCGGATACAGGAAAATTACACTCAAAAAATTCCGGAAAGATCCTGATATTTTTCCGCGTGAACTTCAGCTGGAGGCATTAAAAGGATTAATAAAGGTGAATATGAGCTATCTCAGGAATTATCAGCATTTCATCGGTGACACAATAAATAATGTCGTCATAACAAAATCCGGCATGATCGCAGCATCTCACTTAGGAGGTGCGGGATCATTAATGAGATTTCTTAATTCTGAAGGTAAGATTAACCGGAAAGATGTGCTTGGTACGTCTATTGGCGATTACCTAAGAAAATTCAGCAGCTACGAGCTTGATTAATCTGGATCATTTAATACTATTTACCTTGAAAGCAGTATACAGAATATCAATTAAGGAATACGGGACAATCTTCCTGAAAAAAAGGAGGATCGCTAAAGCCTTCCGCTGGTGGCTCCGGGAAAACGGAATACCTTACCAGTACAGTTACTCTTTCAACGAAACAAGGCTCTGGGATTAAGGGACGGTAAAAACAAATATTTCAACCCGGATTTATTGGTCTTCGTTATTTCATTTCCAGGAAAAACACTAACTTTATTTTTTATACCTGTTCATTAGAGATAACTGGTGCGTTTTTATTGTATTACCTGAAAAATAAAGACTATTTTTATATGAGCCCATTCCCGGCAATTACAAAATCAGAGTCATGGACCCGGGTGGTCCGGAAAGGAAAGAAACTCCTCAGGTGGTTACTATTCCTGATAATTATCACCCTGACTGTTTTTATTTACTTCAAATATTTCTTTACTTACAGCGAAGGTTACCGGGCCGGGTTACTTCAGAAGTTTTCGTATAAAGGAATTATGTTCAAGACCTATGAAGGGGAGATGATATTAAGCAGTATTGCCAGCAACAAGGAAGTTGCACTGGCATCCGAAAAATTTCTTTTTTCAGTTACAAATAAAAATATAGTCAGACAATTTGACACTCTGCAGGGCAGGAATGTGATCGTCCATTATAACGAGAAAAAAGGTGTTCTCTTTTGGAGAGGAGACTCCAGGTATCTTGTGGACAGCGTTAAGCTAAGGGAATAATCCCGCTTCATATCAGCCAGCCTGCTGATTTGATCTTTACATAACTTTCTTCAGGATCCCCATTACTCCTCTGATAAAAGTGGCGCTTGTAAGCACTTTTACAACCGGGCTAACACCTGTTCTTCTGCGTGGGGTTGTAGTCTTTCTGTAAATTGTTCCTCCTCTGCTTTTCTCCCACTCCTTCCTGGCTTCTTCCTCAGCTTTTTCCCTTTCATAAGCTTCTACTTTTTTGCCAAGTATTTCATAGGCACTTTCCCGGTCTATTGTCTGATTGTATTTCCTGATCAGTTCCGACGATCTGTAAATTGAATCAAGCTCATCCGGCGTAAGAATATCCATTCTGCTCATTGGTGTCCGGAGCATTGTAGCAGCCAGGGGTGTGGGAATGCCTTTTTCATTTAAGGCTGTTACAAGGGCTTCACCGGTACCTAATGCTGTTATCGTATCTTCAGTCTTGTAATATTCCGAAAGAGGATAGTTCTCTGATGTGAGTTTTATTGCTTTCCTGTCTGCAGCAGTAAAAGCCCTCAGTGCATGCTGTATCTTCAGCCCCAGCTGAGCCAGAACTCCGTTAGGTACATCTGTTGGATTCTGAGTAACAAAGAATACACCTATTCCTTTTGACCTTATGAGTTTGACTATATTCTCGATCTGATCAAGAAGGGCTTTGCTTGCCTGGTTGAATATCAGATGTGCCTCATCGATGAATATGACGAGCTCAGGTTTGGAAACGTCACCTTTTTCAGGCATCAGATTATAAACCTCTGCAAGAAGTGACAGCATAAATGTAGAAAACAGTTTTGGCCTGTCCTGGATATCAGTCAGCCTTAGAATGCTGATATATCCGTTCCCGTTTTTGTCTCTCCTTAAAAGATCCCTGATATCAAATGAAAGTTCTCCGAAGAACAGGTCAGCACCCTGCTGTTCCAGTTCCATGATCTTTCTCAGGATTATCCCTGTTGAAGAAGAAGATATTTTTCCATATTCTTTTTCAAGCTCCTGTTTGCCCTCTTCAGTTACATACTGCAATACCTTCTTCAGGTCCTTAAGATCGAGAAGGGCCATTTGCCTGTCGTCGCAAAATTTAAAGATAACAGAAACGACGCCTGCCTGGATGTCATTCAGGTCAAGGATCCTTGACAGCAAAACAGGTCCGAATTCAGATACAGTTGCTCTCATTCTAACGCCATCCTGCTTTGATAGAGACAGGAGCTCAACAGGGAATCCTTTATTTGAATATGGTATTCCGATCTTCGAATGCCTTTCGGTTATGAATGGCTGTTCCGTTCCGGGAACGGCAATCCCGCTAAGATCGCCTTTGACATCCATCAGCAGAACCGGAATGCCCTTTTCAGACAGCTGCTCCGATATTACCTGGAGGGTTTTTGTTTTCCCCGTTCCGGTGGCTCCTGCAATAAGGCCATGCCTGTTCATTGTTTTCAATGGCACTTGTACAGTTGTCCCTTTTACTACCTTACCATCAAGAATAGCTCCGCCCAGAACTATGCTTTCGCCCTTGCATGAATATCCTTCATTAATATGAGTTAAAAATTCTTCTTCCCTGTTCATAGTAAAAATCTTTTAGGTTTATTTTCAGCTAATGCGTTCTGCAATTTAGTTGATTATTTGCAACCATTAAAGAAAGCCCTGAAAATATTTCACACATCCGTTTTGAAAAATGCAGGATCCACTTTTTAATAAAATTGCTTTGTCAATAAGATTAAAGTAATTAACAATAATTAATTTAACAATTTCGGAAAATTGTAATTATATTTGGTGACATTGACCGACTGACTAAAGAGTAATTGCTTTTTAATTAATTTTTGTGATCAATTATAAACCTTAAATTTTTAAAGAGATGGCAAAATTTGAAGTTTATCAGAGTGGCAAAAAAAATGAATTCCGTTTCCGTCTGAAAGCAGATAACGGACAGACAATCCTCAGCAGTGAAGGATATTCTTCCAGGGCTGCATGCTTAAATGGCATTGAATCTGTCAAAAAAAATGCAAAAGATCCCAAGAGGATAGTTAAATCACAGACACCCGGCAAGATGTTCCGTTTTGCAGTGATCGCCGCCAATAAAGAAACTATTGGTGTAAGCCAGAACTACAAAAGTGAAAGCGGAAGGAATAACGGGATTGATTCTGTTGCAAGAAATGCTGCGAATGCCAGCATCGTTGATCTAAAAAAATAAAATAATCGCTTCTCTGAAATTCTATATGATTCAGCCATCTAAAATATGGCTGAATTGTTTTTTGAAAATAATTTAAACCTATCTGAATATGAATTCAAAAATATATTCAATAATCTTTTTGCTGTCTTTCATCAGTACTATTACAATCGGACAGGTTACTGAAGGAGAAAAAAGCCTGAGAACTATTTCAGCCGATACCACCCTTGGCTGGAAAAAAGGAGGATTATTTGCCGTGAATCTTGCCCAGACATCGCTTACCAACTGGGCTGCAGGTGGGCAGAATTCAGTTGCAGTAAATGGTATTTTCAGCATCTTTGCCAATCTTAAAAGAGAGAAAGATAACTGGGATAACTCCCTTGATCTTGGGTATGGTTTATTGAAACAGGGTGATCAGGGCTTCAGGAAGACAGATGATAAAATAGACCTGCTTTCAAAATACGGCCGTCAGGCTGTCAAAAATTTATATTATGCAGCTCTGTTTAACTTCAAAACCCAGATGCAGCCCGGATATAAATATACAGGAGATGATGATAAAGAAAAAATATCAAATCTTTTCGCCCCGGCTTATATGCTCCTTGCAATCGGGCTTGATTACAAACCAACTTCGTATTTCAGTGCATTTGTTGCACCACTGACTGCAAAATTCACTTTCGTCACCGATGAAGATCTTTCAGCAATAGGGGCCTTCGGAGTAACACCCGGAGAAAAATCAAGAAGTGAAATCGGAGGTTATATAAGGGCTATTTATTCAAAGAACGATTTCAAGAGCGAATTCATGAAGAATGTCTCTTTTACTACGAAAATAGACCTCTTCTCAAATTATGCCAGGAACCCCCAAAATATAGATGTCAGCTGGGAAACACTTATAGGATTGAAGGTAAATAAATACATCGGCGTCAATTTTAACACTCACCTTCTGTATGATGATGATGTTAAAATTGCTGTGTCGGGCAACGAACCTGTAGGTTCACTGCCGCAGTTCAAAGAGATATTCGGAGTAGGATTTTCATATAAATTTTAAGTATAACTTTTAAACCCTGATCTTATGAAACTTATTGATGAATTCAAAGCCTTTGCAATGAGAGGCAATGTTGTCGATATGGCAGTAGGTATCATTATCGGTGCTGCTTTCGGCAAAATCGTATCATCGATCGTCAGTGATATAATTATGCCTCCAATCGGACTGCTTCTCGGAGGCGTAAACTTCACTGACCTTAAAGTTGTAATGAAAGCTGCAACTGAGGCTAACCCTGCAGTAACATGGAATTATGGTAATTTCCTCCAGGTAACATTCGACTTTCTGATTGTGGCCTTTGCAGTTTTCATGCTTATTAAAGGCATTAATGCAATGAAGAAGAAGGAAGAAGCAGTTCCGCCACCTCCGCCTGCTCCTTCAAAAGAGGAAACTCTTCTTTCTGAAATAAGAGACCTGTTGAAAAAATAAATTCTGAAAGATCTGTTTAATGATAAAAAAGAGGGTGTCAGAAATGGCACCCTCTTCTATTTTTACCTTTGAGTAAAATGGCCTTTTAGATATTCCTTTATTTTAATAAATGATTTTTCAGTTTTTTTAAGGTGATGCAACAATCTGCCATAATTCTACGTCTTTTAGCAGATCACTTTTTAAAAATAAATTTTATCGCACTAATCATTAATCATCAAACCTGATATTTTCTGATATGTCACAAAATAAAACGGCTGTAATTATCGGAGCCGGAATAGGAGGAATAACTACTGCCATATACCTGGCAAAGAACGGCTACTCTGTTGATATTTATGAAAAAAATTCCGGCCCCGGAGGGCGTTGCGGACAACTTATAAAAGACGGACACAGATTCGACCTTGGCGCTACAATGCTGCTGATGCCTGAAGTTTACCAGGATGTATTTGAATCGCTTGGAATAAGACTTGAAAAAGGAACTGACATAGTCCCCCTTAAGGATATGTACAGGATTTATTACGATGACGGAAGCACAATCTCTTTTACAACAGATAATGAGAGAATGAGGAACCAGCTCGAGGCAATCGAACCCGGAAGCTATGAAAAATCGAGGGATTTTACAGCCAGAGGTTATAAGCTCTACCGCCTCGGAATGGAGAAACTGATAAGCCGCAATTTCTATAACCTTTTCGAATTTGCAAATCTCCGTAATATCGGACTTCTTGTGAAACTCAAAACTTATATTTCAACCTGGTCCTATACAAAGAAATTTTTCAGGCATATCCATCTTTTGATGGCATATACTTTCCAGAATATCTATGTTGGACAAAGTCCTTTCAATTCTCCCGCCCTGTTTACAATGATCCCTGCAATTGAACTTACTGAAGGTTCATTTTTCCCGAAAGGTGGAATGTTTACAATTGTTGATAAACTATACTCTGCGGCCAAAGCCGAAGGTGTCACGTTCCATTTTAACATCAACGTTACAGCAATAAAGATCCGGAACAAAAAAGCTGAAGGCATAATACTTGAAGATGGCAGTGAAGCAGACGGAGATATCATCCTGGCTAATGCTGATCTTCCATATGTCTATAACAAATTACTGCCTGCAAACCGGATGTCTGCCAGGCTCAACCGTATGAATTACACATGTTCGGTAATTTGTTTCCACTGGGGCCTTGATAAGACCTATCCTCAGCTTGACCATCATAATGTTTTTATTTCCGACGCTTTCAGGGATGGACTTGATCGTATTTTCATCGATAAATCAGTTAACGATAACCCTACTTTCTATGTGCATGCCCCGGTAAGAACAGATCCGGGAGCAGCTCCTGCGGGACATGATACCCTTTCAGTAATAGTTGGTGCCGGTCATGTGGATGCAAAGAAGGATCAGGATTGGAAAACTCTGAAAGAAAAGACACGTGATGCTGTGATAAGGCGACTGGAAAGGCATGGCCTTAGTGACCTGAGCGAACATATTAAATTTGAGATCTGCTACACCCCCGAAACATGGGAGGGGGCCTGCAATATCCAGCGTGGTTCAGTGTTTGGCAGCCTCAGCCACAGTATTATGCAGATGGGCTATTTCCGGCCTCATAACCGTCATGACAAATATCATAACCTGTACTTTGTCGGAGGCAGCACACACCCGGGGAATGGGATTCCGAACGTGCTGATGTCAGCAAAACTGGTTGCTGAGAGGATTTTCTCAGGAAAATAGTTTAGTTTTACTTTATAAAACTGAAAACGAAGATGAGCTCCGGCAAAGAATTATTTATTGAAATTTTTAATTCAATTGATTTTGTAAAGATAAAAGATCATCCCAACATCCTGATTGCAGCCAGCTTCTGGGAAGAGGACAGGTATAACGCCGCCAGGATATGTTACAAATTCATGCGTGCAATTGATGATCTGATAGATAATCATAAAGCACTGAACAAAGTAATTACAAATGAAGAAAGAGAGAAGTTCACCGTAGACATCAATAACTGGATCGATAAGCTTCTTATGCCCGGTGAGGGCGATTCTCTCAAGAAAGAGCTGACTGAAACAATCCATAGGTACAGGATCCCGCGCTGGCCTCTGGAGGCTTTTGCCAGTTCGATGGTGTATGATATAAACAATGATGGCTTCAGCACACTGGATTCATTCATTGATTATTCCCAGGGAGCATCTGTGGCCCCTGCTTCTATATTTGTTCATCTAAACAGCCTGACAAAAAAGAATGGCTTCTATGAATCACCTCCGTTTGATGTCAGGGGAGCAGCAACACCCTGTGCATTATTCAGTTACCTCGTACATATAATCCGTGATTTCCAGAAAGATCAGCTGAATAACCTGAACTATTTTGCTGACGATATGCTGGCAAAGCACAGGCTGTCAAGGTTCGATCTGAAAGAAATAGCCTGGGGACATCCTGTAAGTGATAACTTCCGTAATCTTATAAGGGATTATTGCAACGTTGCTGAAGAGCACAGGATAAAATGCTGCGATATTATAAAAAGGATCACTCCCTTGCTTGAGCCGAGATACCAGCTCAGCCTTGAGATTATCTTTAATCTCTACCTTATGGTCTTTGAAAAAATTGATATCAAAAACGGGAATTTCTCTGCAGAAGAGCTTAATCCGACACCAGCTGAAACCAGAGAAAGAGTATTTAAAATCATATCTGAGTTCAAACCCGTGTAGGTCATATATTATTCAACCGATAAAAAATTTTCCGATCTTTATATAATAAAGCCCTTCATAATGTCCGGGCTGATTTTGGCTGATACCAATGAAAATCTCTTTCCTGACATCCGGTCACTACCCTTATGATGACAGGATCTTCTATCATATGGCAAGGACATTAGCAGACAGTCATCACATTGTTGAGATAACAAGCAGTAAAGTATCACTTAAAGAAATAACAGAAAATATCTCGGTCAATTGCTTTTCAGGAGACGACCTTTCCAAAAAAATCAAGATCAATACTTTTACAGAGTTTCTTAATGAATTTAACCCTGACATTATTATCTGCTCCGAGCCCCTCCTACTACTTGCAGCCAGAGGATTCAGCAAAACAAAGCCCGGAAATGTAAAAATTATCTATGACATTACTGAATGGTACCCTTCAGGGAAGAATCTTTCAGGGAAACGCGGCTTCAGGAAATATTTTACTTTCCTCACGCTGCTGATCTTTAATCTATATGCATCTTCTTTATGTGATGCATTTATTTTCGGAGAATGGTATAAGAGCAAACCCTACAGGTTCCTTTTCCCTCTGAAACCATTTTGTTATATAAGCTACTATCCGGATTTGAACTATATTTCAAAGAATGAGCCTCCGCAATCGCTTGATAAACTCAGATTATCTTACTCCGGAAGAATAAGCATCGGGAAAGGCTTTGGGAGATTTTTAAGGGTCGTTAAACAAATTGCCGATCAGAATCCGGATTTGCGGGTCAGGGTAAAAATTATCGGATGGTATGAAACCGGAGATGACAGGAATGAATGTGAAAAACTCATTGCACCGGCATATCAGAACCTTGATTTCTCATTCATCGGGAAACTTGATTTCCAAAATTATCTTGCTGAAATAAGGGACACCGACATTTTCATTGATCTCCGGGAGAACAATTTTGAAAACAGGCACTGTCTTCCAATCCGTTTGTTTTACTTTGCAGCGATGGGCCGGCCTGTTATATTCTCTGACCTGAAATCGATACGCAGGGAGGTCGAAATAGAAAAGTTCGGAAGTCTTGCAGATCCTTCCGATACTGACCGTGTTGTTAGCCTGATTATGAATTATATAAAAGACCGGGAGTTTTACCTGATTCATTGCAATAATGCCCGGAAGGATGCTGAAGAATTACACAACTGGGAGAAGATCGCTCCCGGATTTCTGCGTTTTATCGATTCATTATCAACTCACTGACATGCTGTCCAAAGACAATCTTTTTACAATATTTTCAAAAGGACTTATACTGCTCGTAAATTTTTTTATGGTGGTTTTAACTGCGAGAATTTGGGGCAGTGAAGGCAGGGGGGAGATTGCACTTGTTATAGCCAATGTTTCAATTATTTCAATATTCAGCAATATTTTTTGCGGAAGTACGGTGGCATATAACGCATGCAGCCGGCAACGTGAACTGCTGCTTATAATCTCACTTGCCGGTGCAATTCTGACTTCAGTTGCAGGGGCCGGTGTTTTTTCAGTATTTTTTCATAAGGGTTATTTCATACCGCTTTTTCTCATCAGCTTCCTTGTTTCAATGAACAGTGCCATAGCATCTTACTGGCTGGGGAAAAAAGACATAACTAAATACAACCTCCTAAACTTACTGGGTCCCTTTCTCATACTGGGTACCCTGATATTATTATACTATGTCTTCGGCAAAACAAATCTCGATACATACTTCAAGGCTTATTACATAGGTTATGGCATCCTGTTGCTATTAGCTTCAGCATCACTTGCCAGAGAAAGATCTTTTACAAAACCGAACTTTTTATCGGCTGGTCTGACGAGCATACTGTCTTATGGCGTAAAAAATGAATTCAATTATTTACTGCAGTTCCTCAACTACAGATTGTCATACTATTTCATTGTAATCCTGCTTGGACTGAATGATCTGGGCATTTTCTCAATAGCTGTCTCAATCACTGAAGCCGTCTGGATCATAAGCCGGAGTATGTCGGCAGTTCATTTTTCGAATGTTATAAATTCTGAAGATAAAATTCAGTCCATTAATGAGGCTCTCCTTTATGCGAAGCAGAGTTTTTTGATAAGCACTCTGATACTGGCTGTAGCTATTGTTCTACCGGACAAACTATATAGCCTTGTTTTCGGCAATGAGTTTTCCGGTTTAAAGAAACTGGTTCTTTATCTTGCACCGGGAATAATTGCGATTGCGGTCTCAAACCTTTTCGGTCATTATTTTGCAGGTACTGGGAAACTTAATCTGTTGAGGAATAAATCTTTGATCGGACTTGCCGTCACTTTATTTTCATTACCGTTACTGCTGAAAAAATATAAGCTGACAGGTGCCTGCATAGCAGTTGATCTCTCATATGTTTTTTCTTCTCTTTACCTGTGGATTATGTTCCGTAAAGAAATCCATACCAGAGACGCTCACTGAAGAAGAAAGAAATCATCGGCGGATCTCAGAACGCGGAAATGAATCCGGCACTTACTTTTCCGTAGGGATCATCCGGGAATTTATAGGTGTATTCTGTTACAAGCCTTAAATTCCGGCGGAGGAGGTAGCCGGCATGCAAGGTTGCAGATCTGTAATCGAGGTCGTTAAAATCAGATTCCACCCAATTCAGTAATCCAGTCAGATACCATTTACTCATATCGCCTTTGGGAGAAAAAATCAATTCAGCCATGCCTCCGTGGGTAAGTACATTCTGCAGTTTTGAATTATTCCATTCCACAAACACGTCTGAATCCATTCTTCTTATATACTGGAGATTCATAACGAACTTATCATCAATGTTCAGGACAAGGTCGGGACCGAATATCTTAATAGAGCTTGTAAACGGACCGATATTATCGGTCAGGTCCTCCTTCCCGAAATAACCAAAAAACCCGACAGAAAGATATTTACCTATGGATTGGTTAATTCTCAGCATCACATTTTTATGCTTATCCTTATCGAAGAGGTAGCCTTCGCCTGCTTCACCAATTCCGCAGCCATTTACTATTTCTCCAACCAGGGTTGTCCCGGTTGCTGATATATCCTTTTCAAGGATAATACCGCGGTCATACTTCAGGTCAGCCATTGAAGAGCCCGGGGCTCCGGCATAGATCGAATAAGGTTCAAGAGTATACCTGAGTTCACCTTTAAAAAGAGGGTCTGACACCTGGAACTGGCCAATATAAAAATTCACCCCGGTACCAAAAAGATCGCGATACATCAGGAAAGCATCTTCAACTCCGGCTATTGAACCTCTTTCATTCAACAGAAAATAAAAGTAATAGGAAAGTCTGTCTGAAATTTCACCTCCTGATAATATCTTCAGGACAAAGGGTGCGCCAAAATCGGCAGATCCTGCATTCCTGAAGTTTGCTGTGGCAAATCCATCCATCCTGACCGCAAGAGGCAGTTCCCTGAACAGCGACAGCTTATCATCTCCTGTCTGAATGAAATACCTCGGTGATTCATACTCTGTCATTCTGAAGCCGTTACCTGCAAATTCCTCTCCGAATCCTTTTAGCCTTGGCATTGCCGGTGCATGACATACCTGGCAGCTTATCTGATATTTCCGGGCAAAGGCAGGAATTGCCATGGTATTTGCGAATGGAATAAGCGAAATACAAAAGGTTGCCAGAAAACTGATTAGAAGATATTTGTTTTTCATATTAGTGGAGGTTATACAGTGAATCTAAAGTCAGGGTAATACAGTAACCAAAGTACTATGTTCATTAATAATCTTTATCTCTGATTCATCATCCGGGACTTTAAGTAAATCGGCTACCGGTTTTACAAGAAGCTGGTAATTAAGAACTGCCTTAACTTTCATTGCACCGGGAGCTACATCGAAAGGAAGCCGGAATGTGAATTTTTCAACTTTTGTTTCCCTGGGGCCTATGCGGTAGTCAACTCCAAGTTTTGCAGTGTTCCATTGCATTATTGTCATCCGGCCTTCCGGATCAAAATACGGCATCCTGAAGATCCTGTTACCGGCAGGTATCCCGTCGCGCTGAACTCCTTTGAAATCAGGTTGGTTAAGCGGCACTCCCATATCCTGGTAAGCCAGGTAATCGCCTGATATAGTGTATTCTTCACCCTCAAAACCTTTCTTATCCACATTCAGATGATAAGTTCTCCCTAAGGCATCTGTTGCCTCAACCTGAAGCCAGGCTATCCTGTCTTCGACTGATCCGGTGGGGAATTTATGCCCTGTTTTCTGGTTGAATAATGCAACACTGAATACAATAGTTTCGCCGGGTTCTGCTTCACGAATATCAGGTTCAATTCTCAGCTCAATTGTTCCCCTTACCTTCCCCGGATCATGAGCCCCGTGAAAAAGGTGCAGACGTGCATCATTATATGGCTTTGTCATAAGGGCGTTCAGATAAGGTCCGCCTTTAGGCATATGGCAATCCTGGCACCTGACACCCTCTTTGGAATAAGGTCCCTCCTTCCATTCAAGCTGTGTACTTTTAACCCAGACATTAAAAGGATTTTTTTCATTGTGACAGTTACCGCAGAATTCGGTCTGATAAAAAAAATCGTTAGTGATAATCTTATGAGCAGGCGATTCGACAGCAGGCGTTCTGAGAGCGAATTTTGTCATACCCGGCTTAATAAGATAACTGAAATTAAACGGCGGATCAGATTGTGCTGACTGCGTCAGGTGACATACTTCGCACGATACAGATTCATTTGCCATGCTTTTTTCAGATGGCCTGGGCGGCGGGAATTGCTTTCCCCCTATAAAAGCAAGAGGTGCATGACAACCGTTACAACCATCGACAGGATCTTTAAGATCAGGCTTTGCCGCAGCATGAGGAACTGCAAGGTCGAAATACTCAATTTCATCCCAGTGATGTGTATAAGCCTGCGACATCATCGCCTGGGTCCATTGCTCATAGATACCCGGATGACATGACCGGCATTTTTTTGCAGATTCAAAATCCTTATATGAAAATTTGCTTTTCTGGTCCTCCTGTGATGATAATCTGCTTTTACTGAACGATGTCAATAATAAAATGATCATTATTACTGGAAAAACAGATACAACTGCCGGAAATATGTTAGGCTTATTCATAAGGGTCAGGATTTAACGACTAAAAGATAAAGAAAAAAAAGTTATTTACATATATCCTGAAGACTATTTATAACTGGACTTATTAAGGATTTTTCTAAATTTGCTGATGTTTTTACTGATCGCTTAAATATTTGTGAACCAGATTAAATAGTTCATTTGTTGAATCAAAGAATAAACAAAAAAGTTATTTTCTTGTTAATGAAATAATCCGGTATATTTTTATGATTCAATTATATAATGATGTTTCGTTTGAAACCAGCAGGTTAATCACCAGTTCATACAGTACTTCCTTTTCACGGGCAGTCAGTTTGCTTAGCAATGACATAAGGAATGCGATCTTCAGCATATACGGATTTGTTAGGCTGGCTGATGAGATTGTAGATACATTTCATGACCATGATAAAGAGACCCTTCTGATCGAATTTGAAAAGGATCTTTACGATGCCCTTAAACATAATATAAGCCTTAACCCTGTTCTGCACTCTTTCCAGTTAACAATAAAGAAATACGGTATTGAAGATCACCTGATCCAGGCATTCCTCAAAAGTATGAAGATTGACCTGCTCAAATCGGATCATCTCACAAAACCGGAGACTGATGAATATATTTATGGTTCAGCTGAGGTTGTAGGGCTTATGTGCCTGAAAGTCTTTGTTCACGGAGATGAGGGACTTTATAAGAAACTTGAGATCCCTGCAAGAAAACTTGGTGCAGCGTTCCAGAAAGTGAATTTCCTGCGTGATATTAAAAACGATACAGAAATCCTCAAACGCAGTTACTTTCATGAAATTGCAGGAAAAGAGATAGATGAAAATACAAAACAGGAAATAGTCAGGGATATTGAGGAAGATTTCTCTTTTACAATAACAGGGTTAAAACTTCTTCCCCATTCTTCAAGGTTAGGAGTATTGATAGCCTATTACTATTACAGGCATCTCTTAAGGATTTTAAAAAGGACCCACGCTTCCAGACTGATGGAAAAAAGAATAAGGGTCCCTGATTACATAAAAATTCTTTTGCTTGTTAAAGCATGGGCATATAATAAATTGAACATAATCTGACTTTCAAAAGTAAAACCTGCCGCGGCCTATGGACTATCCTTATGTAATATTAGTCGATAATGATGATAACCAGACCGGGATCACCGGGAAGATGGAAGCACATCATAAGGCTTTATTGCACAGGGCAGTCTCGGTCTTCATAATAAATTCTTCAGGGAAATGGATCCTTCAGCGAAGAGCTTTCGATAAGTACCATTCCAGGGGCCTCTGGACAAATACGTGCTGCACGCATCCACAACCGGGGGAAACAAACATTGAAGCTGCCGAAAGACGGCTTAATGAAGAAATGGGAATTGAATGCAGTCTCAGTGAATTATTTTCATTTGTTTACAGGGAAAAACTGGACAACAACCTGACTGAACATGAACTCGACCATGTTTTCCTGGGTATCACAGATGATATTCCGGTAATAAATACGTCAGAAGTGGAGGACTGGGGGGCTATTTCATATGATGATCTGCATAACGATATTCAGAAAAATCCTTCAGATTATACTTATTGGTTCAGGATGATCTATGAAAATGTAAATCAACATATTATTAAGATCAATAATGATAAATCATGAGCCTCGTAAAAACTGTTGTTAATTACATCTCAACCCGGGAACCCAGGATCAAAGGATTTATCATAACTCTCTACGTTGTAGGAATTATCGGAATTGCAATTCCTTTTACCCGGGGGTTCTTCGTTTTTCTTACACCTTATATTCTCCTTATAAGTCTTTTAATACTGATTGCCTTTCACACAAAGCATGATACTAAAACACTTCTGGTCTTTTTATCTATATTCTTACTGAGCTTTTTTATCGAAGTGGCCGGAGTGAATACCGGTATTGTCTTCGGTAATTATTCCTACGGTAAGGGACTGGGGATCAAGCTTTTTAACACACCGCTTATAATCGGACTTAACTGGGTCCTTCTTGTTTATTGTACAAGTGCAGTTTTTGAGAGAACACACCTGGCTGTTCCCTTAAAAATTGCCGGAGCCTCCCTGTCAATGGTAATATATGATATCGTTATGGAACAGGTGGCTCCCTTTATGGATATGTGGTCGTTTGGTGTGGGAAGGATCCCCTTGAAGAATTACCTTGTATGGTTCACTCTTGCCCTTCTATTTCATACAGTATTGAAGATCGCAGGGATCAGAATTAGCAATAAATTTGCTCCCCTTCTGTTTTACTGCCAGTTCATTTTCTTACTTATACTGGCATTATATTTCAGATTATCAGAATGATATACAAGGCAAAACATAATTTTTTCCTTTATCCTTTTTTTCAGTTCTATTCAGTCTGGAAAATAAAGCGGAATTTTCATAAAGTTCATATCAGCGGTGAATTCCGCGACAGAGGCCTCCCGGTATTCCTTATTGCAAATCATATAAGCTGGTGGGATGGATTCTGGACTGTTTATTTAAACCGTAAGTTGTTCAAAAGGAAATACTTTTACTTTATGATGCTTGAGGAGGAGCTGAAAAAAAGAATGTTCCTGAATAAGTCAGGTGGGTACTCTGTAAGGAAAGGATCAAGAAGCGTAATTGAAACAATAGAATATACCGCACAGCTGCTCAATGATAAAAATAATCTAGTATTGATCTTCCCCCAGGGAGAAATCAATTCTATCTATACAAGGGAAATAAAATTTGAAAAGGGACTTGAACATATTACAGGCAGAAGCAACGGTAATTTCCAGATGGTCTTTGTTGTTTTTCTGATCGATTATTTTTCGGAGCAAAAACCTTCGCTTTATGCCTGCCTTAAAGAATATGATTTCCATGGATCTTCTTTAAAAACTGTTGAATCGGAATACAATATTTTCTACAATAACTGCATTTCGGAAAATCTGAGAAAAGGGACAAAATGATTTTGCTGGCTTATATTATAATTGCTTTTACATTGATACAGATGCTGGTCTCATTTCTCAATATGATCACAGCCGCATCATTGCCAAAAGTTAAAACATCATATTCTGCATTTGTATCGGTCCTTGTCCCTGTCAGGAACGAGGAGAAAAACATAAGGAATATTCTTAATGACCTCCTGGATCAGGATTATAAGAACATAGAGATCTTGATTTTTGATGATCAGTCTGACGACAGAACAGTCGAAATCATAAAAGAATACATGGAAAAGGATACCAGGATACAACTTCTCCATTCAGATTTTCTGCCCGTTGGATGGCTCGGTAAGAACCATGCCTGCCATTCACTGTCGAAAAAGGCAAAGGGAGATTATCTTCTCTTCATAGATGCTGATGTCAGGCTCAGTGGAAATCCGATTGGTAAGGCTGTTGCGTTCTCAAAGAAATATAATCTCTCGTTGATTTCGGTATTCCCGAAACAGATAATCCTGACTGCAGGAGAGAAGATCACGGTGCCGAATATGAATTATATCCTTGTCTCCCTTCTCCCTCTTATCTTCGTCAGGAAACTCCGATTCCCTTCTATGGCGGCTGCAAACGGTCAGTTTATGCTCTTCCGGGCAAATGAGTATAATTCAATTGAACCTCACCAGTTAATGAGAAACAATAAAGTCGAGGATATACTTATTGCAAGGTACTATAAAAAGAAAAGATTGCGTATAGCCTGCCTTCTGGGGAACACGGAGATTGTTTGCAGAATGTACAGTAATTTTAAAGATGCAACCGAAGGATTTTCAAAGAATGTAATAGAATTTTTCGGCAACTCCTTCATCTCAGCCCTGATTTTCTGGCTGGTCACTACATTAGGATTCATCCCCGTTTTTTTGTACCTGCCTTTGAAGTTCCAGATTCTCTATATTATATTTTACGTAATGACCCGTGTGTTTGTTTCAGTTGCAAGCAGGCAGAATATTTTTTATAACTTAATCTTTGTTATCCCTTTACAAGTTTCTTTAGGCATCTTCATATATAAAGCTTTTATTAATAAGTTTTTCAGGAAATATCAATGGAAAGGACGAAGCATTACCTGATTCCTCTGCTGTTCATATTCATCTCCGTGAATATGGCCGCAAGTTACAGGACAGATATCTATAACGCCTACATCACTAACAGGATGGATCTGTGGAAAAAGGTCATTGATGTAATGCAAGGCGACAATTTTAAAAATGATGCTCTTGCGGAACTCATTAACTACCAGTATGGTTATATCGGATATTGCATCGGATTTGAAAAGAAAGATGAGGCAAGGAAATACCTGAATCTTGCGGAAAGGAACCTTGAAATTCTTGAAAAGGGGAAATATGATCCTTCCATAATAAAGGCTTATAAATGTGCATTTTATGGATTCAGACTAGGTTTGAATAAGTTTACTGCCCCGGTAAATGGCCTTAAAAGCCTGGAGAATGCAAAATCAGCTCTGGCTATTGACAGTACCAATTATTTCGCCTGGATACAGTATGGCAATGTTCAGTTCTATATGCCCGCCACTTTCGGGGGTTCAAAAAAGGAGGGTATTGAGTATTTTCTCAAAGCAAAAAAAATTATGGAAAAGCATCCTGATGAGCTCATTAATAACTGGAACTATCTTAGTCTTCTGGTTCTGATAGGTCAGTCTTACACATATATTAATGATACGCCATCTGCTAAAAGGGTTTATGAATCCATTCTTGAAAGGGAGCCTGCTTTTTTATATGTTAAAAATGAACTCTATCCGGAACTGTTAAAAAAAATGAATAATTGAATCTATGAGTAAAAAGGTATTGATAGCAGGAGCAGGTCTTGGAGGTCTGTCGACAGCATTGCGTCTTGCAAAGAAAGGCTACAAAGTCGAAATAATTGAGAAGAACAGCCAGGCAGGAGGCAGACTTAACCAGCTGAAGAAAGATGGTTTTACTTTTGACACAGGACCCAGTTTTTTCAGCATGTCTTATGAATTCGAAGAACTTGCCCGGGATTGCAATATTGTCCTTCCTTTCAGTTATTACAGCCTTGATCCCCTTTATACGGTGAGCTTCAGCAACAGCAACAAAATATATAACCTTTACAAGGATGTTAACAAGCTGGCAGCAGAATTCAGGGAAGAAGAACCCGGTTTCGAAAAGGCCATGAACAGGTATCTGGAAAAAAGCGGACGGCTTTACCACGATACAAACGTGGTTATTAAAAGCAACTATGATTCACTTATTGATTATTTCCTTACACTTCCAAAAGTCGGTCCTGCACATATCGGAACCCTGTTCAGAAGTTTCTGGAATCAGGTAGGGAGATATTTCAGCTCTAAGGAAGCAAGGGAAATCCTCTCACTTGTGGCATTTTTCCTTGGACGAACCCCTTTTGATACTCCCGCCACTTATACCCTGCTTTCCTATACTGAATTTAAACATGACGGATACTATAATGTTAACGGAGGTATGTACAGGATCGTCGAAGGTATTGTAGAGGAACTTAAAAAGGAAAATGTAAAGATCACTTACAATACTGAGATAAACGATTTTATTGCTGAGGGAAATCAGCTAAAATACCTGGTCGACAATAAAGGTAAAAAGTGGAATGCAGATGTTTTTCTTATAAATGCCGATGCAGCTGTTTTCAGAGGTAAGGTCTTTAAAAGAAAAAATTTCTCAGAAGAGAGACTTGATAAGATGGAATGGACAATGGGGTCCCTAACAATATATCTGGGGATAGACTGTAAGCTTCCGGAAATTCAGCATCATAATTATTACCTTGGAAATAACTATCGCGACTATGCCGGGAAAGTCTATACAAGTTCTGAAATAGTCGATACTCCTTACTATTATGTCAATGTCCTTTCAAGATCAAATCCTGAGTGTGCGCCACAGGACTCCGAAAGTCTTTTCTTCGTTTGCCCTGTCCCCGATCTCAGGTATAAGAAGAGCTGGGATGACAGGGATAAAATAGTTGACAGGATCATTAATGATTTCTCCCGCCGGATTAGAAAAGATATCCGGCCGCATATAGTATCAAGGACCATTTATACTCCGGCCGACTGGCAGGAGCAATTCAATCTTCACCGCGGAAGCGGACTCGGACTTTCTCACAAGATGCTGCAGATAGGAGGATTCCGGCCGAAGAATTATGATGAAAGATTTCGAAATGTCTTTTATGCAGGTGCATCAACTATACCCGGGACAGGGCTGCCAATGGTTGTCATAAGCTCGAGACTGGCAGCAGAGAGAATAGTCAAATTCACGGGGAATGAAAATTAATATTTACTGGTTCAGAAGAGATCTCCGGCTCGAAGATAATACGGCTCTTGAACAGGCATTGAAAGAGAAACTGCCTGTACTGCCTGTTTTTATTTTTGATTCAAATATTACTGATGAACTTCCCGGGGATGATCCCCGGGTGAATTTTATCCATGAGAAGTTATCCGATATAAATAAAGAACTAAAAAAATCGGGGGGGGCCCTGAAAGTATTTAAAGGTGATCCATTAAAGATCTGGGAAGAACAGCTTGTTGCATCATATGACATTAATGCTGTTTTCATAAACAAAGATTATGAACCCTATGCCCTGAAGCGTGATAATGCCGTTGAGGCACTTTTAAAAAAAAGAAATATCGGTTTTTTCCGGTTTAA
>MWDJ01000026.1 GCA_002070505.1 Bacteroidetes bacterium ADurb.Bin145 | reverse complement strand
TTTCGTCTTGACTTTTTCATAGGGCAGAAATTTTAAAGTTATTAAATTCCTGTCCAGTTTTTTTAGACCACTATAGCTACTCCGCTCTGAAAGAGCTTGATGTGAATAACCCCCAGTCAATCTGGGGGTAGGTTGCTACCTACGAATGCTCAGCTCTGAAGGAGCTGAATATGTATCCTACGGAAAATATCTTTCATCTATCCTGATCCCCGACTCCATGAGGAGTCTTCTGTATTCTTCTTCAAATGACTTCTTACTGTGATGCTCCTGCTGATCCTTTACATACTCAATAAGCTTCCCCATATCATTATATGAACAGGTAAACGCCCCATATCCCTCAGCCCATCCCTTAAATGATGGAAACAGATCACTTTCTTTCATCCATATTGATGTCGATACTTTGATCTCCCGGACAAAATCAGCCAGCGAAACTAATGGATGAATATCAGTCAGGATATGAAGATGGTTTTCCACACCATTAATACGGTACAGGTGACTGTTCTTGTTCTTAATTATTCCTGTAATGTACGCATAGAGATTATCAGTATTGTCTCTCCTTAGTGTTGGCTGACTATCCTGTGTTCTGAACACAATGTGATAGAGAAGTTGGCGATAACTTGACATAGTTGTTGAATTTTTAGTTAATAATGCAGCGATAAAAACCAAAAATACAAAAAGTGATTATCAGTTCCAACACATTAAACCCCTTCAGGGTTATATATCTTGTGGTGGCTCCTTACCCCCAGATTGACTGGGGATTATTCATATCCGGCCGCCTGGCAGCGGCTCATGCAGAATGCAAAAGAAATGGTGCTAATTCTTCGTCACAACTATGGGATTATACTTATATATGCCGAATGACTCATTGCTCATTGCTCATCGCTCACCACTCATTTCTCACTACTCACAACTTGTACCATCCTGCACCCCTTAGAATCATATCCCCTGCCATAAATGGAGATCCCTCACTCGTCAATCCTTCGTGAACCGCAGGATTGACTCATTCTTAAAAGATTCCTCTACAATTTGTACATCTCTGAACCGGCCAGAATGAAACACCCTAATCCGAAATCCTCAAAATTCGGAACATTTTCATATCCTACAGGCTGACTGTCGGACGGCTGTTTTCCTGTTCCCTGTACATAGCCCAGAAATCCGTTGGGATGAACACAATCTTCAACAAGTGCTCTCCAGGATTTCTTGACAATAGGTTCATACCTTCCCCTGTCGAGTATGCCATTGTTAATTCCCCAGGCAATGCCATATACGAACAAAGATGTCCCTGTCAGCTCTTTTCCGCCATAGTTTGAATCATCATGAAGGCTCACATTCCAGAAGCCGTCGTCTCTCTGGCAGGCGACAAGAGCATCGACCATTTCCCGGTAAACAGTCAGGAATTCTGTTTTATAGGGGCTGTCAGCGGGTAAAAAATCAATTGTTCTCACCAATGCTGCAAGCACCCATCCGTTGCCTCTCGACCAGTAACAATCCTCCCCGTTTGGTTCCTTGTAAGGAGGATCAAAATCAGCATCCCGCCACCACAGATGATCCATGGTATTATAAAGACCATCCGAGCCATGCAACTGCTTTGTGTAAAGGTACATTTCGTACATGCGGTTAAAATACTTATCATCTTTGTAGATTGAACCTATCCGGGCAAAGACGGGCATGGCCATCTGAAGAGCATCGATCCAGTTCCAGTCATCGATCTTGTCGGTATAAAGCATATTATCTATGCATGCCTTAATATCCCGGATTCTTTCGGTCTTTGTCTCATCCATCAGATACAGGTCTATGTATGTCTGTCCGCAACACTGGTTGTCGGCATTCCTTGTCTGTATACCGTCTCGCAGGCCCCATTTGTGAAACTCGCCCCAGGAGACAGCATAATTCAGATATTCCGGATCGGGTTTGATCTTATAAAGCGACATCAGGCCCTCATAATAAACACCGCGTGTCCATATATTGCTTGGACGCTCCCTGTCAGTGATTATTGTCTTTCCCACATCCGGCCATTTATCAATGAAATATCTGTTTGCCAGAATCATCTCATTCAAGGTCTGTTCTTTAGTGATCTCTTTCCTGATAACAGGCTTTCCCGTATTTCCGATGAGCATCTCAACCAGGTTCTCTGCAGCTTTCCTGTTCATAAAGCCCTCCGGCAGCCGGTCATGATCGATATATTCATTATAGATCCAGGGATCGCCTATTGCAAATACATAACCCTTCCCGATCCTGGCTTCAGCAAGAAGCACCTTATTCTTTTCAGTCAGGATAGCCCTGGCTTTACCTGATAATTTTATGTCCGCTACCTCTTTGATATAGATCTTGGAAACATCCCTGAACAGAGGATGTGCTGGCAAATTGGTACAGGCTCCCATCTCAAATTCCTTCCCTGTGACCGGGTGAAGGGTTACATGGTTGAACTTCATTCCGAAATTCTTCATGAGCTGATTCAGGTGGGTGAACTCGCAGTTAGGCCCGTCATTGGCAAAAACAGCAAGGACACCACCTTTCCTTACCCATTGCTTAATCGCTTTTATATCCTCAGGAAGTATATAATTGGGGCTCTTCGATTCGGTCGTCGTGTCGGGATCAACTATTATATAAATATCCAGATCATCAAGTACAGAGGCAGTCGGTTTTTCAACTGTTCTTATCTTTGCCCCTCTCGATTCAAATATTTCCCCAAACCTCGAATAACCGCTCCACTCCTTATCACTCCAGAGATAATGATATGGAAGACCTGTTTTTGCATTAGTCTCCCGGTTGAACCAGTTATCAAGACCCACCACCGGCTGGGCAGATGAATCGAAGACACCGGTGTGAATTATAAAACATGAGACCAGTATTAAAGAGATTGATCTGCTTCCTGAATTTTTCATAATAGTTAACTTAAGTCAATCAAAGTTATTAAACTCAGACTATGATTCTCGAAACCGGACTAAAATTCTGATTTCTTAAACAATTTTATTAATCCTGTCTGAAAAAATTTAACATCAAAATTATTTATCTTGTACCCTGAAATACATTCTTGAAACTAATATTATGAGGAGAATTTCATTCTTTTTCAGTCTGATCCTTATCACCCTTCTTACCGGACAATACGCTGAGGGTAAATGGAAAAAACTTGCAGGTAAGGATCTTAATGCCTGGACCCAGATAAACGGTACAGCCACCTTTATCCTTGAAAAAGGGATCGTAACCGGCACTACAGTGCTTAACTCCCCTAATTCGTTTTTATGCACCAAAGAGAAATACGGGGACTTCATTCTGGAATTCGATACATGGATCGATCCCCAGCTTAATTCCGGTGTTCAGTTCAGAAGCGAAAGCCTGGCTGAATATCAGAATGGAAGGGTTCATGGATACCAGGTTGAAATTGATCCTTCAGAAAGAGCCTGGTCAGGAGGTATTTACGATGAAGCACGGCGTGGATGGATGTACACGCTGGACAATAATCCTAAGGGAAGAAAAGCTTTCAGGCCCGGTGAATGGAACCATTACAGGCTGGAAGCTATCGGGAATTCAATCCGGACATGGGTGAACGGAATACCCTGCGCTGATGTAGTTGATTATCTCACACCATCAGGATTCATTGCTCTTCAGGTTCATTCAATCGGGGAAGACAAATCTAAAGCAGGGTTGCAGGTTAAATGGAAGAATATCAGGATAATGACAGAAAATCTCTCAAAATACGCTACCCCGTATTCAGATATCATCCCCCAGACAAGCTTCCTTGATAATACTCTTACTGAAAGAGAGAAAAAGGAAGGCTGGAGACTTCTGTTTGACGGAACAACATCAAAGGGTTGGATGAACGCCAGGACAAAGACTTTCCCGGTATCGGGATGGGAAATACACGACGGCATTCTTTCAGTGAGCCCGGAAACAAAAGCCCAGGGTGGCGGAGGAGATATCGTCAGCATTGATAAATTCAGTAACTTCGAACTGATAGTTGATTTCAGATATGCAAAAGGAGCTAACAGCGGTATCAAATATTTTGTTGATACTGAAAGTGATAATGGATCACTGGCATCAATAGGATGTGAATATCAGGTGCTCGACGACCGTAATCATCCGGATGCAAAAGCGGGTGTGGGAGGTAACCGCACCCTGGCTGGTCTTTATGACCTTATTGCACCGCAAAATAAAAGGGATAATGGTATTGATATCTGGAACAGGGCAACTATTGTGGTTAATGGAAATAAGGTACAGCACTGGCTTAACGGGATGATGACAGTGGAATACGAAAGAGGCACAGATGCCTGGAAAGAGTTAGTGGCAAAAAGTAAATTTAAAACCTCCCCGGGTTTCGGGGAAGTACAGGAAGGCAGGATACTTCTTCAGGATCACGGGGATAAAGTTTCATTTAAGAACATTAAAATAAGATCATTATGAGAAACTTTGCATTAGTGACAGTTATCTTATTATCTTTTATTGCCTTCTCGTGCAATAAAGATGGTAAATCTGAGCGCTTCGAACTGCTTACAACAAATATCTGGGTAACAGATTCGCTGCTTGCTGACGGGATAGATGCAGGAGGCCCGGGCGGAGTACTGGAGAATTTCAAGGGAGAAGCACAATTCAAGGAGGATGGTACAGGAACATTCGGAAACTATACCGGCATATGGTACTTCACTGATAATAAAGAAACAGATATAATGATAAAACCTGATACCGAGCCGATATACTTCAAGTGTAAAGTGGTTGAGCTGACATCCCAGTCGTTTAAAATAACCACTTCAGCACCCGACCGGACTAATCCGGCGAAAGTTTATAAGATCAGAATGACATTCAAACCGAAATAATGCATCATCTGGTATTTATCGCAGGTCTTATTCTTGGAATATCTTTAAATACTTCTGATCCCGGAGGAGTTATAAGGGGTAAAGTGTCTGATAAGCTCACCAGTGAACCCCTGGAAGGTGTCTATGTAATTTACGGAAGGAATTCCGGTACTATCACCGACCCTGATGGACGTTATGAAATAATAAGTAACCCGGGGCATCTGAACATTATATTCCAGCTGGTGGGATATGAAAGCATCAGCCGCGATATAACTCTGAACGAAGGAGATACACTTGACCTTAACATTGCCCTTTCGACAAAACTCCGGGAAATAGATCAGATTGTTGTAAGTGCAAATAAAACTGAACAGAAGATCGCAGAACTGAGCGTGTCGATGGATATAATCAAAACATCTTTCCTTGCTGCCAACCATATTACTGATCCACAGGAACTTGTCAATAAAACCACCGGAATAGAAGTGCTTGACGGCCAGGCTTCTATCAGGGGAGGTAGCGGATTCAGTTATGGCGCCGGAAGCCGTGTTCTGGCACTTATTGACGGACTACCAATGCTTTCAGCAGACGCCGGCAATATAAAATGGCAGTATCTGCCTCTGGAAAATATTTCACAGATTGAAATTATCAAAGGAGCTTCTTCTGTCCTCTACGGGTCTTCAGCTTTGAACGGTGTAATTAATTTCAGAACATCAGATGCTTCCAATATACCAGTAAGTAAGATTGTTACTGAAGTCGGACTTTATGGAAAACCAGGGAACAATAACTGGATATGGTGGAAGAGCCCGCAGAAATTCTCGAGCACATCAGTCTCCCATCTCCAGAAATTCGGAAAGACGGATTTAGCTGTAAGCGGACATTTGCTTCTTGATGAAGGATACCGCCGATTGAATGATGAAACATTAGGAAGGGTCAATCTTAAGTTAAAGCATTTCAACGGGAAGGTCGATGGTCTTACATACGGTATGAATCTTAATGCAGGCTATAATGAGAAGAGAGATTTCGTCCTCTGGGAAGATGCAGAGTATGGAGCCCTGAAACAATCAGAATCGACTGCAAGGGAATACCATGGGACCTTCCTTACTGTCGATCCGTTTATCTCCCTGAAAAAAAGCAACAGTTATAGTCACGACCTGAAGGTCCGGATGCAATCGACAACCAACCGGCTGCCCGATGATATCACTAAAAACAGCGATGCTGTCTCACTGTACTCTGAGTACCAGTTCAGGTACAGGTTACTAAGTTACCTTGATCTCACAGCGGGTATTTCTGAGAACTACAGTAAGGTGAATTCCAGGTTTTTCAACGATCATACTTCATTTACCTTTGCAGGATTCACACAGGCTGAATTCAATCCACTGTCGCGCCTGAAGGCTGTGGCCGGTTTACGTGTTGAAAGTTATTCGCTTGACGGCATACATGACAGGACTGTGCCTATATTAAGGGCCGGGCTAAACTGGCAGGCTGCAGACTACACTTACCTGAGAGCCTCCTTTGGACAGGGATACAGGTTCCCCGCCATGGCTGAGAAATTTGCTGCGACTACTATCGGATCTATCCGGATCATTGAAAACCCTGGTCTCCGTCCTGAATCCGGATGGAATGCTGAAGTTGGACTTAAACAGGGAATCTCTTTCGGAAATTTCTCGGGACAGGCTGATCTATCATTCTTTTTCATGCGTAATTCTGATCTTATTGAATTCATTATGGTCAGCTCCGAAGAAGGTTTCGGTTTTATGGCTACCAACAGGGAAGAATCACAGATAATGGGAACAGAGGCGGAATTTGTCATCACCGGATCATTAGGGGAGGTCAATACCACAATTACAGGGGGTTATTCATTTATCAATCCGGTCGACATCGAAGCCTCTCATAATGAAAACAGATATCTCAAATACAGGAGAAAACATTCAGCAAAGATCTCCTTTGACGCTGACTGGAAAAAATTTGAAGCCGGGATAAGCTTATATGCTAAATCAAAGATCCTGAATATTGATGATGCTTTTGTGAATCCAATAACAAGGGAGTCTTTCCTACCCGGTTTCTATGAATACTGGCTCGGTCATAATACCGGGTATTTCCTGATTGATGTCATGGCAGGTTATAGTCTGAATGAAAGACTTAAATTCTCACTTGCGGTCAAGAATATTACCAATACGGAATACATGGGACGACCGGGAGATATCCAGCCTCAGAGGAATTGCAGCCTGAGGCTTTCTGCAAATTTCTGATTCTGTTCTGGTTTTTTAACAGTTGCTACTCTGAATATAAATATCTATTTTCGAACGGATTCCCTTAAGGTTTACAAATGTTTAGATATCAATATAATATTTTAGACCTATTGCAAAATTCAAATAAATGCATACTTTTGATCCGTTTTTTACTGTTTTGAAAAAAGTATGGGGCTTATGTAAACACTTATGCATAGGTCATTAGGTTTAAACTTAAAAACTATCTTATGAGAAAACTATTCACGTTGATTATCGGAACAATGATCGCAGGCAGCCTGCTGGCCGGCGGACTGGTCACCAATACTAACCAGAGTGCTGCATGGGTACGCCTTCCCGCCAGGAATGCATCGACTGAGATCGATGCAGCTTATTACAATCCTGCCGGATTAATGAAAATGAATAATGGATTACATCTTTCACTATCCAACCAGAGTATCTGGCAGACAAGAGAAGTAGAAAGTGATTATCCTTATCTTAACAACGGATTATATAAAGGAACTGTAAAAGCACCTTTATTTCCGTCTGTTTATGCAGCTTATAAGATGGACAAACTGGCTATTTTTGCCGGATTTAATCCTATCGGCGGCGGCGGCGGAGCTACTTATGAAGACGGTCTCCCTTCATTTGAGATGTCTCAGTCTGACCTGGTCCCGATGCTGGCCGGAGCTCCTTTCAATGCCACAGCCTACCGCATGGATGTATTCTTTAAAGGCTCATCAACATTCCTGGGCTTCCAGGGTGGCCTGGCTTATAAGATAAATGACTTTATCTCTGTTGCAGCCGGTTTACGTTATGTAACAGCAAAAAATACCTATGAAGGTTATCTGAAAGATGTCCAGGTTAATATTGCATCCGGCTGGACCGATGCTTCTGTGATACTCGACGGTATTTCAGCAACTGCAAGTACATCAGCAACTAACCTTCAGGCTGCAATTACCGGTGGCCTTGTAGGAGCCAATGATCCTATAAGTGCATCTGTAAGAGCCGGACTTATCTCTCTGGGCATTGACCCGACAGGTTTTACAAATGCCATTGCCGTGGGTGCTTTCAATGCCGCTTCCACAAAATATGCCCTTAATTCAAACCTTCTTGAAGATCAGGCAGCTGATGTAGTACAGAGCGGATCTGGTATTACTCCGTTCTTCAGCGTCAATATTACACCTGTAGAAAACCTCAACATAGCAGTCAAATACGAAATGGCTACCAAGCTTGAGCTGCAGAACGAAACAACTACCGACCTGATGATAGGCTATACTGCAACCGGAACACCTATAACAATGTTCCCCGATGGTGAAAAAATCAGAAATGATATGCCTGCACTGCTGACCGTCGGAGCTGAACTTCAGCTTTCAAATCTGAAACTGGCTCTGGGTGGTAACTACTACTTCGACAAATCAGCTGACTACGGTCATAAAATAGACCACGATATTGATGCTACAACTCCTACAATCCATATTGCCAATAGTGAAATAATGGATAAGAACGGAATGTCATTTCAGGCCGGTCTTGAATATAAATTAACTGACATGTTCCTCGTAAGCGGTGGCTACTCATACGCTAACAAGGGTGTTAACAGCAAATACCAGAGTGACCTTACTTATGGCCTTGCAACACACACATTCGGTATCGGAGGTGCAGTTTCCCTGACCGACATGATCCGTATAAACATAGGCGGCAGCTATACAGCCTATGTAAAGGATTCAAAAGATGTAAATCATAAACTCGGGGCTATCAATATGCTCCCGAATGAGACTTACAAGAAAAAAACTATGCTGATCGGCGTTGGAGTCGACTTCAGTTTCTAGGAAATAATCCGATTGCTGTTAAAAGGGTGCCTCAAAAAGGCACCTTTTTTTTGGTATCCGCTGTCCCATACCGGGTTAATGCTGGCTAGTTACATTACCAAACTCAATAGAACTTTATATCCCCTGTCTCATTCAGAACAAATGGTTGAATAGTCACATTGCCGGAGGCAATAAAATCTAATGTCCCCGGTCCCATCCGGGGTAAATTGCTACGTTGGGATGTCAACCCCGGAGCGGGTTGAATAATAAAGGATGAATACCCATTTATTTAGTCTATTCAACCCACTTCGGGGTTGACATCCTTTTAGCTACCCTACCGCAGACGGGACTGTGGTTATTGGGATTGAACCGCTCGGCGGTTGATTACAAGGTGTTTAGCAACGTAGATGGGACCCCGGGCAAATTGTAACACCGTATGGTTTTGTGACTAATATTTTATCCCCTGGTCGTTAAGGTATTGAAGGTAATGCTTAAGACCCGGGACACCTGATGATCTGAGCCTTTTATAAAATTCCGCTGCTTGTTCTGGATTGCCAGAGTCACCTGCCAGCTTAATTATATTAACATATAACAAGCCTTCAATTCCATTGTTCCTGCTGTCTGTTTCCCTGAGAAGTTCAATAAACCCGTCAAGCGCTTTAAATGATTCCCCGTTTTCAGCAAATCTGAATAATTCATCTATCTTTTTGTTAAGATCACTGTCGAGGGTTATCCCGTAAAAATAAAAGCAGTTATCCCTGCAGTCTTCTATTAGGTCAATCCAGTCTGTGCTAAGCTTAATAGGCGGAAATGTAAGGGTGAAATCCAGCTTCTCTCCTATTGATGTGAATCTATGGCTTTCCGGGCAGACCGGGATACCTTCAGATGAGATAAGTTTCGCCCTGGTCCCGTCCGGATGAACTATGTATATATTCCTGTCCGCACAAAACGTCCCTCCTTCGATCCGGTTTTCAATCGTCAGATGGATAGTCGTTGATTCTGATGCTGCATCTATCCGGTTAATGACAAGCGTCTCGTGACTCTTCAACCCGTAATTTGGATTTAAAACACTCTGTGATACCAAAGTAAAGGTAACGTTTAACAGCAAGCCGGTAAAAAGAAAGGTCCTTATCATGAATACCTGATGATTTTGGCTTCCAAGTTACAAAAAGCTGTACAAATGCGATCCTGTCCCCTAAACTCATTCCGGAAATTCCAGGTAGTTACCCCGATTGTAAATATGTTGTAATTGTTTTGTAACCAAACCGTAATCTACCCTTAATCATTTAGTAACAATGTGAACCTACTTTTGACCAGTGAAAGAATGGAAAAATTTAAATTGATAAAGTATGAAAAAAATTATGATTTTTTTGGTCCTGGGTGCCCTGATAAGTATAACAGGTTGTAAAAAAGAATATGAAATACCTGTTATTACTACCCCTGGAAGCACCAATGTTGAAGTAAGTAAATCGGTAGATCTGTCATTCGGTTTCAATGCAGAGGGAGGATACAAATCCTCTTCACTCACGGCAACAGGAGGAACTGCAACTGTTAAGACAGCTCCATCAGCCGGTTCCAAAAACGGTAACATTGTTGTGACTTTTACAGCAGGCTCCGTTACAGGTGCCGGATCAGTCGTCCTTACATTAGTTGATAATGAAGGTCAGTCTCAGTCAGCTACAGCGGTATTGAGTATTTTTGAAGAAGGTGCCCCTAAGATAACGAATCCCGCGACAAGTGAGGTAGTAGTCTTGAAATCCGTGGATATTACTTTTCCATATACTGCGGAGGGTGGTTATAAATCCTCTTCTCTTGTTGTAACCGGAGGAACAGCAGTAATTAAGACCGACGGTGTTGCAGGAGCCACCTCAGGGAATATTATAGTCACATACACTGCTGCAAGAGAAACAGGAGCAGGATCAGTAGTTATAACAACAACAGATAATAATAATAAAACCGGACAGGGTACAGCTGTCGTCAACGTACTCCCATTCCCGACAACATCTGTAACTGCTAATATTACAACAAATACAACCTGGGAAACAGGCAAGATATATATACTGGAAGGACGCATTACTGTTGTGTCAGGAGTTACACTGACAATTCAGCCCGGTGTAATAATAAAAGGAAGAGAAGGATCTGAAGCAAATGCAACGGCTCTGATGATCGCCCGTGGCGGAAAACTTATGGCTGAAGGTACAGTGGATTCACCAATAATTTTCACTTCTGTAGCCGATAAGATACTTCCGGGAGAAGTTGCAAGTCCAAATCTCGAACCAAACATTAGCGGCCTCTGGGGAGGTCTTCTGATCCTTGGTAAAGCACCGGTTTCAGCCGAAGCTGAAGCTATGCAGATTGAAGGGATCCCTGCTTCCGACCTTAACGGGCTTTACGGTGGCACTGACCCTGCCGACAACTCAGGTGTCCTGAAATACATCTCAATTCGTCACGGTGGCGCGAATATCGGAGAAGGTAATGAGATAAACGGGCTTACTCTTGGAGGCGTAGGATCAGGTACTATTATTGAAAATATTGAGATTGTATCGAACGATGATGACGGGATTGAATGGTTCGGAGGAACAGTAAATGTTAAGAACGTTGTTGTGTGGAATACAGGAGACGATGCTATAGATACTGATCAGTCATGGGGCGGAACACTTGACAATTTTATAATAATTAATCCCGGTGACGAGTGCCTGGAGCTTGACGGACCGGAAGGAACAATGGTAGCTAAACACACTATTAAAAACGGGACTGTTTATGCAGGCAATGCCCAGGGGATAGCTGACCTTGATGATGCAAATAATGCCTCGGATTCGTATGTTGATATCGATAAGGTTTATTTCTTCGGACTTAAGGCAGGTCAGGATTTTGATTCAGTCCCGACATATTATAATTGCACATTCAGTAATATGGAAGCAACAATCCCTGCCGGAACAACGCTTACCGATTTCTTTAAAGATGGCAGCAGTGCATTTACTATATCTGTCAATGCAGGTGCAAACACTGTAGGAGCTGATGCATCCGCATTTACAGGTTGGTCGTGGACTGCAGTCTCAGGTTCTCTGAATGGATTTTAATACTCAATATTTTTAAACTCAGATCCGCAGGAACAATGACCTGTGGATCTATAAATTAAATAACAGGAAATTAACAGTCAATTATGCGCTTTTACAGATTTTTAACACTACTAATCGCGTTTATTCTGATCTCAATCAGTTTAAATGCGCAAAAAGGCATCATAAGAGGTGCCGTTGTCGACGAATCAAACGGTGAAGCACTTATAAGTGTTACAATCGTAGCTGAAGGTACTATTGTAGGGATTACGACAGACCTGGATGGGAAATTCAATCTTTCAATAGACCCGGGAACATATAATCTTAAGATTTCATATATTTCCTATGAGTCACAGACAATAAGCAATGTAAGGGTCAGACCCGGAGAAGTAACTCTTCTCGACAATATCAGGCTCAAACAATCTACAATAGGATTATCGGAGGTAACAATAACGGCAAGCGCTTCCCGAAGCTCGGAAAGTGCTATCACAACAATAAGGATGAATTCACCCAGTCTTACTGATGGTATCTCAGCAACAAGCTTTAAAAGAATGGGCGATTCCGACGCTGCATCCTCAATGAAACGCGTAACAGGGGTATCTGTGGAAGGTGGAAAATATGTTTACGTACGTGGACTTGGTGACAGATATACAAAAACTATCCTTAATGGTGTTGATATTCCCGGGTTGGATCCGGACAGAAATACAATGCAAATGGATATTTTCCCCACTAATCTCATTGATAATATAATCGTTCATAAATCATTCAGTGCTGAACTGCCGGCTGATTTTACAGGAGGGGTCATTGATATAGCCATCAAGGATTTCCCTGATCAGAAGAAGGGCAATATTTCACTAAGCTCGAGTTACAATCCGGACTTTCATTTTAAAAGTGATTTTCTGACGTATAAGGGAGGTAAAACAGATTTCCTGGGCTTTGATGATGGGACAAGGGCAATACCTGCAACGGAAAACCTTCCCTTCTTCGCTTCAGTCCTCGCTAATCCTTCAGGGGAACAGGGGATGAGATACAGGGAAATACTTGAGGGTTTTAATCCTGCAATGGCGGCAATGAAACAGACAAACCTTATGGATTACAGCTTTGCCGGTTCATTCGGAAATCAAATACCGGTGAGAAAAATCACAATCGGATATAATTTCGGGTTTTCATATAAAAGCAATAATGAATTCTATAAAGATGCCGAATATGGCCGTTACGGACTTTCAAGTAACCCGGATATCATGGATCTTGAAGTACGAGAATTCCAGAAGGGTGACTTCGGGGTTAAAAGTGTCTTATTAAGCGGACTTGCGGGTTTTGCTGTTAAAACCAGGAATTCAAAATACCGTATTAATATCATGCATCTTCAGAATGGTGAATCCAAAGCCGGGATTTTTGATTACACAGGTTCTGATCAGGGAAGCAATTTTTCAGGTTTTCAGCACAATCTTGAATACAGCGAACGTGCATTAACAAACCTTCTTATTGATGGAAGAACCACCTTCAATACATCAAAATGGGATATCACCTGGAAATTGTCTCCGACAATATCATCAATAAGTGATCCCGATGCACGGTTCATCAGATATGTCACCGATAACAACGACTACCGCATCAATACCGAATCAGGATTCCCTGAAAGGATATGGAGAAACCTGTCAGAGATAAATCTCATCGGAGTAGTTCATGTCTCAAAAGGATTCATGTTCAGAGGAGAAAAAGCAAGGTTGAATTTCGGTGGGCAATATGGTTACAAAGAGCGTGATTTCATGATAAGAAAATTCATGTTTAACATAAGGAACGTTCCACTTACAGGTGATCCTGATGAGATTTTCAGGAGTGAAAACCTCTGGCCTCTCTACGGAACAGATTATACGAACGGAACGACTTATGAACCAGGATTTATCCCTTCAAATCCGAACCAGTTCAATGCAAATTCATCAAACGGTTCAGGCTATTTATCTCTTGAAATGAATCTTACAAAAAGGCTACGGACAATTGCGGGACTGAGAGTCGAGAATTATCTGCAGCGATATACTGGTCAGAACCAGCAGGGAACGATAATCCTTGATAATACTAAATTACTTGACGAAACAGGGTTCTTCCCTTCAGTAAACTTTATTTACAGCCTTACTTCCAACCAGAATATCCGCTTGTCTTATGCCAAAACGATTGCCAGACCTTCATTCAAGGAACTCTCGTTCGCTGAGATCGTTGATCCCCTCAGCGGCCGTACCTTTGTAGGAGGAATGTTCAGAGATGCTGATGACATTGCCGGAAGAGAATACTGGAATGGTAATCTGGTTAGTTCACAGATACATAATGCTGATCTTCGCTGGGAAATATTCAGGAAAAACAATCAGCTGATCTCAATCAGCGGATTTTATAAATATTTCCATAATCCAATTGAAATAGTCCAGTATGCAACCCAGACCGGTTGTTTCCAGCCAAGGAACGTCGGTAACGGACAGGTTCTTGGTTTAGAACTTGAACTCCGCCAGAACCTGGGGGAAATTACAGTTGCTTTGAACAACTTTGATTTAACCTCCAATATTTCGGTCACAAGATCAAGGATAGAATTAAGTCTTACAGAGTATTATTCAAGACTTGAAAATGCACGCGTAGGACAGACGATTGAGAAATATCGTGAAATGGCCGGACAGGCACCCTGGATAATCAACAGCGGCATAACATACAATGGAGGTGAAAGGGGATTCTGGGCCGATCTTGAAGCCGGATTATATTATAATGTACAGGGCACTACCCTGCAGTACGTAGGAATTGCAGATCGTCCTGATATTTATACCCTGCCCTTTCATAGTCTTAACCTGAGCCTCAGTAAAACTTTCGGAAATGAAAAGAGAGCCCAGATCGGACTAAAGATTGATAACCTTCTGAATGACAAAAGAGAGTCTGTTTTCAGATCTTTCAATCCCACGGATCAGTTCTTTACAAAACTTGAACCGGGAATAACATACCACCTGAAATTTAGCTATGCTTTGTTTTAGGTTGGTGTTCTGTGCGTAATTGACTGTAAATGCCCGTTGATCTGATGGTTAGCAGATATGACGGGCATTTCTATCAACCGTTTATAATGAAAAGCTGTATTGCATAAATAACAAATAACATATAGCTTTACATCTCGTGGCTTATAATCAATCTGATATCAAAGATGGATAACCGCACAAAAAAAATACTTATTGTCGACGATGAGGAGGATCTTTGCGAGATCCTTCAGTACAATCTCGGAAACGCCGGATATCAGACAGAGACAGCTCACTCGGCTGAGGAGGCGCTGAAAAGAGATATCAGTGATTTTGATCTTGTCCTGCTTGATGTAATGATGGGCGCCATGTCAGGTTTCAAAATGGCCGACAAACTACGAAATGAAATGCAGGTAAATGTTCCGATAATATTCCTAACTGCAAAGGACACCGAAAATGATATCCTTACCGGATTTAGTCTGGGAGCTGACGATTACATAGCTAAACCATTCTCTGTTAATGAATTAACAGCCAGAGTTAAAGCTGTTCTTAAACGTTCAAAAACTGATAAAATCAAACCCCAGGCAAAGCTCCGGTTTGGAGAGCTGGAAATTGATACTGCCAGAAAAAGACTTATAATTAATGATGAGAAGGTAGAACTGACCAAAAAAGAATTTGAAATACTTAGGGTCCTTCTTGAAAATCAGGGAAAGGTATTCTCAAGGGATGATATTCTTAGTATGGTATGGGGAAATGATGTGATAGTAACAGAAAGAACTGTTGATGTCAACATAACAAGGCTGAGGAACAAACTTGGAACTTTTGGATCCTGTCTGAAAAACAAGACAGGTTATGGTTATTACTTCGAATTCTGAAAAACCTGACGACTGATGGCATTTTCAAAGAACCAGTTCAGAAATACACTGCTGCTTTTCTATTCAGCTATCTTTTGCCTGGTGCTTCTCCTGATAATAACTTATCTGTACCGGCGAGAAAAAGAATACAGGACAGAGACCTTAAATGATGAATTGTCAAATATTACAAGTATTGTCGACAACTTTATCAATATCAATTCTCTTTATATAACCAATGATTACAGGCAGATAGATTCGCTGAACAAATTGTTACCGCATCCAAACTTAAGGATATCTGTAATCGATCGTGAGGGTAAAGTGCTGTACGACAGCTTTATACATGATTATGAAAATATGGATAACCATCTGGACCGTCCGGAAATAATCCAGTCGTCCTCTGAAGATTTTGGAACAGCAATAAGAAAATCAGGAACAACCAGGGAGGAGTATTATTATTATTCCAGAAAATTCAGCAGGTATTACGTGAGAGCTGCCCTGATCTATGACGTTAATGTCGTTAATTTCCTGAAAGCAAACCTCCGATTCCTTTTCATTATCCTGCTTTTTTTTATACTAATAGGAATAGTACTGCTTTTTGTTACCAACCGTTTTGGAGAATCAGTCACCCGGCTGAAAGATTTCGCTTTGAGCCTGAGAAGTGATAAACCTTTCATTTCAGATTTTCCTAAAAATGAGCTTGGTATAATCGGATCGGAAATTCTCGGGATATACAATAATCTGTTGAAAGCGAAAAATGATCTTGCGATTGAGAAGGAAAAGCTATCAAATCACCTTAATGCCCTTAATGAAGGTGTTGCGTTTTTCTCAAAAGAGAAGGAAATTAACTTCAGTAATGATCACTTCATCAAGCTTATGAATATGATAACAGGAGATCTCAAAATATTCCCGGCAAATTTCCTTGAATTACCGGAATTTGGTGAGATTACCGAATTCCTCAATAAGAATTCTGAGATTGTCATTACTGATGCTGACCTTCCGAAACTTGAATATCAGGTCAGTAAGGATGGACGTTTTTTTTCTGTTCAGTGTGTGATCTTTCACGATAAAAGCTTTGAGGTCATTCTTAATGATATTACAAGAATTTCAAAGAATAAGATTATAAAGCAGCAGATGACTTCAAATATTGCTCATGAGCTCAAGACGCCGGTGTCCTCAATTAAGGGTTATATTGAAACAATGCTGAATGACAACGAGATAGAACCTAAGAAACAGAAATATTTCCTGACGAGAGCCATGGCACAGACAGACAGACTCACGGAACTTATAAATGATATTTCAATACTTAACAGGATTGAAGAAGCCGGCGCTTCATTCCTTCCTGAAAAAGTAAAGATCAATAAGATCATAAAAGAAGTAGGTGAGAATTTTAAATCAGCCATAAGAGAAAAGAAGATCAGAATAGAATCTGACTTAGGAGATGAAGTGACTGTAAGTGGCAATAAATCGCTTATTCTGTCTGTATTTCAGAATCTCGTAGAGAATTCAATAAATTATGCAGGAGAGAATACGTTAATAAGGATATTTGTTTATAACCAGGATAAAAGATTCTACTATTTTTCATTTTCCGATAATGGCGTAGGAATTCCTGAGGAACATATGGGACGTATATTTGAACGTTTTTACCGGGTTGACTCCGGCCGGTCAAGGAAAAGCGGGGGAACTGGTCTTGGGCTTTCAATAGTAAAGAATGCAATTCTGCTCCATAAAGGAGAAATTATAGTCAGAAACAAAGCAGGAGGAGGAACAGAATTCCTCTTCTCATTGCCTAAGCATAAGAAGTAATTTGATTACCCGGTTATTAATTGAACAAACCAGAATATTGCAGCCCCGATTAAAGCGGATACCGGAATAGTAAGTATCCATGCCCAGAAAATCTTTGTTGTAACTCCCCATTTAACTGCCGACGCTCTCTTTGTTGCGCCAACGCCGATTATTGAACCTGTTATTGTATGTGTTGTGCTCACGGGAATTCCAAATGCAGTTGCCCCGTAAAGTGTCAGGGCTCCTGCTGTTTCAGCACAGAATCCCTCGAATGGCTTGAGTTTCGTTATTTTCTGCCCCATGGTCTTAACAATACGCCACCCGCCGAAAAGGGTTCCCAAAGCTATTGCAGCGTGACACGAAAGGACTATCCAAAGGTGTATTGGGGTATCTTTTGTCGCATATCCTGTAGCAATAAGAGCAACCCATATAATACCCATTGATTTCTGGGCATCGTTGCCGCCGTGTCCAAGGCTGAATGCTGATGCAGAAAGCAATTGCAGTCTCCGGAAGTGCTTGTCAACGACAAAGGGTGAATGCCTTTTTACTATATGAAGTACTATTATTGAAATCACAAACGCCATGAACATTCCCAGCAAGGGAGCAACAACAATGAATACAGCTATCTTGATAACGCCTGCATAGATTACTGAATTGAATCCGCTGCTTACTATCGCTGCACCTACAAGACCTCCGACAAGAGTATGCGATGAACTGGAGGGAAGTCCAAGCCACCAGGTGATCAAATTCCAGATAATAGCTGCTGAAACTGCTGATATGATAAGGTTCAGTGTTACGATATCAGGATCAATCACACCCTTTCCTATTGTATGTGCTACTTTGAGAGGGAAAATGAGGAAAGCCACAAAGTTAAAAGTTGCTGCTAATGCAACCGCTGAAAAGGGCGAGAGAACTTTTGTCGATACAACTGTGGCGATTGAATTAGCCGAATCATGGAACCCGTTAATGAAGTCAAAGATCAGGACCAGGGTGATAACTATAACCAGAAATGTCATTCCTTAATCGTGCGGGTTTGTTTTATTAATATGTAACTGATGCCAATTTATAATCTCAGCGCGAAATTACTTACTAATGTCTTAATAATTACCTTTTAGCCGGTTACGTTTTTGTTACAAATAATTTATGATCTTGTCAGGTTCACAACTCCCTTGAACATAAATAATATAATGCCGTAAAGCCTTAGAGTCTCTGTGACGTTGTGCCTCTGCGCCTTATCTAATCTATCCTGATCACATTCCCGACTCCCAGCTCAAAGTAATCCTTCCCGAAAGCCTCCTTGAAGAGCTGGATCTGCCTGTCCCCGGTGCAATGTGTCGCCCCGCATTTAACAATCCCAAGTCTCTTCATATCACTTATTATTGATGCCATATCCTTGTCAGATTTCTCCAGCAGATGGAATCCGCCAAAAACCATATAGATATTCTTATTGAAATCTGATTTGATTTTTTTGAGCATATCGATTATCCCGGGATGACAACAGCCGGTCATCACCACAAGGCCGCTTTTTGTATCAAGGATAAGTGCATGTTCAGCGATCTCATAATCAAACTCACCCGAAGTATACAGGTTGTTACAGATCTTAGCAGGTTCGTTGACGAGAAGTGGTTCCAGTCCGTGTTTCACCAGACTGCTTTTAAAATGCCCGGTAAAAGAATGAGGTATGATGACCGGAATACCGGTCTTCATTTTTATAAAGGCATTCAGACCGCCGGTGTGATCACTATGTTCGTGAGAGAATACGAGATAGTCTATCCCACCAGCATCAATACCTGCTTTCTTAAAATTTGCTTCAAATACTTCAGGTTTTGTACCTGTGTCAAACAGGATGGTCTTTTCCAGTCCATCAATTAAAATTGAATAGCCCCAGTCCGCCTCAAAACCTTCAACATGCACATAGTTATCGTAAAGTATTTTAATTATTACAGGGCTATTAATCCCGCTTTCAGCAGATAAAGGAGCATCTGTACCATTGTAATTAAGATACTTATACTCCTGGCTCTTGCATCCGGATCCCAGGAATAATAGAAGCAGGAGGAATGGAAAAGCCTTTCTCATATCTGCAAGTTTTGAATCATAGTTTATCTTCCGGCAGGCGGAGCGGGAGGTTTATGTCCGATGAATTTATTGGCCCATTCGATGAAGTATTTCATGTTCGGGGCATCGGTATGTCCACCGTCGTGCTGACGCCAGGCAAGCTGACCATCAAGCAGTCCCGTGTTGACAGGAGGTTTAACCTCTGTTTTATAGTCATTTGAAACGCCCAGATCCTTTGCACCCAGCAGTTTGAATACAGCACCGGCAGCAACTGTTGCCATATAGCTGCCTTTCTGGTCAAGCCAGTTGGCATCTCCTTTTTCAGGTATCCCGTAACTGATGAATGTCAGCCTTGGAGCGCACATCGCGATTAGACTATGTGAATCAACGGGAAGCTGACCTGCATTACCCACTCCAGTCTTTCCTTCTGAGGCACCGTATTTAATATAATTCCCTGCCATCCAGTGGTATTCGCCTGCAGCAGTAAGGTTTTCAACTGCTTCACCGTAAACACGGCGATGCAATGTAGCTCCTCCCTTGCCTGACGATCCTACCAGGGCCATTGCAAATCGTTCTTCAAAAGCAAGTGTCACAAGGGCTGCTTTACCGTATCTCGAAACACCCTCTATTCCAACCAGTTTTGCATTAACAGCAGGATCTGTTTCCAAATAATCCAGACCTCTTGCAGCACCCCAGGCCCATGCTCTTAACGATCCCCAGTCATCGGGCTTTCTTGGCTGTCCGTTATTGCAAAGACCTATGATCCCCCTTGTAAGACCTGCGCCATTATCGGCCTGGATACTACCGGGGTTTATCATTGCGTAACCCCAGCCTGCATTAAGAAGTTGCTGTGTGGAAGGAGGATCAGCATTCTGATTTGTCTGCGGTCCCATCTGACCAAATGGAGATGCGGAAGCAGCACGAGCTATGGGAGAATAGGCAAGGTATTTGTCAAGAATTGCTTTTACTTCCGGGTCACTGTCAGACAATATCTTCCTGAAAGCCCTGTTTATAACTTCAAGTTCAGCAGGATTCGGCTGTGCCGGAGCAGGCAGGCTGGCTCCGCCAAACATCATCAGCACCGGAACAGGACCCGGCGCATTGGCAGGCGTAACAAGCACCATCTCAATATTCACTTCTATTGAAGGGCATTGCGAGTTATCTACATGGCCTGTAAGCTTCTTGGCTATAACAGGTGTAAATCCGATCATCTCTCTCTCAGAAATGTCTACTGTCCATTTTACCGGAGGGATATATTTTGGTAAACGTCCGTAAACTTCACGTTCCATATCTTCCTTGATCTCCGGGCGACGCTGTTTCCACCATACATCGGCAGTTGTAACCTTTTTCCCGTTTTTAAGTGTTAAAAGGTCAGGCAGATCAGGGTACGGTGTTGCTACAGATTCATCATAGTTTGCGTGGTTGGGAGCAGATTCGTTACCGCTTGGTCCGGGACGAACACTTTTAATTCCCAGCTGATCCATCATATTCTGATGGTCCTGCTGTGTTGTAAAAGTAACTGGTTGCGGCGACTGTCCTGCAGTGCCGGATGGTTTCTGGGCATATAATTGTCCGCAGATTAAAACGATCAATAAGAGATGAATCTTTTTCATATGCTATGAGTTTAAGTTTGGTTATTTGTTGATAATTTATTCAAACGACGATACAGATATACCTTCTTCGTTGTAAAAGTTTTCTCGGGTTACCGGCTCCGGCATACCTGACATAAACGAATTTTACTATAAAAGTAATTTTCTTTTATTTAAAAGTGAATACTTACTCAGTTTTTTGTCTATCCCTGAAGTATCAGGTATTTACTTTTCTTCTCCGACACTCTGCCTATCACTGAAGAATAAGGGAGCCCGGATGCCAACAGATCTCCCAGAAGCTTTTCACTCTTTTCTTCGGGAACACTTATTACAAGACCTCCTGATGTCTGTGCATCAAAAGCGATCATTTTCATATCGTAGTCTGGCTCATTATCGAATAAAATATCATTTTCAGCATAATCGAGGTTCCTGAATGAGGCTCCGGGTATGCAACCGGTTTCAGCAAGTCTTCTGACTCCGGGAAACAAGGGTACCCGTTTCAGATCGACTGAGATACTGACGTTGCTTGCTTTTGCCATTTTGAGAAGATGACCGGAAAGTCCGTAACCCGTGATATCGGTTGCCCCTCTTATGTCATATTTCTTCATGATCAGAGTAGCTTTTCCGTTAAGGTCTTTCATTGATTCCATTGCATTAGCAGCTTCCGAAGCTGAGGCTATCCCTAGTTTTAATCCGGCAAGTATAATCCCTGTCCCCACAGGTTTCGTAATGATAACTAAATCTCCAGGTTTTGCACCGGCATTTGTTACGATCTTACCGGGATGTACATATCCTATAACGGCCATTCCGTATTTTGGCACCGGATCATCAATCGTATGTCCTCCTATTATCCTAACACCGGCTTCAGAAGCCTTGTCGTACCCGCCCTTCAGGATTGCTGCGTATGCATCCATTGGAAGCTTGTCAGAGGGGAACATCATTAAATTGAGAGCCAGCACCGGATCGCCCCCCATGGCGTAGATATCGCTGATTGAATTCGCAGCAGCTATCTGCCCGAATTCGTAGGGATCACTGCAAAGAGGAGGAAAGAAATCAGTAGTGAAAACAAGAGCAAGCTCATCATTTATCCTATAAACCCCGGCATCATCATGTGTCTCGATATTGACAAGTATATCAGGATCATCCGGAACAGGAAGAAATTTAATGATTTCCTCAAGTTTTTTCGGAGATATCTTTGAAGAACAACCTCCGCTGTCAACGAACTGAAGCAGATCTGTTTTCATAACATCAGGATTCAATGACTAAGGTTTTATAACAGAACCGGCTGAAGCCATCATCTGGGCTATTGCAAACATATTGCTCATAGAACCTAAACTGATCTTATCTCTCAAAGAATAATGATCTGAGCATGTGGCACAGAAAAAAAGTTCAACACCCATTGATTCGATATCTTTAAGATGAGCAGAAGCAGGAGAGTCTGCCGCTCCAAGTTTCACACCAGAATTGTAGAAGAGCATCTGCCTGGGCAGGATCTCAAGATCCTTTATGGCCTTAATAAAATTCATCATTAACAGATTCCCGAGATCATCATCGCCCTCCCCCATTCTTTCTGAAGAAAAAACAATTATAAAGTTACCTTTAGAGAGATGAGGTATCTTTGTATCACAATATAACTCATCAACCTTCTCCTGAACAGGTATGGCCCCTTTTGTTACTGTAAGACGCCATATATCTTTTTCCTCTTCAACAGAAAAAGTAGCTTTATTATCTTTTAGAAACCGGCATAGGTTATCAAATGAGGTCCTGTTGTCTGTAAGGATAATAAAGACCTCTCCTTCTGATGCTTCTTTCAGGGCTTTCTTTGCCTCGATTATAGGAACAGGGCACTTTTTACCTCTGGTATCAATTATTTTCATGATATCTGAATCTAGAGAGGGTAAAAGTAATAAAGAAGTTGAAAAGGTGAAAAGAATTGATCTGTGCTTATCTGCGGGATCTGCAAGACTTGAAATTTTCGCAGACGATACATCAAAAATCTCTAACTTTGGGTGAAAATCAAATCAAAGTGAAACATATATTATACATCCTTGCTTTTCTAATCTCATTACCTGTCAGTTCAGAAGCCAGGGGAAAAAAGATCTACACGTTTACCGAAACAGAATTCATTCTTAAGACACAAACAGGTGACCTTAGCGGAACACTCTGTATCCCTGACAAGATAAAAAAGAGCCCTATAGTTCTGATAATTGCCGGATCAGGACCCACAGACAGGGATGGAAACAGCCCACTTGGTGTTAAAGCCGGGACCTACAAGCTTCTGGCTGAAAGCCTTGCCCGGAACGGGATATCTTCCTGCCGCTTCGATAAAAGAGGTATTGCCAGGAGCCAGTCTGCTGCTAAAAGCGAAAGTGAACTCAGATTTGAGACATATATTAATGATGTTGTTGATTTTATCTCATTCCTAAGGAAAGATAAAAGATTCTCATCAATAATAATCCTGGGCCATAGCGAAGGTTCTCTGATCGGGATAGCTGCTGCCAACCTAACAAATGTATCTAAAGTAATTTCGGTAGCCGGAGCCGGAAGACCAATCTATACAGTTTTGAGGGAACAGTTGCAGAGTCAGGTGCCTGAACAGCTGCTCCAGGAGTCGGACAGGATCACTGACAGCCTCAGGGCAGGAAAAATGGTTAAACAGTTTAATCCTCTTCTGCTCAGTTTGTACCGCCCAAGTGTACAGCCATATATGATCTCCTGGTTTAAGTATGACCCGGCCGCTGAAATAAAGAAACTGAAGATACCGGTACTGATCATCCAGGGAGCTACTGACCTTCAGACTACTGTCGATGATGCTAAATTACTTTCAGCAGCAAAACCCGATGCCCGGCTGCTGATAATTGATAAGATGAATCACATCCTGAAGGAGGCAGATAGTGAGAGACAGAAAAACCTTGCCACATACACTGATCCGAACCTTCCCCTGAAAGAGGGATTAACTGAGAAAATTGTAGAATTTATCAAAAGCAGGAAATAGAAGTAAATTATTCATCATCAGATCCTTTCCCCTGATCAAGGCGATCAAGCTTCTTAAGTATTATTCTACTCCTTGCAATGATACCTGCTGATTTATCATCCTTAAGCATACTCATTGAAGCCGCCAGTTCATTTACCAGTTCAGGATAGATAAGTGCCAGTTTGTAAATGATATCCATCGAATATGCTTTGATGGCAATAGCAGAGAAACCCGATCGCAGACGATTGAAACAATGTTCAGCCAGTATCCCGTGATATTTCTCACTCAGATCTCTTATCTCACTTAAAGACACTATTTTCAGGAAAGATCGTTCGACACTTTCATTTTTGACTTTCTGCAGCGACCCGATAATGGCCGGAAGAAAAGGAGTGATAAGATCCTTATTCAGATCAAAGACTTTCGTCAGGCTCCATGAAGAATGTGCTGCAAGCCTCCTGTCTGCTGAATAAGAATATTCAATCAGTTTCTTCAGAACAGCCGGATTATCTTTCGCTGAAATGGCGATCCAGTTCACCTGTTTTGTCATTGACATCCTTGTGATCATCTCCTGAAGTTCTTCATCCGGAACCATTTGTTCCTTATCCGGTGATATTTGCAGATTTTCAGGCACATTGCCAACTGTTTCCCTGGTAAAAATACTGGCTGCTAAAACATCCGCCTCCGAAAAATCAATTTCGGGAAAAAGGGACGGATCTATCCACCTGAAAGAGATATGTTCAGAAAGAACAGGTAATTCATCAAGCGTATCGCAAATGAACGGGACCAGGAGGATATGCTTCCTGCCATAATCATATTCTACATTTTCAAGTTTTCTGAATATTACTATATTCATCGCCAATTCTTCACGGATCTCCCTGATAATACAATCCTCATCAGTTTCTCCGTCATTGACTTTACCACCCGGGAACTCCCATTTGAAGGGATGATCACTATTCTCTCCCCTTTGAACGATCAGTACCTCATTCTCCTCATTCCTGATTATTGCACAGGTCACTCTTATCATAACAATTCAAACAATAAGTTCGCTGTAAAAAGGAATCGCAAGAAGGTCTTTATACTTATTCTCAGCAGTATCAAACCTGCAGGCATAATGGACCATCCCATTTGTGACAACAAGATATGGGACCCTGAACTGCAGGTTATATGTGGCTATCTGATCGAATACTTCATCATCAAGCCTGACATCAGGGGATTTGCATTCGACAACCATAACAGGCTCTCCCATCCGGTTATGCACGAGAATATCGGCTCTTTTCTTCAACCTGTTGAAAACGAATGAAACCTCTGTGCCTATCAGTCCCAGAGGATATTTACCCTCATGAACGAGATACTGAACAAAATTCTGCCTCACCCATTCCTCGGGAGTAAGCCTTACATACTTTCTTCTCATCGGATCGAATATCATCTCTTTACCATTTTGTGTGGCAATTCTGAACGAATATGCAGGGAGATTTAACTCTTTCAACTTTGTTTTGTACTTTTGAGGACAAGTAATACTTATATCATTACGATATTCCGGAAGTGGCATAGATTTATTACACAAATTACTTCCGGACTGATCACAAAGATATTGAGATAATTTATTCAGCTCAGCACATATGAAGACCAAAGAAGAAATTGTTAATAACTGGCTCCCGAGATACACGGGCAAGAACCTTGATAGTTTTGGTAAATATTTCCTGCTGACCAATTTTCACCATTATCTCGACTTATTTGCCCTTTGGCATGGAGTTCCTGTTGAAGGAAAGGACAAGAACATGCCATCTGCAACTCATGACGGAATCACGATAATAAACTTCGGGATGGGAAGTCCAAATGCAGCCACAATAATGGATCTCCTGAGTGCAGTCAGTCCGAATGCGGTATTGTTTCTTGGCAAATGCGGAGGTCTTAAAAAAAAGAACAAGGTCGGAGACCTGATACTCCCTATTGCAGCAATCAGAAGCGATGGTACATCAAATGACTATCTTCCTGTCGAAGTGCCAGCCCTTCCAGCCTTCAAGCTTCAAAGTGCTATTTCAGCTGCTATCACACGCTTTAAAAAAGAGTACTGGACCGGAACAGTCTACACCACTAACAGGAGAGTATGGGAATATGACGACAGGTTCAAAAAGTATCTTCTGAAGACCCGTGCCATGGCAATAGATATGGAAACTGCAACAATTTTTACTGTCGGATTTGCAAATGAGATACCTACAGGGGCTCTGCTCCTGGTATCCGATCAGCCAATGATTTCAGCTGGTATTAAAACAGCTGCAAGTGATAAAAGAGTTACAAGCAGATTCGCTGAAACACACCTTCGGATTGGGATTGATGCTTTAAGAGAAATAAAAGATAACGGGATATCAGTCAAACACCTTAAGTTTTAAATGCCTGTCACTTACGATGAAATAATCTCCGACCTTAAAAAAAGGATTTACAAGCCTGTTTATTTCCTGGCTGGAGAAGAACCATATTATATAGATCTCATTACTGACTTTATTGAAGAGAATGTCCTCGACGAAAGTGCAAGGTCATTCAACCAGCTTGTATTATATGGAGAAGATATTTCTGTCCCCGGAATAATTGAAACTTCAAGGCGTTTCCCCATGATGTCCAGTCACCAGGTTGTGATCGTCAGAGAAGCTCAGACACTGAGGAAGATAGAAGACCTGGCCGGCTATGTCGAAAAACCCCTGCTTTCAACAATACTTGTGATAAATTATAAATATAAAACACTCGACAAGAGAACGAAGCTTTACAAGGCCCTTGACTCCCATGCTGTCTATTTTGAATCTGCCAGACTACGTGATTATCAGGTTCCTGGATGGATCGAAAGATATCTTATGACTAAAGGCATAAAAGCTGATCCGAATGTGAGTGCAATGCTAACAGAGTATCTTGGGACCGACCTGCATAAAATTGTCAATGAACTTGAAAAGCTTATTATTACCCTTCCAGCCGGAAAACCGGCTTTAACCACAGCCCTGATCGAAAAAAATATAGGGATAAGCAAGGATTATAACAATTTCGAACTTCAGAAAGCTGTCGGGGAAAGGAATATTCTGAAAGCCAATATGATAGTTCATCACTTCGCAAATAACCCAAAAGATAATCCACTCACTCTCACAATCGCTTCGCTTTTCAGCTATTTCAGTAAACTGCTTACATATCACTACCTTACCGATAAATCGAAAAATAATGTTGCAGCTGCTTTGAAGATCAATCCGTTTTTTGTAAGGGATTATGAGACGTCAGCATCAATTTATGATGTTTCAAAAACTGTAAGGATAATTAGCCTGCTGCGGACCTATGATATGAAAAGCAAAGGGTTCGGAGATCTTAGCAGCGAACCGGGCGACCTCCTTAAAGAATTGGTCTTTAAGATATTACACATTTAATTCATATCCGGAGATTCCGGGAAATCAGCCCACATCCTGTATTTGCTGTTAAGGCTGCGAAGGACTCTCTTCCAGGTATTATCGAAGTTATAACTTTCGAGAGCTATGGTGCTTTTGGCTTTTACGATCACCCAGGAGTTCTCCTTAAGTTCCCTTTCAAGCTGACCCGCTGACCATCCTGAATAACCAAGGAAAAACCTGATCTGCGATCTGCTGAGCTTGTCTGCATTTATCAGATCACGAATGAAATCTATATCTCCTCCCCAGTAAATATTATCATCCACCCAGACACTCTTCGGGATCTTACTGCCCTGGTTATGAAGATAATGCAATGTGTCGGGTGCCACAGGACCTCCCATGCTTAGATACTCCTCCCATTTGTCAAAACCCGAGATAGCATCACAAACCCTTATGTCAAGCTTCTTGTTAAGGATGAATCCGACGGAACCCTCGCTGTTATGATCAGCCAGGTATACTATGGTCCTGTTGAAGAAAGTATCAGGAAGGAAAGGTTCCGAGATAAGGATCTTACCTTTCTCCGGGATCTTGTCCTCTGGCTGAATCGTAAATAAATCTACTTCAGGTTCCATAAATCCTTTATGATGTACTTAAGATTACAAATTTATAAATTAGATAAGCAGTAATTTAAAATTAGCAGTAATTTCTGACAATTTTAACATTAGTTTAATTAAACGAACATAATTCATGCCAGTAGAAACAATCTGATATAATTTTTACTTCAGGGAAGATACCTTTCAGTATTTTTCAGGAAATGCTTCCTTCATCATCTCATACACGGCATCAAAGACATCCTCTTCGTTTGGTTTTGAAAAATAATCCCCGTCGGTTGTGTAAGCAGGCCGGTGTTCCTTGCCAGTCAGAGTTCTGGGTGGTGAATCAAGGAAATTCCAGCCCCCCTGTGTCTCAAGTATCTGCTGCATCATAAAGGCAGTTGTTCCTCCCGGTACGTCTTCATCGAGGAAGAGTATCCTGTTTGTCTTTTTCAGTGAATTGAGGATGATGCCTTTCAGATCGAAAGGCACAAGTGTCTGAACATCTATTAGTTCAACAGATATCTTATGGGCAGCCAGTTGTTTTACCGCTTCCATGGCAATTCTGACAGTTGAACCATAGGTAACCAGGGTAAGGTCATTCCCGGTATTAATGATTTCCGGGATTCCAAGGGGTAGCCTGAATTCTCCGATATTGTCAGGCATTTTTTCCTTCAGACGATAACCGTTCAGTGGTTCAATTACAATAGCGGGATCGTTACCTTCCAGAAGTGTATTGTAAAATCCTGCCGCTCTTGTCATGTCGCGCGGTGTACATACATAAACGCCCCTTACAGAGTTGATCAGCATACTCATGGGAGATCCGGAATGCCACATACCTTCCAGCCTGTGGCCTCTTGTGGATATTATCAGAGGAGCAACCATTCTGCCGGCTGTCCTGTAATGTGTTGTTGCAAGGTCGTCACTTAAGATCTGCAAAGCGTACATGAGATAATCAAGATACTGGATCTCGGCAATAGGCCGCATACCCCTCAGAGCCAATCCGATCCCCTGGCCAAGGATAGTAGCTTCCCTGATACCCGTATCTGTTATCCGTAACTCGCCGAATTTCTTCTGCAGTCCTTCAAGCGACTGGTTCACACCTCCGATATGTCCTGTATCCTCACCAAAAGTAACTAGCAGCGGATATTTTGTAAAAAGCTTATCATAATTGTCCCTCAAAATCTGTCTTCCGGGAACTTCAGGAGAACTTTCAGAATAGACAGGTGATACCGGTTTAACATTCATTACCGAAGTGGGGGTTTCGTTGTACAGATAAGCATCATAACTATGACTCGCATCAGCATAATTACGTTTCAGCCATCCGTTCAGCTCGATCCGGAGATTATCTGCTTTAAGACATGTCCCACAGATATTTCGAAGTATCTTACGTGCAGCCTGAAAATTATCCTTTCGGATAGGTGAAAGAACCTTAAGCAGCTCTTCCGTTATCTCATCGACTGATGCTTCTTTGACTTCCTCATTACAACGACAGGTACGGTTACGGATGATCTTTGCAAGTGCATCACGCTCTACCCTGACAGGATCCTGGAACATATCCCAGGCTTTTTTTCTTGCTTCCCTTGCCTCTTCTTCAGCCTCTGAAGAGATATTAGCCAGTTCCTCTTCAGTTGAGATATTCTGACCAATGATCCATTCCTTCATTTTCTTTATTGGATCGAAATCCTGCTCCCATTTAATTCTCTCCGGGCTTTTATAGCGTTCGTGAGAACCGGAGGTAGAATGACCAAGCGGCTGGGTGACCTCCTCAATATGAAAAAGTACCGGTACATGTTCCTTTCTGCAAACCTCAATACCTTCCTCATATAGTTTCAGCAGTCCCGGATAATCCCATCCCTTACCTTTGTATATTTTTATTCCCGGTCTGCCCTCTTCACTTTCAAATCCCTTCAGAATATCTGAAATGCTTCCCTTTGTCGTCTGGTACTCTTTTGGAACCGATATACCATAACCATCGTCATATACCGTAACAGCCATTGGCACCTGCAGGACACCCGCAGCATTCATCGTTTCCCAGAAATGACCTTCGGAGGTGCTTGCATCGCCGATTGAACCAAAGGCTACCTCATTACCTTTCAGCGATAAGGTAGTGAATCCTTCCAGATCTTTATTCTGACGAAATAGCTTTGATGCATAGGCTAATCCCAGTAATCTTGGCATCTGCCCTGCAGTAGGTGAAATATCTGATGAAGAATTCTTCTGTTTCATCAGGTCTTTCCAGCTTCCGTCAGTATTTATGTTAGGTACTGAAAAATGATTATTGAAAACGCGGCCCCCGCTGCCTGTAAACACACTTCTGTCGGTATTCCCGTACAACTGATGAAAGAATTCGAGAGAATTATAAAGACCCATTGCCATCATCCATGTCTGATCCCTGTAATATCCCGACCGCCAGTCTCCATTCCTGAATTGCTTCGCCATAGCTATCTGGGTGATCTCCTTGCCATCACCGAAGATCCCGAATTTTGCTTTTCCGGACAGTACCTCACGACGGCCAATAATGCTCAGATGCCTGCTGAGGCTTGCAAGCCTGAAATCGGCCAGGATTTCTTCACTGCTGAGCGGAGTATTAAGAATCTTAACCTGCTTTTTCATTAGATCTCCTGTTAATGATTATCTGATCCACAAACAATAAACAAAATAACGTGGTTGTTGTTTAAAATTAAGAAGAAATGATAATTATCTTTGGCTGACAGGTAAAAATAATGACAATGTTTATCAAGTTACTGATAATAAGCGCACTGATTCTACTCCTAGCTTTTGCTCTTCTCGGGATAAGGATCCTGATAAAACCCGGAGGGCGATTTCCCGAAACTCATGTTGGTCATAACAGGGAAATGCAGAAACTGGGAATCAAATGTGCCCGGCAGCAGGACATGGGTTGTAATCCCGTTGAAGGTTCCGGAAGTTGTGTGACCTGCGGAAAAAACTTCTAGTTTGATTCTGAAATATTCTTTTTCAGGGATTCGGACATCCAGGTCCTGAAGTTCCCTGAATCATCTGAATAAACAAGAAATCCCTCAAATTCGGGGTGCTTCGAAAGAAAATCAATTGTTTTATCCTTGCCCATCACCATACAGGCTGTTGCCACTCCGTCGGCGGTCGCACAATCGTTTGCAAGGATTGTGGCACTTAATAACTGGTTTTTTGCAGGGTAACCTGTTTTCGGATCAATCGTGTGGGAATATTTAATTCCGTTTTCAACATAGAATTTCCTGTAGTTACCTGATGTCGCCAGAGATCTGTCTTTAAGACTGATTATCGCCTGAAGTTCCTGTCCGGCAATCATATTGTTATCTTCCGGTCTGTCAATTCCAATTCTCCATGATCTTCCACCCCTGTCTCCTTTCACTCTCACTTCCCCTCCTATCTCAACAAGGTATCTCTTAATTCCAAGTCCGTCAAAAAAACGGGCAATTACGTCTACTGAATAACCCTGGGCAATAGCATTGAAATCGAGACTTACACGAGGGTCTTCTTTTATAATAATACCATCTTTAAGGCTGACCTTTTCCATCCCTACAAGTGCGAGCAGGCTGTCCCTGGCTGATTCCTTAAATCCTCTCACTTCATCAGGTCCGAAACCCCATGCCTTAACAAGGGGACCAATCGTAATATCAAAAGCCCCACCGGTGAGTTCCCAAATCTTTTTTGACTGAGAAAAGACATCAATAAAAAAAGAATCGGGAACAGCATTTTCATTTCGGTTTATCCTTGTAACGATCGATGAATCCTGATACAAGGAAAGCGACATGTCAAACCTGTAAAGGATAGTCTCCACTTTGAACTGAAGTTCCTCGGGACTGATATTGCCGGGATTTTCATAAGTTATACTGTAAGTTGTACCCTGGGTGAATCCGTTAAAATCAGAAAAAGTTAATTCCTTCTCCTTACAGGATAAAGAAATGATCAACATTATGATAAGAGTGCCGGTCAGACTTTTTTTCATTACTGATACCTTTCTATTTAGAAGTTTGCTCAGAAATCATATTCCGAAATCATCAAACGAAATATTCTCTGCGGGTATCCCAAGGTTATCAAGCATCTTAACGACAGCATTATTCATCATAGGAGGTCCGCAGAAATAGTACTCAATATCCTCAGGTTCATCAAGCTTGCTGAGATAATTATCATAAAGAACCTGATGAATGAACCCGGTGTAGCCGGTCCAGTTATCCTGAGGCAGAGGTTCAGATAATGCAAGATTGAAAGTGAAATTCGGGAATTCCGTCTCAATTGCCCTGAACTCATCTTCATAAAAAACTTCGCGCAACGAACGCGCCCCGTACCAGTATGATACTTTCCGGGAAGTTTTAAGAGTATGGAATAAGTGGAAAATATGGGATCTCAGTGGTGCCATACCTGCTCCACCACCGATATAGATCATCTCACTGTTTGTTTTCTTAATATGAAACTCCCCATAAGGCCCTGATATCATTACCTTATCACCCGGTTTCCTTGAGAATATAAAGGATGAGCATATTCCCGGAGGTACATTCATGAACTGTTTTTTCACATTATCCCATGGCGGGGTAGCTATCCTGATATTAAGCTTAATAAGATTCTTTTCAGCAGGGTAATTGGCCATTGAATAAGCGCGGAATGTTTCTGTTCTGTTTTTAATACCAAGATCCCACATTTTGTAAGCATCCCAGTCTGGTCTGAATTCATTCTGAATATCAAAATCCTTAAAGCTGACCTCATAATGCGGCACATCAATCTGAATATACCCTCCCGGTTCGAATTCAAGTTTTTCTCCTTCAGGAAGCCTGACAACAAATTCCTTTATGAATGTGGCCACATTCCTGTTAGAAACAACTTCGCATTCCCATTTCTTTATACCGAGAACTGCTTCCGGGAGTTTTATTTTCAATGGTTCCCTCACTTTGACCTGACAACCCAGGCGCCAATGGTCATGCTGTTCTTTCCTTGTGAAGAATCCTGTTTCTGTTGGCAGTATCGATCCACCACCTTCCAGTATCTGGCATTTACACATACCGCATGTACCTCCTCCTCCACAGGCTGATGGAAGGAAAATACTATTTGATGAAAGAGTTGTCAGCAGGTTAGAACCCGGTGATACAGTTATTTTCCGGTCATTTATCAGAAGCTCTACATCTCCTTTTGGAGATAATTTATCTCTGGCAAATAAAAGAAGTCCAACAAGCAAAAGAATGACCAGCAGAAAGACAATTATGCTGTATAATATTGTTCCGAGAGTAGTGACAGCTAAGACCATTACAAGATGATATCAATTATAGTTTAATTCCCATAAATCCCATGAAGGCAATTGCCATTAGTCCGGTGAGGATGAAAGTAATCCCCAGCCCTCGCAGAGGTGCCGGAACATTACTGTAGCGCATCTTCTCCCTTATTGCAGCTATCCCCACTATTGCAAGAAACCAGCCTATACCCGATCCAACGCCAAATACTGAAGCTTCAAGAACATTTTCATATTCACGTTCCTGCATGAACAATGATGCACCAAGTATTGCACAGTTAACAGCAATAAGCGGAAGGAAGATCCCTAGGGAATTATACAAGGCGGGGCTGAATTTTTCGACTACCATCTCTACCAGCTGGACCATTGCAGCAATTATTGCAATAAAGATCATAAAAGTAAGGAAGCTGAGGTCAATATCTGCAAATCCTTCTCCAAGCCATATCAGTGCTCCTTTCTTAAGAATATATTTTTCAATCAGGAAATTAACAGGCACTGTGATCAACAGAACAAAAATAACCGCAACGCCCAGCCCGATAGATGTTTTAACTGTTTTTGAGACAGCAAGATATGAGCACATCCCGAGGAAGAATGCGAATATCATGTTGTCGACGAAAATCGACTTAATGAATATGTTCAACAGGTTTTCCATATTATCTCACTGTTATTTTTCAATTAGTTCTTTATTTCTGCTGCGCTGGAACCAGATTATCAAACCAATCAGGATGAGCGCCATCGGAGGAAGGATTACCATTCCGTTATTCTCGTATCCGGTTTTATAGATCCCAAGCTTCTCAATTACCGGATACCCGTAAATGGTGCCGGATCCGAGCAATTCCCTTATGAAGGCTACAACTATCAGGATTATTCCGTATCCTCCTCCATTCCCCAGTCCGTCGATAAAAGAAGGCCACGGTTTATTTGCCATGGCAAATGCTTCCAGCCTTCCCATTATTATACAGTTGGTTATTATCAGTCCGACAAATACCGAGAGTTGCTTGCTTACATCAAAGACATAAGCTTTCAGGAACTGATCAACCAGGATGACCAAAGTAGCTATCACAACAAGTTGAACTATGATTCTTATCCTGTCCGGGATATACTTACGCATAGCTGCGATGACCAGATTTGAAACAGCAACAACTATTGTTACCGACAGTGCCATAACGATTGCCGGTTTAAGCTTCACTGTGACAGCCAATGCAGAACATATCCCAAGCACCTGCACCGTTATTGGGTTATTTTTATTCAATGGTCCCGTCAATGTTTTGATGTTCTTCATGGAGAACATGGGTTCCTTTTCCATATTACTCATATCTATATCCTGGTTTTATTGAAGTAGTCATTATATTTTGAAAGGCAGTCAAAGAGCATCTTTTCAAGGCCCCTGCTGGTTATGGTGCCACCTGAAATAGCATCAACACCATGAATATCATTAGGATCTGCACCTCCTTTATGAACTTTTATCGAAACAAACTTCCCGTTCTCGAAAAGCTTTTTACCTTTAAACATGCTCTCAAAGCGTGTTGTATTAATCTCTGCTCCTAGTCCGGGCGTCTCACCTTTGTGATCAAAATTGACACCATAGATCGTATTCAGGTCAGACCTTAGCGATACGTACCCATAGATAGGGCCCCACAATCCCTTACCCTCTACCGGAAGTATCAGGACTTTCTCACCATCATCAGGGAATGCCCTGAATACAGGAAGGTCTTGTTCTTCGATCTTCTTTTTCTGTTCATTTCTGAGAACCACGGTAAAAGCGTCAACACCCTCAACAGGATCGCCTTTGTAGTTCAGAACAAAACTTTCCGTGATATACTTGTCATAAAGTTCTTCCGTATCATTACGGGTGGCTGACACTCCGATGGATTCGAGCATGCTGCGTTTTTTCTCAATCTCGAGGTTCTTTTCCTGAGCCGGTTTAAATAATGTGGCAGCGAGAGATAATAAAGATGCTACAGCCACAACCATAACAGTGGAGAAAATAAAAATATAGCGGTTACTGAACTGTTTCATTTTGCGTGTAAGTTAAGTGCGGGTTTAGCGCGTTTAAGCCTTCTTTTTATGCTTGACCCGATTATAAAATAGTCGATCAGCGGAGCAAACAGGTTCATCAGGAGGATTGCCAGCATCATACCCTCAGGATAAGCCGGATTAAGGACTCTGAGCAGGATCGAAAGGAACCCGATAAGGAACCCGTAGATCCACTTGCCCTTTTCAGTCTGAGCACCTGTAACAGGATCAGTTGCCATAAAGACAGCCCCGAAAGCAAATCCTCCCATTACAAAATGATAGTAGAAAGGCAGCTCCATATAGGCATTGACTGACACTGCATTTAAAAACAATCCCATCGCCAGTCCTCCGGCAAATACGCTGACAATAATCTTCCAGCTGCCAATGCCAGTAATAATAAGTATCAGGGCACCAAGCAGGATCGCAATCACAGATGTCTCACCAATTGACCCCGGTATCGTTCCTGTAAACATATCCATGAATGACGGAAGCTTAGCTGTCTCACCCGCAGCACAAAGCGAGAGCGGTGTTGCCCCTGAAAAACCATCAATGATGTTCTTCCCGTTCCTCAGTCCTTCTGTCCATACCTGGTCGCCTGTCATCCAGCCCGGATAGCTGAAGAAAAGGAAGGCTCTGGCAAGAAGTGCAGGGTTGAATATATTCATACCTGTTCCGCCGAAAACTTCCTTACCCAGGATTACTGCAAAAGCCGTTGCCAGGGCAAGCATCCATAAAGGAACATCTATCGGCATTATCAGGGGTATGAGCAAGCCGGTCACAAGGAAACCTTCGTTTATTTCGTGACCGCGTATCTGTGCAGCAATGAACTCTATGCCAAGACCAGTGACATAGCTTACAATTATTAGTGGAAGCAGCTTCAGAAATCCGAATCCGAAACATCTTAGCACCGTTGCGTCGGCACCAATCGATCTGAAATGCTGCAGACCTGCATTAAACACTCCGAAAAGCAGTGCAGGAACCAATGCGATAATGACCACTGTCATGGTCCGTTTCAGGTCTATACTGTCGCGGATATGAGATCCCGTATGAGTAACCTTATCAGGGACGAACATAAAAGATTCAAATCCTTCGAAAACGGATCTGAGCTTTGCGAACTTCCCCCCCTCGGAGAAGTGCGGTTTCAGTTTATCTATCTTGTTTCTTAAGGAATTCATTACAGTATATTTCTCAGATTCTTAACTCATTTCTTTAATCATCAGATCCAGACCTTTCCGTATTATCGATTGTATCTCGATCTTTGAAGGGCATACAAATTCACAGAGCGCAAAATCTTCTTCCGCCACTTCATAGATGCCCAGGTTCTCCATCAGGTCTATATCCTCAGCCAGTATGGCTTTACAAAGCTGCATGGGATAAATGTCCATCGGCAATACTTTCTCATACAAGCCTGTCATAACAAAGGCCCTTTCACCTCCGTGAAAATTAGTATCAGCCCTGTAAAGTTTCTTAGGTAAAAACGCTGAGGCGAAAGTCTTTGAAAAGCTGAGCTTTCCGGCTCCGGGAACTGCCCATCCAAAGAACTCAAAGTAATCACCCTCAGGAATCACAGTGAGCTGCGAATCGTAATACCCGAGGAATCCCTCATCAGCGATTCTGGTCCCCGTAAGGACATTTCCGCTTATATATCTTACATTCCCAGGTTTTATATTACCCTCGGTGCAAGTTTTTACAGATGCACCCTGGAGCATTTTATAATATTTCGGATGTATTACCTCTGAGCCAGTGAGGGCAATAATCCTTTCCGGTTTATATATGCCTTCCGAGAATAGTCTGCCGATAACGATTATATCCTGCAGATTAACTGTCCATACAACTTCACCTTTATTAACAGGATCGATGTGATGTATATGAATTCCCACGTTCCCTGCAGGATGAGGTCCGGAAAAATATGAAATCTCAACACCGGCAGTTCCTTTCAGCACCTGTGATGAATCAGCCTTACCGTTGAGCACCAGATGTACCTTGCCTCCTGTAAGTCTCGTTAATGCGTTGATCCCTGTCTGGAATAACCCGGCAGGAGAATTATCAATTACAAAGTTCAGATCCGGGGCAAGTGGAGCTGTGTCAAATCCAGATATGAATATAGCTTTCGGACTGTCAGAAGGCTTAGCAACGATATTGTAGGGACGCTGCCTTACAGCAGGCCATAAGCCTGATTGCATCAGGCGCTTTATAAGCTCCTCGCGTGAGAGTGATAAAGGATCTGCTTTCCCGAAACTGATATAATCATCTCCCTGCTTTTCCACGACCACCTCAAGTATTTTTCTGCGGTCGCCTCTCTCAATGGATAACACTTTCCCGCTTACAGGTGAGGTGAAAAGGATATCAGGATTTAATTTATTGTGAAAAAGAGGACTCCCCGCCCTGACTTGTTCACCCGGTTTCACATTCAGCTTTGGTATAAGCCCCGGGAAATCTACCGGTTTAACGCCAAATTTCGAAGGATTGACATCCCCTGAAAGAACCTTTTCAGCAGCCCCATCTATAGGAATATCATATCCTTTCTTAAGCTTTAGGGATACAGGCATGTGATTTATAGTTAATTATGACAGATTTATCTTTCATTATGATTGACCTCCAGGATAATATCCGGAGGAGAGAAATACCGTTATTCAGATTCCTCAAAGTTGCAAGCATAAAAAAAGATATCAGTTGCAAAAATAACAAAGGTTATTACATCCAATCATGAGTATTGACCAGAATAACAATTTTGCACTATTTTTGTTAACAATTATCCAGATATTCAATCCCTATGCAGAGAATCCTGACAATAACTTCGTTTATACTGTTATCTGTATTTCAATTACATGGTATTGACAGGGATTCACTGTACAGTTCAAACGGTGTTTTCGACAAGCGTATCAAGAGCGTTCAGCTTTACAGGGAGGGGTGGAATCTTTCCTACCCGGTGCTCAAACTGAATGGTACAGACAAACTTGAACTCCATTTTGATCTGCTTGATGATAACAATGAGACATATTATTACACCTTCTTCCACTGCGACAGAAACTGGCAGAGATCAGATATTTTCACAAACGAGTACCTTGAAGGATTCCCCGAAAACCCAATAGAGGATTTCAGGCCTTCTTTCAATACAACAGTTGATTATTTCCACTACAAACTGCTTTTTCCTAACGACCGGGTACGTTTAAAACGATCAGGCAATTATATCCTTTATGTTTATCCGGCAGATGATCAGGAAAATCCGATTCTAACACAGCGTTTCATAGTTACGGAAGATGATTCAAGGATCGATATCAAAATGCACAGACCTCTTATGACAACAGCTGACAATGCAGGACAGCAGATTGATTTCACGGTAAATATATCCGGACTGAACATTATCGATCCGGCAAGGAATATCTTCTCATTCATCCTTCAGAACGGCAGATGGGATAATGCCAAAAAGAACCTTCAGCCTGAAATATCAGGAGGCAGTCAGCTTATATACAATTCATTATCTGACAAGAACATCTTTGTAGCCGGAAATGAATTCAGGTATTTCGACATCAGAAGCATTAAATATCTTTCAGAGAATCTTGTAAGCATTGACTTTATCCCCCCGAACTATCATTTCTATCTTAAGCCTTCGGAGAGCAGGCGGCTTAAGCCATATTTTTATTACCAGGATTTTAACGGAAAATACTATATCGCCACCAGCCAGGGTAAAGAAGCAGATATAGATGCAGATTATGTTTACGTTTACTTCACGTTGAATTCAACTAATGTACCGGTAAGTAACAAAGTCTATGTGACCGGAAGTATGAACGGCTGGTCGGCCGGAAGTGATAATTTAATGAATTTCAACAAGATAACAAGGAAATTTGAATGTACAATGCTTCTCAAACAGGGTTGGTACAATTATGAATATTCCCTGCAAGATAAAGCCGGAGCTCCTCTCCTTTCCACGGAATTCGAAGGAAGCTATTACGAGACCGAGAACGACTATATGGTACTTGTTTATTACAGGGGCCCGGGTGACCGTTACGACAGGCTGATAGCAACCGGCTCCGCCAACACGCTCAACCGCCTGTCCTATTGATGTTTCCCATGAGCATCGACCCCATGCTGCATAAGGATCGTATGCTTAAGGGTTCTAAGTATCTCATCCATATATTCATCAACGGCTTTCATTGATCCGGGCAAAGTGTAAATAAGTGATTTCCCGATAATTCCTGCAATACTCCTGCTAAGCAGGGCATTAGGTTTTTCAGAACCGTATCTGATCCTTATATATTCCATGATCCCAGGGATTTCTTTCGATAAGAGAGGCCGCACCGTATCGGTGGTTATGTCATTCGGACCAATACCTGTCCCTCCTGTTGTTATTATGATATTATAATTTTCTGAAGCGTTCACCAGAATATCCCTCAGCCTGACGGCGTCATCCGGAATAAGTTCCATCTTAAAATCAGCGGTCCATCCTTCTGAACGGAAGAATTCTTTCAGCCTTTCTTTTACTGCAGGACCGCTCAGATCACTGTATTCACCCCTGAATGCCCTGTCGCTGAGCGTTATTACAAGAACTTCAAATTTATCTGGCAGATTCATAGTTTTTTCTTTTCAGTCAGTTCAATCTTTTCTATGATCATGGACTTATCAACAGCCTTGCACATATCATAAACTGTAAGCAAGGCAACAGCGACTGAAGTGAGAGCTTCCATTTCAACTCCGGTTTTACCGGTGCATTTCACCTCACTGAAAGCTTCTATACCGTTCTTTTCAGGCACCAGATCTATAAGTATACTGTCCAGAACAATATTATGGCATAACGGTATAAGTGCAGAGGTCTCCTTGGCAGCATTGATACCTGCAATCTGTGCTACAGTCAGCACATCACCCTTCTTAAGCTGATTTTCGACTATCATTTTAATAGTATCAGGAGCAAGGCGTATTCTACCGTGGGCCTTTGCGATCCTTGTCTGGACTTTCTTATCCCCGACATCCGCCATACGGGCTTTGCCGTCTTTATCAATATGAGTCGTTTCTTTCATTGTCAACCTCCGATATTATAAAAACTCCCGGTCAGATTTCTTATTCCGCATTCAGGCTTCATCTGAATAGCTTCCAGAATAGCTTTCTCATAACCGGTTTTCCTGATATCTATTTCAATATCACTGAAAAGGCATGGCTTCAGCATTCCATTTGCGGTGAGTCTCAAACGGTTGCATGACTGACATCTGCCTCCATCTCCGCCATCAACAGGATAGAAATGACCCTTTACAAGATCCATCTGACGGATGTACCTTATTTCCAATCCCTTTCTATGGCAGAATTCAGTAACCTCCAGCGCATCTTTTTCTTCTGTGGAATTTTTTATTACACAATTGATCTTCACCGGTGTTAACCCCGCATTGATTGCAGCATCGATACCCTCAATCACATCTTTGACATTTCCTCCTCTTGTGATAGCAGTAAATCTTCCCTCATCAACAGAATCAAGGCTGACATTTACCCTGTGCAGACCGGCTTCTTTCAGATCAACAGCATGCTCCTTAAGAAGGACTCCATTTGTAGTCATTGAGAGATCCCTGATGCCTGGTATGTCTGAAATCATCCTCACAAGTATAGTAATATTCTTTCGGACAAGAGGTTCCCCCCCTGTTATCCTTACTTTCGTAATGCCTTTCCCGACAGCTATTCTTGTGAATTCCGCTATCTCATTGTAAGTAAGGATATCCTTATGTCTGACCAGGGGAACGCCTTCTGCCGGCATGCAATAAATGCACCGCAGGTTACACCTGTCGGTTACTGATAACCTCAGGTAATCTATAGATCTGTCAAAGCGGTCTAACACTTACAAACTCTCCTTTCTCCAAAGTATCCTTTCCGGCCGGGATCATGATTATTCCATCGGCAAAAGGGATTGCTGAAATATGCGCCGAGCCGTGGAATTCAACCGGAACTACCATATTATCTTCAGTTATTGCAACAGGTATGAGTCCCATTCTCTCCGAAGACCTCCTTATGTATTTTTCCCTGAGAGGCAGTTTGATTGGGAGTGGATTCCAGTTGAATCCCATCATTTTGTATATCAATGGTCTTACAAGCAATTCAAACTGCATAAATGATGACACAGGGTTTCCGGGCAGTCCGAAGACAAAGGCATCAGGATGTATGCCAAATGTTGTAGGCTTACCTGGCTGAACAGCGATCCTGTCGAACTGAATTTTTACCCCGGCCTTCCTAAAAACGGAAGGAACAAAGTCAAAATCACCCATAGATACACCTCCTGTAAGTATCACTATATCATTCTCATCAATTGCTTTTCTTACAACTGAAAGAGTTTCTTCTTCGTCATCTTTTACTATTCCATAGTATTTCCCTGATGCACCTGCTCTTTCAATCTGGGCCATAAGCTGGTATGAATTACTGTCCCTTACCTGTGAGCCCGCAGGGATTGCATTCGGTTCAATAAGTTCGCTGCCTGTGCTTATTACCCCCATTTCGGGCATCCTGCTGACAACAACCGATGTATTACCTGTTGAAGCAAGTACAGCAATATCCTCCGGCTTGATCATTCGCCCCTGCCTGAGAACTATATCTCCTTTTTTCACATCCTCACCCCTGAAAGATATATTATCCTTGCTGAATGGATTCTTTATCCTGATCAATCCGGTGGAAAGAGTTTCAGTATCCTCAACCATAACAACACGATCGGCCCCTTCCGGCACCATTGCCCCTGTCATGATCCTTGAACATTGCCCCTTCCCGATTTTCTTTTTCGGGGATTTGCCTGCAGGGATGGTCTCAATTACTTCAAGATCAAGGTGCATGTCAGCTTTTCTCACAGCAAATCCGTCCATCGAGGATTTGTCGAAGGAAGGCATATCGATATCACTTAATGCATCAGAGGCAATTACTCTGCCCAAAGCCCGGGTAAAAGGTATTTTCTCTGTCCCGACACTCCTGTCAGAAGCCATAACAATGCTTAAGGCATCTTCAAAACTTATCATATCAGTTCCTTTCCTGAGAAAACTATCGGAGCCTCAGAAGAAAAGGTTATCCAAACTACTGATAGCTCTTTGATATTTAACTCCGTAAATTCATTCATAGTAATATCTGCGTGTATCATCTCGCCAGCATCAAGGATTATTTCCATCCCTGTTTCGGAGGGGTAGATTTCCCTTACAACAGCCCGGAACATATTCTTCTGACTATTCCCGGCTGACAATATATTCAAAATTTTCACTTCTTCGCTCCTTATAGCCAGAAGTCCTTCCACCGGGTATTCGTCGGGAGGGATACTGATTACCATCTTATTTCCTGTTACAGCATTCCAGGAACCATCTTCAGCATATAGCTTTACACGGAAAAAATTCCTTATACCGGCATATCGTGCAATAAACTCATTCTCAGGCCGCCTGAAAACCTCACCGGGTTTCCCTTCCTGAATTATGCGGCCGTTATGAAGGACCCCGACTCTTGCAGCAAGGCTTATTGCCTCCCTGTAATCGTGGGTCACGTGTAAAATAGTTAATCCCTCCCTGTTCAGCTGCCTGAATATTCTTCTTATATCATCCTTCAGGCTTGCATCGACTGAAGCCATTGGCTCATCAAGGAGAAGAAGCCTCGGAGATGTTATTAGTGTCCTTGCGAGAGCTACACGCTGCAACTCGCCTGATGACAGATTATTAGTTAAACGGTCAAGGAGATGATCAATATTAAGCTTTTCTGCTGCCTCCGCCACCATTCTACTGATATCTGCATGACTGTACTTCCTGCAGCGCAAGGGGAAAGAGATATTCCCTGATACCGTCATATTCGGAAAAACAGCAAAATCCTGGAACATAAGTCCGATATTACGGTCCTGTATCCTTGTTCTTGTGACATCCTTTCCTGCTATTCTGATCTCACCTGAATCCGGGGCATACAGTCCGGCTATCAGTTCCAGGAGTTGTGTTTTACCTGAACCTGACCTGCCGAGAAGAACAAAATATTCACCTTCAGGGATTTCGAGATTGATCCCTGAAAGAGCAAAATTGCCCAGCTTCTTATTGACATCAATCATTTTCAGCATGCGGGCGGGAATTCAGATGATTTCTTCCTGCAGGGATCAGCCTGAGTATTATGAACACTGCCAGTGCAATTATAATGAACACTACAGAAGCCGGCCTGGCGTATTTAAGTCCGAAAGAGGTGAACCTGTCATAGATCATAACGGGTGCTATCATCGGGTGATAGGCGATTATGACAACAGCTCCGAATTCGCTCATTCCCCTGGCAAACATAAGGACGAATCCTGATGTTATATTACGCCATGCAAGAGGGAGTGAGATGCTGAAAAATACTCTTGACTGGCTCGCACCTAGTGTCAGTGCGGCTTTTTCAAGACGTTCGGGGACAGCAGCAAACCCGTCACGTGCCGAGTTAATAAGGAAAGGAAGGCTTACAAATGCCATTGCAAGGGCAATTCCGGCCGGACGGTTGATAAAAGTAAGGCCTACAGAATCAGCTACTTTACCCAGAAAACCATCGCGGGAGATGAATCCGAGCACTGCAATTCCCGCCGCAGTATGAGGCAGAACTACAGGAAGATCGATTATTCCCTGCACTAAACCTTTAAGAGGGAATTTCTTTCTTGCCAGCACCCATGCAAGCGGCACTGCTCCGAGGGCAAAAAAGAAGGTCGCGGTAAATGAGACCCAGAGGGTAAGCCAGATACTATGCTGAACATCCTTATCAGAGACAGTCTCAAGCAGTTTGGATCCTTCGGTATGGAGGAACATGCCTGTGAGCGGTGCCAGGATGAAGAGCAGCACCAGCGACGAGAGGATCAGCAGTATCCAGTTGAAAGGACTATTCTTTATCATCAGCAGGTTCTTCTTTCACTGATCCCAGGTATTTCCTGAGTTTTTCAGGTACCCGGTCAGTTTGTTCACTTATTAAATGCGTTAACGGTTCCTGCCCGTTCTTCCTGAATATCTCCATACCATCCGGGCTGAGCAGGAAAGATACAAAATCTAGAGCAGCCTCCTCATTGGGAGCGTCCCTTAGAACAGTCAGACTATAATTTATAAATCCGCCTTTGACATTTATCCTGCTTCCCGGTGTACTTCCTGTAACTTCAAGTGATACAGAACTGTACAAAGAGTCATAAGCAGGGTTGCCCAGGCTGATCTCAGATGGCAGTGATATATAATTCAGTCTGTGTTGTATTGCAACCGATTTGTACTGGAACATGTAATCAATTGCATTTGATTCGATGAGAGCGACAAGATCAACCTCTTTCGGACGAATGAATTCCCTGTTCTTCGATAAAATTTTTTCAGCAAGTCCGGTAATGTTGTAATATTTCTCCGCAAGTTTAAAGAGCATTACCGTTCTGTAACCACATGGATCGGCATCAGGGTCAGACCTCCCGAAAATAACATCATCCTTCATAAGAATATTGTACCAGTTTTCAGAGGTGATCTCATCTGAATACTTTGCTTTTGGCTGATAAGCAATCACCAGTTCATTTGCTGCGAAGCTTACTGCCCACGATGCATATTCGGGTATCAGCAGCTCATCGATGACAAAATAATCTGAAGAAGCAACTATATCACAGGGTCTTTTCAGTTCTGTCACTTTACGGGCGCAGACAAGGCTGCCGGCTGGTTCAGAAAGTATCCTGATGCCGGGATTCCTTTCCTGATAGATATCAGCGATCTCTTTAAAAGGTACTGAAAGGCTGCCGGCATGGAAAATGATGATTTCTCCTGTTCTTTTATTCGTCCGGGACAGGCAACCCGCGAGTGAACAGGCAGCTAAAAAAATCAGAATGGCAGACCTCTTCAAACAGCCTATATATTATTATACGTACAAAACGACCTGCAAGTTATGCTTTGCAGCCTGTTTATTGATATTTTTCAACCACTTCTATTACTTCGGGGAAATCCATTCCTATTTTTCTGAGAAATTCAATTGTTGGAACACCGTTGCTGTTCCAACCCCTTCTCTTGTACACTGCATCCTGGAGTTTTTCATACTGGTCCTCGCGGTATTTCCTGAGTATCTTCATTTTTTCCTCAGTTGTCATTCCTTCCGGATCGACTCCCACCAATTCCTTTAATTGCCTGTCATATCTCTCAGCACGCGATTCATATTCAGCTTTTGTCACCGGCCCGGCTGCCCTGTATGGCTGCCTGTCGTTGATCCTTTTTCCGTAGCCTCTTCTTATATTGAAAACCCTCTGGAAATTATATACCCTTTCGGAGTCTTCGACAAGCCTTTCCTTGCTGAACTCCCGCCCTGTTACAGCTTTGTATATTGTTACATAATTATCGACATGTTCGGGGACCTTAGCCGGTTCGTCAGTCTGAGCATTGTTTTCAGGTTCGACATCGTTCCACGGCAGTTTGCAAAGGCCAACCAGTCCGAACCATGTCCTGAACATCGGGAAATAGTGAAGAGCTTCCGCTTTATTTTCAAATGTAGGGATCTGGTTATTG
>MWDJ01000025.1 GCA_002070505.1 Bacteroidetes bacterium ADurb.Bin145 | reverse complement strand
GTTGAGCCGGAGAGGGGAATTGAACCCCTGACCCCTTCCTTACCAAGGAAGTGCTCTACCCCTGAGCTACTCTGGCATCAAAAAGTGAGCGGGAGACGGAGCTCGAATCCGCGACCCTTAGCTTGGAAGGCTAATGCTCTACCAACTGAGCTACTCCCGCTTATATCGTCCAAAGAGGTCTGTAAATACCGTTCGCTTACATTTGCAAGTCCGGTACATTCTGCTTAAAGTGGGGAGAGCAGGATTCGAACCTACGAAGGCATTCGCCAGCAGATTTACAGTCTGCCCCAGTTGGCCACTTTGGTATCTCCCCTCTTGAAACAGAGTATTCTCCTAGACACTCATTCACAACTCCTTCAAGAGCCGATGAAGGGATTCGAACCCCCGACCTGCAGATTACAAATCAGCTGCTCTGGCCAACTGAGCTACATCGGCAATTTAAAGAACGTCCCGTGAGTGCATACTACACCCTTAAAAAACGGTGTGCAAATGTAGGAATTAAAATTTTATTTATCAAAATATATGAAAATATTTTTAAAAGGCCTCTTTTCAGATCCCTCTCTTTTTTTGTTTATGTTTGGTAATCTGCTTCTTAAGAGCATCTACAGCACTATCAGTTGCCTCCTCAAAAGTCTTGCTTTGTCTCCTTGCAAATAATGGTTTTCCCGAGAGGTCAACCTTGATTTCGCTGACCTTGTTCCCTTTAGTCTGATCTTTGTCGAGTCTGAGATAAACTTCAGCATTGACAATATCTTCTCCAAACTGGGTAAGTTTACCCACTTTCTGATGAACAAAATCAAGCAGCCTTTTATCGGCATCGAATTTCAGTGAATGAATCTGAATGTTCATAGCAGTACCTCCTGTTTTTTTGTTAAAATTTAAGCTCTTGGATGAGCCTGTTTATATATTCTCTTAAGCTTCTCAAATGTGTTATGGGTGTACACCTGTGTGGCCGACAGATTCGCATGTCCGAGGAATTCCTTGATTGCATTAAGGTCAGCTCCCCTGTTGAGCATGTGTGTCGCAAATGTATGGCGAAGAATATGCGGACTCTTTTTTTCTATTGTTGTTACCATCGACAGATAACCTTTTACTATATTATAAACATATTTATCGTACAACTTGTTGCCCTTGTCTGTAATAAAAAACCAGCTGTTTTCTGTCCCTGATACGATTTCATTCCTCGCCCGGATATATTCCCGGAGCCTGGAAATGAATGGTTTTGCAAGTGGTATGATTCTCTGCTTGTTACGTTTGCCTGTTACTTTGACAGTAGCATCCGGCAGATTCACATCATCATATCTGATACCTGTCAGCTCCGCCCTTCTCATCCCTGTGAAATACAGCATCTCGATTATAGTCCGGTTTCTCAGCCCCTTAAAATCCTCCCCGAAATCCACAGCATCAAGGAGATTATCCAGCTCTTCCTTGCCGACAAATACCGGAAGTCTCTTCTTCTGTTTTGGCAGTACAACTTTCTCAAGAGGATCGGTCTGCACAATTCCTTCTTTCCGCAGGTAGCGATAGAACCTTCTCAGGCAGGATATCTTTCTGTGAACAGTAACTGGTGAAATGTCGCTGTCCATCAGATTTACAATCCATGCCCTTATCTGATGAGAAGTGATATCATTCACTCCTGACGGCATGTCATTTTCAGATAAAAATGTGAAAAACTGGTCAAGGTCAATCCGGTACGACCGGACAGTATGCGGTGAATACCGCTTCCCGCTTAGCAGAAATTGCAAGAACGATTCCTTATGATTCATAAAGGAACCCTTATATGTTTTTCGAAAGTCTGATGATACAGTGAAAGGCCGGCTATTCTTCGTCCTCCTGCATCTTTTGCACGTATATAGCCTTCTTGATCTCTTCCCTGCGACGAACTGAAGGCTTAACAAAAGCCTGACGTGATCTTAATTCACGGATCACTCCTGTTTTCTCAAATTTCCTTTTGAACTTCTTTAAAGCTCTTTCAATGTTTTCGCCTTCTTTTAATGGTACAATGATCATGGTAAATTTTTCTGTTTAAACGAGGCGCAAAGTTATGAAAAGTTATATTCTTTTCAAAACTATTAGGGAGATAATTTATCCATACACTTTTATTATTTGATATTTAAATGATTATACAACTCTCTTACCCTTGAATTAGTAGATATGAAAGATACGAAATATTCGGCTATTATCCAAAAATGTGCAGTTAAATATTTCTTAAAATTACCAGTACATATCCAGGATGAATTCCCCCTTTGAAGGGGGTTAGGGGGATGTATTGTTGCACTAAAATGAGGTATCATGCCCATTTTCAATTTCTTCTATTGTCGCCAATAAAACCCTTATTACATCATTAAGATGCTTCTTTACATCTTCCTCAGTGAAACGCACAACTCTTATTCCCAGAGCTTCTAAGACTTTTTGTCTTTTTATATCCTTTTCATAATTGTAATCATGGGTATACCCGTCTATTTCTATTGCTAATTCCAATTCATGACAATAGAAATCAACGATATATTCATTTATTGGTACCTGCCTGTGGAACTCATAAGACAATGCTTCCTTTTTTATATTTAACCAAAGGATCACTTCAGCAAGTGTACTGTTCTGTCTTAATTGCCTGGCCAGCACTTTTAATCTCGGATTATATTTATGGATTCTGTTTTTTGACATGATTTGTTTTTACATTCTCTAAACACTCTGTAAAACATCCCCCTGACCCCCTTCAAAGGGGGAATCTGTTTGTGCTAATGTCTTAATTGCGGCACTATTAGACATCTTCTTGAGCTCCAGTAAAACATCTCCCTGACCCCCTTCAAAGGGGGAATTCAAAACGATAGATATGGACCAATTTTTTTTGCCTTTTCCGGAGTAATGATTTTGTTTTCAACCAGTTCGCCAATACTTTCAACCTTCTTCATCAACTCCCTGTATTTCAGAATTGAACTCACTTCACTCCTCTCAAAATACGGCAGACGGATCAGCTGCCGGTAATCAGCACTGTTAACCGGGATCTTCCTAACAAGCCCTGAGTCGGCTTTCAACATAACTGAAACGAGCTTGTATGTTTCTTCAGATAATCCGTACACTTCCCTGAGCTGTTCAACCGAAACAAATCCTCCTAACAGATTCCGGTATTTAATTATTCTGGAGGACAGTACAGGACCCAGTCCAGGCAAGGATTCAAGCGAAGCAGAGTCGCAGCTATTAAGTTCAAGCAATCGCTCACTCTGAACAGAGTAGTTCTTATTATAATGGCTTTGTATTCCTGAATTCTGACTGGTTTTTCCAGCTGAATCGAAGAGCGGTCCAAAAGAATTTATATCAGTCACCTGAATTGTGAGATTATGTGCCGGAACAATAAACCTGATACCAGCAATTGCCAGAGTAACAAGAAGCAGAAAAAATGAGGATCGTCTTTCACGTCTTGTATATCCAAACCAGTTTTTTAACAGGTCAGGTAAAATTCTTTTCATATTAACAGCAGCAAGACAACTGCAATTTACGAAATCATCGGGGAATTATGACTGGGAGAGATAAAAAATTTTCTCTGACCGGATCAGAAAGGATATCCTATCGCGATAACAAATGCAAAATCGTCCTTGAAATCATATTTCCGGCTCAGTGGGATCCATCGAGATCCTGTTGTTATCCACGGATCACGGAGTTTCATCCCCATATCGACTCTCATCCTTACAAAACTAAGGTCGAACCTGAGTCCTGCTCCCGTACCAACAGCAAGATCTCTATAGAAGCTTTTAAGAATGAACTGTGAGCCCGGCCTTGTAGGATCATTATTGAACGACCATATATTTCCGGCATCGAGAAATACAGCTCCTTCAAGGATCCAGAACAATTTGAACCTGTATTCGGCATTTGCCTCGATCTTGATATCTGCTGTCTGGTTAAGGAATTTAGATTGATCAGGAACGTAAGAACCGGGGCCAAGAGTTCTCACCTGCCAGGCCCTGATCCCGTTGGCCCCGCCTCCGAAGTATTGTTTTTCAAAAGGTATTGCCCTTGAATTGCCATAAGGAATGCCGGCTCCTGCAAATCCCCTGTAGACGATCGAACTGACATCATTCAGGATAACATTGTATCTTATATCAATATCCGCTCTGACATATTGTGCAAAAGCCTGGCCTAATATATTATACACTCCATCGGTTTTGTTCATTTTTGCAAGATTACCGATAAGACCGAGGATATTACCGGAAGTTTCTGCATTTAGCCTGACAAACCAGTAATCATGCGATCTCTGTATTTTCTGCGTATTGAATATGAAGGAGTAACTGCCGCCAAGTATCATTACATCCCTGTAACTGTATGCCAGATACGACGATGAAAGTATCCTGGCTTCGAAATCAGGATCGATCCTCAACAGATTTACAAGGTTGAACTGAACAGGGTTGACAATATGGGTAGTGTAGGTATTACCGTTCCATGTGTACCCGAAAGTTGCATTGGCCATTGTCCGGGTATAGAAAGGCATATTCTGATAGTTATAGGCAGCCAGCAGACTTGTTGATGGATTGTATTTTTTGATAAATCCTTCTGTCTTTACGAACGGAAGCAGGAATTTTGGGAATCTCAGGCTTGTTTCAACTCCGTATTCCTGAATGCTTCGAATTGTATCTTGCTGACTAAGAGCTTCATATGCCCCTTTTAACTTAAGATCGAATAGCTCGGCTCCACGGAAAAGGTTCTTATGCTGATATATGAAATTCAATGCTCCACCGAGGTTTCCTGCGGAGTTGGTCCCTTCAACCTCAACCCTGAATGATTGCTGACTAAGCAGCGTAAGCTGGATGGTGCAATCAAGCCAGTTATTCCCTCCCTGCTTTCCGTCAGTCTCAGTAATTTCATTATAAAAAATATTCACCAGGCGAAAGGTCTTCAATGACATCAGGTGTGACTGGGATTGCTCAGAATTAGTCACATTGAATGCTGTTCCGGGCTTAAGATATAGTGACTGTACTATAAGGTCAGGTTTCATGTGAGGTCTGATGTTGGGAGTTATGAAATAATACCCATCCACCAATGTTGTGTCAAGACTCTCTCTGTAGGCTTCTCCTCCTTCAAGTACATCTTTTGGAACAAAATCAGGGAAAATATAAATATTCCTGATCCTGTAAATTGAATGAGGAACAAGCGTTACTTTGCCCCCATCAGCCAGTTTCATAGCTTTTCTTACACCATAATATATATCCACCTTTCTGTTCCCCGGAGTACTGTCGACATTGAAATAGATATGGTCTCCCGAGAAACTGTAAAACCCGCGGTCGCGGATAAACCGCTCAAATCTTGACCGCTCAGCCTGAAGAACATCAACATCATAGGGTTTGCCTCTTTCGATCAGGCAGTTCACTGAATCGAAATAGAAGAACTTCTCAATCGTGGTATCGGCAAACTGATAGTAGATATTGCGGATAATATATGGTGATTTCAGATCGACATTATAAAATACTTTGGATTTTCTGTTAGCAGTCTCGACAGTATCCTTCACTTTACTGTCGAAATATCCTTTAGAAGCTATATATGAACGCATTTGTTCAACCGATTTTCCTGTCGAATAAGGATCGTAAATAACAGGTTCCTCTCCAATATTGCGCAGCCAGGAATGAGGCCATTTTTCCTTATCAATATCTGACAGATTATATAATCCCAGATGGAACTTCGCTCCGAAAATCCTTTTATTGGGCTTTTGCTTTATATATGGCATCAGGTCAGCTTTTTTTATGCCTTCTTTATTCACGGTGACACGAACTTCATCAAGCAGAGATTCGTTTTGAGGCACATATTTAGTTGGATTACAAGCTGATATTAATGAAACTAAAATTATGAGAGTTATTGATGATCTCAGTGATACAATATTTTTATTTGATATTATTTTTTCCAAATTTTGTATAAAAGAATAACGCAAATATATCAAATATAACGTACTCCGAATTGTGAAAACGATCATCAGTTTATCTTTCAGAGAAGGAGATATTAATATCGACAAGTACATTTACAGACACAACCCATGCTAAGTAAAACAAAAATGGCTTTCATCACCTCCCTTCAGAAAAAGAAAGTAAGGGAGGAAGAGAAACTATATGTTATAGAAGGCGATAAACTCGTAAAGGAGTATCTCATGTCGGGTATACCTTTGAGAACCTTAATAGCAAAGCCTGAGTTCCTTAACTCAATTCCATCAGCACATAAGAATGAAATTGGTGAAATAATCCCTGCCAGTTATGATGAACTGAAGAAGATAAGTTCTCTTACGACTCCGCATAATGCTCTTGCCATAGTAAATATGCCTCCCAAGGATATTGACTATACCCATCTAAGAAAGGGTTTAACTGTCGCTCTCGATTTTGTCCAGGATCCTGGTAACCTGGGAACAATTATCAGGGCAGCTGCCTGGTTCGGCATAAATGAGATCTACTGTTCAGATAACTGTGTGGATGTCTTTAATCCCAAAGTCATACAGGCAACAATGGGAGCCATTCTTCATGTAAAAGTGTTCTACACTGATCTTCGGGTATTATTCGAAAAAGCTTCTGCTGAAAAAATTAGCATCTATGGCGCTATGCTTGAGGGTGATTCAATCTATTCAAGGAAACTGGGCGAAACAGGAATAATATTCCTTGGCAATGAGTCAAAAGGCATATCGGAAGAACTTCAGCCTTTCATCACTGACAGGATCATGATCCCGAAGCTTGCTGGCAAAAAACCGGGTATCGATTCATTGAATGTAAGCATGGCCGCTTCAGTGATCTTTTCAGAATTCACAAGAGGCAGAGGGCGGGATTTCTGATCAGATACAATAATAATCATCTATTCCTTCAGATCCCAGTACAAAACATATCTTTGATGGTGCAGCTTATAATAAGGTATCAGTCTTACTTCTTTTTCTGCAACTCCAGAGGATGTAATGAATGTTATGGGTTCGCCAGTAACAGGCTTAAGTCCTGAATTTAGATTTTCTCTACTTAACCTGAGCTCATGGATCAGGTTCTCAGGAACAGGATATTTGTTAAAGTCATTCTGATCATTTGCATAGGGAGCAGGTGATTTAATCCCTTCCGTTCCCATAGCCCCGGCAAGAAGTACCGGGCCATAAGCTATAACTGCTTTTCGGGGATCATCAGGAGTTGGTACCAGGCGCAGATTCATAGGGAACCTGACCTCCATTTTATCACCGCTTTTCCATTTTCGTGTCACATTAATATAACTCCCTGGTTTGGCAGAAACTCTGACGTTTCGACCGTTCACTTTTACTGATACCCCCGAGACTGCCCACGAAGGGTAACGGACTGAAATAGTTATTGCCTCAACAGGAGCATTAATAATGCTAAAAGTTGTTTTATCGGATTCAGGGTAATCTGTTTCCTGTTTCAGTTTCATGCCCTGGCTTTTCCAGTCAAGCTCCGACGGGATGAAAAGGTTTACAAATAAAGTCCGGTCATTGTTGTAGTAAATGCCTTCGGCATATTTTGCATGGTTTTCAAATCCTGTTCCGACACAGCACCAGAAAGAGTTTTCCGGGGTGCTGTACACTTTAAAACTCCCTGGCGTAAAAGGCATGAAATAGCATACCATCCCGGTTTCAGGATCCTGTGAAGCAAGAATATGGTTATATAGTGCATTTTCATAATAGTCGGCGTATTCTGCACCGGCGGTCCATTCAAACAGGTGCCTTGTCAGTTTCAGCATATTATATGTGTTGCAGGTTTCGGTAGTCCGGGGTGATATATGAATGGACAGCTTCCCGGGATCAAAGAAACGTTCGTAATCACTATTTCCACCATTGGCATAGGTATGGTTCTCAATAACTGTCTTCCAGAAGAATTCAGCTGTGGTTCTGCTCTTCTCTTCACCAGTCAGTTCAAAAGCCCGGGCTTCTCCGGTGATCTTTGGGATCTGGGTATTAGCATGAAGTTTATTAAGCTGGTCAGTCCTGGCAGCAAGAGGATCAAGTACGGCATGATGATAAAAACACTCCGCCAGCTTTTTATGATCAGGATTACCTGTAACTGAATAGAGGTTATAAAACACCTCATTCATCCCTCCAAATTCAGTCCGGAGCATCACTGCCAGCTGATCTTCGGTAAGTGATCCTATCTTTTTGTATGCCCAGCCTGCGGCTTTATTCAATACTTCCAGTGCCTGCTGATTATCTGCATAAAGATACATATCAAGCAAACCTGCATATATCTTATGCAAAGTGTACCATGGGGCCCATACTCCCTGACCTGCTATTACACGATCGATAAAATATTCCGGATAAGCACTCAAATAGCCGTCACGGTCAAGTGCTTTCTGGCATTCAGCAAGTGCCATGACAATACTGTCTCCTCTGTTTTTATATGCAATATTACCTGTTGAAGCATACATCATAGCCAGACCTGACATTACATGGCCCAGTGTATGACCCCTGAGTTCGACATCGAGAGCTTCCCATCCACCATAGGCTTTTGCATTCGTCCTGATGCCGGCATTGATACGATAATTATGCAGAAGCCTTCGCTGATCAAGAGATAAAAGCCACTTGCCATCCCGCTCCATGTTCTGGTAGAAGGGGCTGTTTAGTAATTTAACGTCCTTCAGATCGAAGCTGTAAGCTTTTACCGGGACCTTCACCTGAACCCGGATCTTATCGGCAAACTGTCCTGGATATTGAGAATAAGCATGATAACTAAAAGATAAAACCAGAATTATCAAGAGTACGTTCCTGAAAAATAAAGTTCTTTTCATAGTTCTTGAGATTTTTTTATTCATACCTATATTATATGATACAAGCCTCAGATTTAAACCAAATTTAATTATTTTCCCCTATCCGGGGATATTTTCATAAATGATATTTTGCTGCTACGGCTTCAGCTGCTCTCATTCCATCGACAGCTGAAGATACTATCCCCCCTGCATATCCCGATCCTTCTCCGCATGGATAAAGTCCGGAAACTGAAATATGTTCCATAGTATCAGGCTTACGTGGCAATCTCAGGGGCGATGATGTTCTTGATTCAACACCCACGATTACAGCATCATTTGTCAGATAACCTTTCATTGCCGATCCGAACAGCCTGAATCCTTCCCTTAGCCTTTTACCGATAGTGTCAGGCAGCCATTCATGAAGTGGAGACGCGGTAACACCGGGAAAATATGATACTTTCGGAAGTGACGTGGAATTTTTGCCGCAGACAAAATCTGCCAGTCTCTGAGCCGGAGCTCTTTGTGTCTTGCCACCTCTTATCCAGGCTTCCCTTTCCAGCTCTTTCTGAAATTCAAGTCCGGCAAGCACACCATATTTCTTGTAAACTTCAAAGTCACCGGCTCTTAATTCCACAACAATCCCTGAGTTAGCATAAGGAGAGTTGCGGCCCGAAGGCGACATCCCATTAACCACAACCTCTTCCTGTGATGTTGAGGCTGGTACGATAAAGCCTCCAGGGCACATGCAAAACGAATATACGCCTCTCCCCTCCACCTGTCTGGCTATATTATATGAGGCTGCGGGAAGATAAGGATTCCTGCCTGAGCCATGGTATCGGATCTCATTGATCAATTCCTGTGGATGCTCGACCCTTACTCCCATCGCATAAGGTTTCATCTCAGCAGTTATGCCCCTGCTGGCGCAGATTGAATATATGTCCCTTGCCGAATGACCCGTTGCAAGTATCACATCGTTGCAGAAATATTGCCCGCCTCCTGCTGTAATTATTCCTTTAATTTCATTATGCTCAGCAATAATGTCAGTGACCCGTTTTTCAAAAAGGATTATCCCGCCAGCTTCGGTGATCGTTCTTCTGACAGCAGAAATTATTGCAGGCAGCTTATCAGTGCCAAGATGAGGATGAGCCTCATACAAAATACTTTTATCGGCACCAAAAGAGCATAACAGTTCAAGAACCCTTGAATTATCGCCTCTTTTCTTTGATCGAGTATATAACTTGCCATCCGAGAATGTCCCTGCGCCCCCTTCACCAAAACAATAATTACTGTCGGGATCGACATAATGCTCCCTGCTTATCCTTGCTATATCCCTTTTGCGGGCAGATACATCCTTCCCTCTTTCAAAAATAACGGGTCTTAAACCTGATTCAATAAGCTTAAGCGCAGCGAATAAGCCGGCAGGACCTGCTCCGATAATAATAACCTCACGCTGCCTGGAAACATCTTTTGAAATAAATGGCCTCACTGACTGTGAAGGTGCTTCCCCATGAAGTGTAATATCAATTGTAAGTATTATCCTGATATTTTTCTGGCGGGCATCGACAGATCTCTTTATTATCCTTATCTCGCTGATCGCTGAAGGATCTGTTTTCGCCGCCCTGGCAGCAGTATTTCTTACAGTATTTATATCAGCTGCAGCTTCTGGATTAAGGACGATCTGAACCTGCTGTGGCATGATCACTCAAAATGGAAAGCAATTATCCAGATCTGGGATCTCATTCTTTCGATTGAATTGCGGAATTCTTCCTGGCCGCTTACAAAATCATTTACTATGATGTTACTCATTCCGCTAGACATTTTGAGTTCCACAGATAGTTTGAAGTATTTAAGATAGAAATCGAGGCCAGCACCGGCTTCAAAATACAGGTCAGGTTTTTTTATTCTTATATACACCGGGCGCTCCTCATCGAATTCTTTTTTTGCAGCCAGGTCATAACGGAAATTTAAACCTGATATAACGTAAGGCCTTACATTGTTGAGCCTTTCTCCTTTGTATTTCAGTAATAAGGGGAATTCGAGATATGATGATTCGAGTCTCTGATGACTGTTATACAATACAGTGTCTTTATAATATCTGACAACTCTTTGTCCGAATGACACACCGGGCAGGAACCTGATGTCAAAATATCTTGCAGGTCTGAGGTTAGTTACTATCTGAATGTTTATGCCAGGCTTTAGCATCGCGACTTCCGGATAAGGATAGTTGTCGACTGAATCGGGATCAAGACAGTATGGCGAAGGAGTAATATTAAAATCCATTGTATTGAATCCTATGCTGAAGCCAAAATGAAGCAGCTTTTCATCATACCATGATTCATTCTTAGGTTTCTGCTTCTGAGCAAACAGACCTGAATGAGTAGAAACGAAGATGAAAATAAAAAATATGAAACGGACCCTTTTCCTCAACCCTGTTATTTTTTGTTTTTTTAAGGCTACAAGATAATAAACTGCTTTCATTAAAATTTATTGCCTTTAAAATTTCAAACCCGTATAAACAGATACGATGCCTCCGGTGAGTCTTTTATATTTTAAACCAGAGAAACCGGCATTACTGAGTAATTCAAGGAATTGTTCACGATCGGGAAATTTATGAACGGATTCCGGAAGATAGTTATATGCTTTCCTGTCTCCTGAAAAAATCCTTCCTATAAGAGGCAAAATCCTCAGAAAATAAAATCCATAAAATTGTTTCAGAGGGAATTTATCCGGTTTTGAAAATTCAAGTACCATAATAAGACCTCCCCTGCCTAGAACCCTGTACATCTCCATGAGGCCTTTTACTGGATCAGAGAAATTTCTTACGCCGAAAGCCACCATTGCCACATCGAATCTGTTATCATCAAATGGCATGTTCTCCGAATATCCGGACAACAGATCAATTTTCTCCGAAAGACCTTTTTTATTAATCTTCTGTCTCCCTCTTTCAAGCATCTTCGGTGATATGTCAATCCCGGTTATGTGTACAGGATCGAGTTTCATTGCTGCAATTGCCATATCACCGGTACCCGTTGCAACATCAAGTATATCACAATTCCTGTGGGTCACTGATATCAGATTTACAGCTTTTCTTCTCCAATACCTGTCAATCCCCAATGAAAGAAAATGGTTCAGAAAATCATACCTGTGAGCTATCGAATCAAACATTGATCCGATGTTTCCCGTTTTGTGCTGTGATCCGTTACTCATATTCTGCGCTAAAGATAAAACTTTTACAGATCAGCTCAGAAATTGAGTAAAAATCACTATCAGAAGTAAATCATCCTGAAGCGTCTCTGCAAGGTGTAAGTATTAATATATTTGTTATTTTTACATTATCCCAAGCTAAAAATACGATGGAAAAAATAATTATGATAACAGGGGCAACTGCCGGATTTGGCAGGGCTACCGCAATAAAATTTGCTGAGAACGGATACAAAGTAATAATCACCGGAAGGAGAAAAGAGAGACTGGATGATCTCGAGAAGGAACTCAGCGCTAAGGGGGCAAAGGTACTCTCGCTGAACTTTGATGTCAGAAAAAGATATGAAGTAGAAGATATTATCGGATCCCTGCCTGACGAATGGAAAAACATTGATATCCTGGTTAACAATGCGGGGCTGGCTGTAGGCATGGATCATATTGACAAGGGTAACATAGACGATTGGGAAAGGATGATCGATACAAATGTCAAGGGTTTGCTTTATGTCACGAGGGCTGTGGCCCCTCTGATGGTGAGCAGGAATTCCGGACATATTTTCAATATATCTTCAATTGCAGGGAAAGAGGTATATGAAAATGGCAATGTTTACTGCGCTTCAAAGCATGCTGTTCATGCATTATCAAGAGCAATGAGGATAGATATGCTTAAAGACAATATTAAAGTGACAAATATAGCTCCGGGATTTGCTGAGACGGAATTCTCGCTTGTCAGGTTTAAAGGCGACAAGGAAAGGGCAAAGAATGTTTATAAGGGAATGGACCCGCTTAAAGCAGAAGATGTTGCTGATGTTATTTTCTACTGTGCTAATCTTCCCGCTCATGTTTGCATAAATGAACTGGAGATCACTCCGGCTATCCAGGCAACGGTAGGTTACACTAACAGAAAAATCTGATCCGGGTTATCATTTATCAACCTGATATATGTTCAGGCAAATAAATTAAGCTTCATGTATAATTATAAATACCTGTTTGATTTCACAAAGAATGCATTCCTCAGGATGGGATGCAGGGAAGATCATGCTGACACTATTGCCGATGTATTTCTTGCTGCTGAGTTACGCGGTCATGCTTCCCATGGTATGCTGAGATTAAAGGATTATTATGAGCTCTGGAAAGCGGGCAGGATAAATGTTAGTCCGGATATAAGAGTCGTGCATGAATCTCCAAGTACAGCTGTTGTTGATGGTGATAATGCCGTCGGAATGGTAGCAGCCAGGAGATCTATGGAATTAGCAATCATGAAAGCAGAAAAAGCCGGGACCGGGTGGGTGGCAACACGCAATTCGAATCATTTCGGAATAGCTGGTTATTATGCAATGATGGCCCTGAACCATGATATGATAGGGATTTGTCTGACAAATGCCAATCCGCTGGTAGCTCCTGCATTGTCGATCAGCAGGATGATGGGCACGAATCCAATTGCTGTTGCGGTTCCTGCCCTGCACCAGCCTCCGTTTGTCGCAGATTTTGCTACAACTCCGATTGCCCGCGGGAAGCTGGCGGTTGCTGAAAAAAAAGGGGAAAAGGTAGCGTACGGATTTGTTCAGGATAGAACAGGTAAACCCTCTGATGATCCGGCAATACTTAAAGCCGGAGGATCTATGGTAACCCTTGGCGGCGACAGATTGCACGGGAGTCATAAAGGATACTGCCTCTCGGCTATCGTTGATATATTCTCAGCTGTTTTCAGCGGCGCCAACTTCGGACCATTTGTGCCTCCCAGTGTCGCGTATCTTCCTGTTCTTGATAAGAAAACGGGTGATGGTACGGGGCATTTCTTCGGTGCAATGAGATTGGATTCCTTCCAGCCGGCTGAAGAATTCAAGGCAAAAATGGATGAGTGGATCACAACATTCCGCTCCTCCTTGCCTGCTGAAGGGGAAGAACGTGTCCTTATTCCCGGTGATCCTGAAAGAGAAGCTGAGGAAAGGATCAGAAGAGAAGGTATAAAGCTTGTACCTGCGGTAATCGATGACCTGGTGAAAATTGCCGATGAACTGGGAATTGAATTCAGCAGGGAAGGAGATCCCTCTTTCGTCATTCCTTAGTAAACCCTCAGGGAAGATTCGCTTCGATGAAACCGCTTATGATATTTGTGGAATGGGAAGGAGATTCTTCACTCGTCAATCCTTCGTAAACTCAGGATTGACTCATTCAGAATGACACGGCCTCTTTAGGGATAAGGGGGAATGAGGAACCTCCTTCCTGTTAACAGAATCCCAACTTCCTTCCCGAAGTATGAATTGAGGTGCTCCTGCTAAAACCTGGCGATCCTTCTTCCGTCAGTTGTAAGGTATTCTTTCATCAGGTTTGCGGTAAGGCAGGAATGGACCGGCAGTATTTTTATAATGTTTCCGACCCTGTAATTGCCGATCATATCAGCCGGCATGCTTACAATGCCGTGTTCCTGAGATACCCTGGTCAGATAAGCATCTTTTACAACTCCGTTCCAGCCTTCTCCCCCATTACCGACAACAACACCGTAGACTGTCATCCCTGAAGCGGTTCTGATACTCTCCGCTGAAAAATGTGTACTTCCTCCATAAATGACTATTTCACTCCTTTCTGTGTGCACCGCAACAACCGGACAAGCCATTGCAACTGCCACCTGCCCGGGAGAACATGACCCTATGATTGTCTGCATCAGGTCGTAAAACACAAAATTCCCGGGACGGATCTCATCGGCCATGCTTAAATCATCCATGACACTACAGGTAGGGGTGTCACCCACTGATACTATCAGCTCCGGAAACTCATTCCTGAACCGGTATTTCAATTCTGCCATTCCTGCTATACTTCTGTTATGAATCATGGCTATTTCTTCACGGCTTCGGGCTGTGTAGCTGTGGCCCGCATGAGTGAGGAAACCTTTGAATGAAAGGAGATTTGATTGTTTAACTTTAGTGAGGATTTCATTCACCGCATTCGCATCATCAAACGGAACACCTGTTCTTTTAAGACCGCTGTCAATTTTAATATAAACAGATAGTTCCGATTTAATTTTCTCAGATAGCATCAGAACTACCTCAGGTGTTTCAACAAGAAGAGCTAAATCGATATCAGAAGCAAGTGAATTAATAAGATCTGTTTCAAGTATGTTGACCGGGAAAGCCACCAGGATATCCTTCCATCCGTCCGAGGCAAAATATTGTGCCATCCTGAGAGATGAAACAGTAATCTTCTCAACACCTTCCTCCCTGAACCAGCGGCCTATCTCATGTGAAGCATGTGTCTTGAAATGAGGTCTGAATATAACATCATTATTCCGTGCCTTTTCAGCCATGACATGTATATTGAGCCTGCATTTCTTTTCGTCGAGTAACAGGGTAGGGACTTCAATAGTATTAGTACGGTTCATCATATTAACCGATTTTGTTCAAGGGATTTTCGCTATTAAGTATCCGCCCATCTACGGAAACAACCTCCTTCCGGCATATTACTGATTCATGAATCCCTGGTCTTCAAGGACCTTTAACAAGGTGCGGGAAAAAAATATATTGTCTTTGGCAGTGTATCGTATATCAGTAAACACCTGGGCCAGAGTCTCCTTATTATTTTCCCTGATGAATTTTCCAGAATCCTCCCGTTTTTCCTTTTCAGCATATATGCGATCAATATCTGATTCTGAATAATCAGCATAAGTTTCCCTGTGAATAACGGCTTCGAGTGGCAGCCTGTCGACCTGTTCCGGATCTTCGCCGGGCCATCCAAGTGTGACTGTCGTTACCGGTACGACTCCTTTTGGCAGCCTGAGGACTTCAATGATCTTATGAGCCATATAAGTGGTGGTGCCCAGGTAGCAGATCCCCAGTCCTTTTTCTTCGGCAGCAATGCAAACAGTCTGGGCGACAAGAAGTGCATCTACAGCAGCGGTAAAAAATGAAAGAAAATTATCATAACCCGGAATTGCTTTTCTAAGTGTGCACCATTTGTTAAAACGGTTGAAGTCAGCGCAAAAGGTCAGGATTACCGGTGCAGTAGTAACCATACTCTGGTTAAAATGATATGGTGCAAGTTCCTTTTTCTTTACAGCATCTCTTGTGATAATTATGCTGTAAACCTGCATATTCCCTGTAGTAGATGCTCTGCATCCTTTTAAAAGAATTTCGTTGAGCAATTCATCATCAATATTTTCCGGAGAATATTTTCGTATTGTTTTGCGATTAAGAAGTGAATCAGATAGAATTGTCATTTCAACAGTTTTTAAATCAGTAACAAAGAAAATAATTAATTATGAGTATCAGTAATCATTAATACATTTTCTAAAATCGCTTGAAAATCAATTTATATACCCCGACCCCAAGGGGAGTAAATTGATTTTCTTCGCTCCCCCTGGGGCCGGGGCAGACGAAGAAAATCAATGAAATGTTTTGTATGATTCCTGATAATCATATAATTTATTACAAAACGCTGGAGAGAATAATTGGTATTTTTATATATTAGCACAATACTTGAAACAGGACAAAAAAATCGAAAATGAAAAAGGTCTCATTATTATTAATTATGGGTGCTATGACAACTCAGATAATGGCACAGCAACCACAACAACAGCCAGTTCAACCCCCGCAGCAACAAAGACAGCAGATGAAACCAGAAGAGACAGAAGACTGGTCGCGCAGACCGGCAATTGTGACTCCGGGGAAATATGGTGCTCCACCATCTGATGCCATAATACTTTACGGAGGACCTCAGGATATTGTTAACTGGGTCCATGAAAACGGCAGTGCACCTGTAAAATGGACAGCTGATTCAGCACTGACAGTTGTCCCCAGAACAGGAGGTATTAAGACCACCAGATCATTCGGAAACTGTCAGCTTCATGTCGAGTGGAGAACACCTTCCGTGGTTAGCGGTACAAGCCAGGGCCGTGGCAACAGCGGAATATTCCTTATGGGGCTTTATGAATTACAGGTCCTTGATTCTTACAATAACGAGACATATTATAATGGTCAGGCCGGGTCAATATATAAACAACACATACCACTTGTAAATGCTTCATTAGGCCCCGGTGTATGGCAGACTTATGACATTGTTTTCACTGCTCCCAAATTCCAGACTAACGGCGAACTTTTAAAACCAGCCTATTTCACAGTATTTCATAATGGAGTTCTTATCCTTAATAATGTTTCACTGAGAGGACCTACAGAATATATCGGGATACCGGTATACAAGGCTCATGAAAGTAAGCTGCCTATCTCACTGCAGGAACATGGCAATCCGGTTTCGTTCAGGAACATTTGGGTGAGGGAATTGGAATGAGCAATTAGCAATTAGCAATTAGCAATTAGCAATTAGCAATTAACAATGAGTAATGAGCAATGAGCAATGAGCAATGGACAATGAGCAATCAGCATTGGGGTAAGGGGTTGTAAGGTTGTGATAGCGGGAAATAATAATTAAATAATGGAATAAAATTGCTTTTTAGGAGAATGTTTTTTATTCTTGCTTAGCACTTGAAGCGAATTAAAAATATTCTTGTCGATACAATAACTCTTAACTAATTAATTATCATTAATTCTAATATTATGAAAAGACCAGTCACACTAGTTACACTGCAATTCGGAGATCTTCCTTTCGAGACCGTCTGTCAGAAAGCCAGGGCCTTTGGTTACGATGGAATTGAGATCGGATGTGTCGGTGATCATTTTGAAGTCGATAAGGCAGATGATGCCTACTGCGCTGCAAAACGTAAGATCCTGGACAAATACGGACTCAAGGTTTTTGCAATTTCCACACATCTTGTCGGCCAGTGTGTGGCAGACCGTATCGATCAGAGGCATAAGAGTATACTGCCACCATATATCTGGGGTGATGGCGATCCTGAGGGTGTCCGTCAGCGTGCTGCTCAGGAAATCATTAAAACGGGTGAAGCAGCCAAACGCCTGGGAATATCAATTGTAAACGGATTCACAGGCAGCCCTATATGGCATCTGATATATTCGTTCCCTCCTGTATCTCCCCAGATGATAGAGGATGGATTCCAGGAATTCGCAAAAAGGTGGAAACCAATTCTTGATGCTTACCAGAAGCTGGGAGTAAAATATGCTCTTGAAGTGCATCCGACAGAAATTGCATTTGATATTGCATCAGCCAGGAGAGCTCTGAAAGCAGTAAATAATCATCCTGCATTCGGATTTAATTATGATCCTTCGCACTTTGGTTACCAGGGAGTTGATTATGTGAAGTTCATCTATACTTTCGCCGAGAAGATATTCCATGTCCACATGAAAGACGTTGCATGGTCTGATACACCGGCTGAAGCTGGTGTTTTCGGAGGACATACTGAATTCGGAACCCTCGGACGTTACTGGGATTTCAGGAGTCTTGGACGTGGTTGCATCAATTTTGAAAAAATAATAAGAGCCTTAAATGCCATTGGCTACAAGGGGCCGTTATCAGTTGAATGGGAAGACAACGGTATGGACCGCGAGCATGGAGCAACGGAAGCATGTGCATTCGTAAAGAAAATCGACTTCCCGCCATCAGAAATAGCTTTTGATGCATCATTCGAAAAGTAATAACTTACACTCTCTAATAACTCTAACCAAAAAAGAAAAATAATGAAAAAGACTACAGCACTCGTAGCATTAATGGCTGTTTTCAGCTTGGCCATCTGTTTTATCATTCTTGGATCCATTTCCAGCGAACTGATGGCTGCACTGGGTATTAATGAAGCCCAACTGGGAAGCCTTGTAATGGTCGCTTTCCTTACAATGTGTATTGTTCAGTTATTCATCGGACCAATGGTTGATAAGTTCGGGTATAAGCCTATAGCTATTTTTGGCTTTACTATTACCAGTGTCAGCCTTCTCCTTCTGGCAGTAGCTTCTTCCTTCTCCATAGCTCTGGTCGCATGCATACTTATTGGTTTTGGAGCAATGGCACTTAATACTGTCGGAAATACACTTATTCCGGTGGTACTTTTTGAAGGAAAAGATCCGGCACGTGCCAGTAACCTGGGAAATGGTTTCTTCGGGATGGGATATGTTCTTACCCCGCTTGTCATCATACTGATCATAAAGACAATGGGCTTAAGCTACAAGGTCGCTCTTATTGTCCTTGCAATACTCTGCGCTCTTTTCCTGATATTTGTGTTCACAGCTTCATTCCCGAAAGTCCAGATCGGCTTCACTTTTGCCAAAGCATCACAGGTTGCAGTTAAACCGGCTGTCCTTATTGCTGCATTGGCTCTTTTCTGCTATATGGCTCTTGAGATTTCAATGGGAACATGGGTAAAAAGCCTTATGCAGGAACTGTTCGGAGCAAGCGGTAATGCTGATGCTTCAACTAAAGCAGGGCTGGTACTCAGCCTTTTCGGTGTTGCACTGATGGTTGGCCGTTTTATTGTATCCGGCGTAAAGAACCTGACTGCAATGGGTTCAAAACTGATCACTTTCTCATCTCTGCTTGCACTGATCGCAATATTACTTATGATCATAGCTAAAGGACCTGCACTTGGAATATTTGCTGTAATGCTTGCAGGACTGGCTTTTGCACCGATATTCCCGACAATCGTTGGCGTAACATTTGCAAAATTTGATCCCAGCTTATACGGAAGTATCCTGGGAGTTACTTTCTCAATAGGTCTGCTCGGCGGAACCCTGGTTCCGAAATTCATTGGTAATTTAAGTGTTGGATCAACAGTTCAGCAGAGTCTTCTTATCCCTGCTATAATGGCTGCCATCCTGCTTATTATATCACTGTTCATCGGCAGAATAGGCAAACAGAAATAATTAATAACTTAATAATATCACATTAGCTTTCTATGAAAAAAATAAAATTTGGGATGATCGGCGGTGGTATAGGTGCATTCATTGGTGATGCCCACCGTCGCGCTTCGCGTATATGCAATGATTATGAACTCGTCGGAGGTGTTTTTGACATCGATTATGAGAAGAGCAAGGAGTTTGCAGTAAATCAGGGTATCGACCTCAAGCGTGTTTATAAGAGTGTTGATGCCCTTATTAAAGCCGAACTGGCTTTGCCGGCCGGAGAAAGAATGGAAGCAGTCGCTATTGTAACTCCTAACGCTCTCCACTATCCTTTCGCTAAAAAATTACTCTCCAACGGTTTCCATCTTATATGCGAAAAACCGATGACTCTTACGGTAAAGGAAGCCCTTGATCTTGAGAAACTCGTAGCTAAGAACAAGCTTACTTTCGCACTGACTCATACCTACACCGGCTACCCTATGGTCCGCCAGATGAGGGATCTCATCGCTAAAGGCGTTCTTGGAACTATTCAGCGTATTGATGCCCAGTATTATCAGGGATGGATCAATGCGATAATCTACGGCACCGGCAGCAGGATAACAGGTGTGTGGAGACTTGATCCAAAACATGCAGGTGTATCAAGCTGTATGGGTGATATCGGAGTCCATGCCTTTAATCTGATCGAGTATACAACAGGCCTTGAAGTGAAGGAGGTACTCGCAGACCTTAATAATGTGAAGGACGGTGTCAAGTTAGATCTTGACGGCACTGTTCTTATCCGGTTTAACAAGAAACTTAAAGGAGTCATCCGCGCGAGCCAGGTTTGCGCAGGACTGGAGAATGATATAATTATCGCTGTTTATGGATCAAAAGGAAGCCTCAGGTGGCATCAGGAAGAACCTAATTTCCTGTACCTGTACAGCGATTCCGAACCGACTAAAGTTTATAAACCGGCACACGGATATAATGAAAAAGCAGCTGAAGAAGGACATACGATGCCCGCCGGCCATCCTGAAGGCATTTACGAAGCCCTTGCCAATATCTACAAAGGTGCTGCAAAATCAATCCGTAAAGAAAAATTCAAACCCGGAGAATTCCCCACTGTTCACGACGGCGTAAGAGGAATGAAATTCATTCATGCCGCTGTTAACTCGAATGCCAAAGGGAACGTCTGGACAAAACTCTGACAACTGACCTGGCATTACTGCAATGAATTGCAGTGACAGCACGGTATGAAAAAGAAAAAGGCTGATTCAGTATAACACCTGAATCAGCCTTTATGGTTTTTGATTCATTATTTTTTCTTCCTGAGCAGGAAAAATGCAACAGCACCTGCAACGACAACTGCGCCTATTATTATTGCTATGGTACCGGTTGAACTCTTTTCTTTTGCTGCACCTGCATTCTCATCTTCAGTGTTGTAATAGAAGGTGGGAACAGCATCGGTATCCATATTGACAGTATCTCTCTGAGGCTGTGGACCTTCCTGGGCTTTTGCCATTGTTAATCCGCTGATTGCCATTAAAGTACATAATCCTAAAATCCTGATTTTCTTTTTCATCTTCATAATATTTAATTAATAATAGTGTCAGCCATTTTGTAATATTTCTCAGCAATAACGGGATCATTTTCCCGGTAGGTATCTCCCAGAGCAATAATCGCTGGCTTGTAATGAGGGTTTAACCTCAGGCATTCCCTCAACAGTTCCCTGGCTCTTAAGAGATCCTTATCAACAATCAATCCCGAAAGCTTAACATACGCTTCATAATATTTCCTGTTAGCACTTAACAACCTTTCATAATACATCACAGCTTTATCCCTGTCTTTTCTTTGTGCCGCCAGATTGCCGCAGTACATCAATACAGGTTCAGAATCCGGATTGATCTGCAGCGCTTTTCTTAAAGCAGAATCTGCTTTAAGAGACAAGCCATTCTCATTAAGCGCCCGGGCAAAATTATAAAAAATCATTTCATCCCGATCATTAAAATTCAATGCTTCCTGAAAAAATCTGATCGCGTCTGAATATCTACCTTCTGTAAGTGCCTTATATCCAAGGTAATCAGCCTTGGTATCCCGTTTTAAAACAATACATATCGGAACATCATCAACGAGTATTTTATGAATTGAATTAGAAGGAGGCCAGATATTATTCTTCAATTGGTAAGGTGGTATGTACCGGTTCGTAATTATTGCATAATCCCAGTCGTACTGACTCCTTTCTTCATACCTGAAATATGAGGTTTTTATTCCCGGGTGTTTTCTAAAGGACCAGTCAACTGAGAAAGTGGCCCTGACCAGGGCAGAATCAATATCTTTTTCTTTCAGATAGTTAATCAGCCATTCTGAAGCTTCTGTCTGACCGGTATAATAGTAATCAGTTTCGTAATTCCCGTAGGCACCTTTCAAACCGCCTGTAAGCTGGTTGTAGTAAATATATTCATACGGATGATTGCTCACCGAAAACCTGACAGGATGATACGCCAGAAATACAATAATACCAGCCAGGGCAAACTTCATGTACCTGTTTTTCAAAACTTCCAACAGATAAATAATACCGGAAGCCGATAACATTATTATGACAGGATACAGAAACAGGAACTGACGCCAGGAACTGTAAACATTTGATTTAATTGAAATTACAAAAACGAGTGGAAAAAACAACGAGATCAGAAGGAAACTGAAAAGCAAACCTCTTCCCGACCAGCAGATTTTTTTTATGAAAAAGAAGAGTATAATGAATCCTGCCAGGACAACAAGAGGTATTGTTATGAGCATTGATTTGGGAATAAAATACCATGGCATAAAATCCGACCACTGGGCAGATCCTTCGAAAAGCTGCCGGAATGTCAGCGGATAGTGTGCCATCACATTATATGATTCAAGAACATTCCTGAAGGGGTCCTGCAAGGCATAGGGCCATTGAAGAATCCCGAGGAAGAATGCTGCGAAGGAAATGAATATAAGAATAATTACCCTTTTAATTTCGGTCTTCCAGTCAGTACTTCTCTTAATTAAATGCCTGGTTATCAATGTTATTACACAGAAAAGGAACAGATAGCATACCAGAAGCAATCCGCCTGCCCTCAGGCTGATCGCGAAAGCAATACTCAGGATAAGAAGAATGATATCGGCCCATTTGAATTCATTTTCTGAAGTCACGATCCTTACAGAAAAAAAGATCCCTGCAATATAAGCCAGTGAAAAGGGAACATCCTTGAGGTTATTCATGGCATGGCCAATAAAGGTTGGCGATACCGCAAAGAGAAACATTACGAGTATCGCAGTCTCAAAACCGGTAAGCCAGAGAGCAAAAAGTGCTGTTAATAAAATAACAGCCCAACCTGCAATTGCGCTCATCAGATGACGGAACCTGAATATATCTTCAATATTCAGTATCCTTATTATTAATGTGGTAAGGTTATCGAATGACTGTCCGTAATATTTAAGATTTGTTTCCGGAGTATCAAGGGCAGAAAGATCATTTCCCCCTGATTCAAAGAAATCATATACTGCTACTGAATGATCATAGTGTAGGACTTCATCGCATGAGATCCCTGCATTCCTGCTCATAAGAATCATAAAAATCAGAAGGAATGCTGAACAGGTGAAAAAAATATATTTCTGTAACCTGGTTTTCATTATTTTTCAAGGAGGTCATCATAGAATTTTTTCACAAAATACAGAGGACGGTTTTGTGATTCCTTATAATTCCTGAAAACATATTCTCCGAGTATCCCGAGAAAAACAAGCTGAATTGATCCGAGAAAGTAAATGCTGAGCAAAGTAGACGACCAGCCGGGGATAGCAAAACCTGAAACCTTGGCAATAATCACATATATTCCTGCTGCCATGAATACAAGGGTTCCTATTGTCCCTAATATCAGACAAAAAACTATCGGGAACCTTGAGAATGAAAAAATAGCATCCGATGCAAGTGAGAATAACTTTCTGATTGTCATTTTGGGTCTGCCTTTAAAACGGTCGTCTCTTACATACTCTACTGAACCCTGCTTAAAACCTATAAAAGTCCTGAGCCCCGGCAGATAACGCACTTTTTCCTTCATCGCCAGCAGAGCATCTGCGGCAATTCTCTTCATAAGTGAATAGTTGCCGTAGTTCTCCATATTCTTTATATCGCCTATATTCCTGAATATCAGATGAAAAAGGATCGCAGAAAGATTGCGGCCCACATGACCTCTCCTGCCTGTCCTTTTTCCGCTTACAATATCAAAGTCTTCTTCCGTTATCTTCCTGAACATCTGAGGGATCAGTTCGGGCGGATCCTGCAGGTCGCCGTCCATCATTCCTATAATGTCTCCGCTGGCGTGTTCAAGGCCGGCTGTATATGCTGCCTGATGCCCGAAATTCTTTGAAAGGGAGAGAACCTTTATTTTCCTGTTCAGTTCCCGGTGCCTGAGCAATTCATCCATGCTTTTATCGGTACTTCCGTCATCAACAAAGATTATCTCATAATCATCTGTGATAGATTCAATTGAAGTTACTGTTCGTCTGACAAGTTCATCTATAAGCTTCTCTTCGTTATATATCGGAATGACCAGTGAGAGCATAGTTATCTAGTTTTCTATAAAAAATTAGTGCGTACCGGTAATGATACGCACTAAGATACATAAAAGTTTGTTAATTACTTTTGCAAACGCGTCAGGGCAAAATCAACAGCTTCGGTCAGTTCAGGGTTGGAAGAGAGGTCTTTAACAGCCTGCACACAATAATCTGTTCCCATCCAGCTTAATTCCCTGAGGAGAAGTTTCTTTGCTTCAGCTGTTGCTTCAGGGTTTTTAAGCACATTTACCATTCTCTTTTCAATATCAAGAAGCACTTGCTCGTTATCGCCTGCTTCAGCAATCTGGCTCCTGATAAAAGTATAGTATTTTGTACTCTTTGTTATATCATAAGAAATGATCTCTTTAAAAGCTTTATCGATTGTAACTGGTACGAAATCCGGGCGCAGCATTGTTCCGGCTGCGGTGGGGAAATCATAAGGTACTTCCTGGGTGACGGCGCCTGTTGCTGCCCATTCAGCGCCTCTCAGGAGAGTTGCTATAAAGCCTACGCTCTGCATTGCCGGTCCGCCTCCCTCATCAGCATGACCAAGAAGGGTATTGAATATTCTTCCGTTACCGTATTTTATGGCCATTAAAACAGGTTCAAACCTTGGAGAAGGAGGGGCCTGCCTTTGTCCGCCAGGGACTGCACCGGGAGCTCTTCTGAACTGCATTCTGGGTGAGTTTGTTGCAAGAATTTCCATATTCAGGCCCGGTCCGCGAAGATTGCCAAGCATCTCATCGCTGGCCTGCATCCATCTTACAGGTAATCCTTTTGTTATCGGATGTTCAGTATTCAGTGTTCTCACTTCAAAGTCACTTCTTTCAGCTACTTTACCTGCTGCTCCTTTTGTGGTATCATCTACAACAACGTCCCCGTCGCGGGAGACATAAACAAAGGGGCCGGCTGATTCATCGCGGCCGTTGAATCCTCCAAGGCCTGTCATTTCATTATATTCCTTCCATTCAGGGAATGCGGAACATGATGCATGATAAACCACGACACCTCCTCCATTCTTTACATAATCAACAAAGGCTGCTTTGGTTGCATCACTCCATGAATCTCCGCTGTAGTCAAGAACAACAAGCTTATATTTCGAGAACTTCGGATTAAAAGCAGACATATCGCCGCCTTTTGCAGGTGTTTTTAGTATCTCTGCCGAGAACATCCCCGATCCGTCAAGAATCTGTTTTAAAACCGGAGAACTGTATTCCCAGTTATGCTCACCCTGGCCTGTGATTATCAATGTTTTGTAAACACCTTCCTTCTGACAGGCACTAATTAAAGCAGTCAGGGCTGCTGCCAACAGTAAAATCTTATATTGTTTCTTCATGTCGCTTCATTTAAATTGTTGGTAATTCCCATGGTTTGCGATAGGGCCTGCTTAAAAGGCGCGATGCCCTGGCATTATCTATTATCTCCTGTTTTTCCTGATCCCATTTAATTGTCTGGCCAGTTGTCATGGCTATCTCTCCGAGAAGAGCTACTACAACTGCATTGAAAGCAGGTTCAATAGGGGCAATTGTAGGTTTTCCCGAACGGACGCTATCAACAAAATTCTGCCAATGGTTCTCGCTTTTATATAGATGAGTTTCATTTTCGCCAATCACTTCTTCAAGAATTTTTGGATCAGAAGCACTAAGTACATCGCCCCTGTCGGTATGTACCCATCCCAGATCTCCATACCAGGTGGTTCCCATTCCCAGTTTTAATCTTGACGAATTGGCAACTCTCATCTCAATTCCATTGGCATACTTGCACAGGATATCATATTCCACAGGTGCATCGTACAGACCTTCTGCCGGGTAAACGCCTATTCCTGAAACTTCTACCGGATTTGTATATTCGAGACCGGCTCCCCAGTTAGCTATGTCCACATGATGTCCTGTCCAGTCGGTAAGCTGGCCTCCTGAATAATCGAGGATCCAACGCCACTGGTAATGACAGGTACCGCGGTAAGGAACTTTCGGAGCAGGACCAAGCCACATATCCCAGTTAATAGCTGGCGGAACGTCCTGTATCGGAGGAGTACCCACACCTCTACCTCCATCAGGTAACCCTACCTCGATGTATTTAATCTTGCCAACTCTCCCGTTAATTGCCAGTTCAGCTCCTCTTCGGAAATTTGGTAAAGAACGCTGCCAGCTGCCAGTTTGCCATACAGTGTTATTCTTTTTGGCAGCAGCAACAATTGCCTGACCATCTTTTATTGTCCTGCTGATAGGTTTTTCTCCATATACGGCTACCTTTTTGTTAATAGTCTCGGTATAGATCAGACCATGCCAGTGATCGGGTATTGCCAGTGAAACCGCATCGAGTTTTTCTTTTTCAAGAAATTCCCGGTAATCTCCATACATACGGCAATCCTTGTTCTTATTGGCGGCATCCACCACGTCTTTTGCCTGTTTCTGACGGTCTGAGTCGACGTCACAAACGGCAACAAACTGAACGGCATTCTTTAGTCTAAGGAAATCACGCATATTCGACATCCCCTGAGATCCAACGCCTATAGAGCCAATTACAACGCGATCACTTGGCGGAAGCTTACCTCCAAGTCCGAGTGCTGACGGCCTGACGATGCTCGGGAATACAAATAATCCCGCAGTGGCGGCAGCAGAGCGCTTAACAAAATCTCTTCTGTTTGATTTCTGTGTCATTTTAATAGTAATTAGTGCAACTTTTTTTTAGGGTTATTCTTAGATATTTATAGGTGTACCGGGTATTGGTGTTTCAAAGACCATATCAACCGGTCCGAATTCCATCTTTGAGGGACCAAGGTCCATATCCGATTTGAATATTTCGTCCCAGGTGATCTGCCTGCCGGTATAAGCAGCTGTTCTTCCCATTATTGCAGTAAGAGTCGAAAGAGCAGTTTGTTCAGCTTCATTAACGTAATCACCTGTCCTTATGGCATAAACAAGATGCATATGTTCCTGGACATAGGGAGGTATCTCGGTCTGATTCATCGGATTGCCGAATTCATCTTTCGGGTATTCAAACTGCCAGACAACCTTCCCATTAAGATCCCAGATTGTATTCTGGCAATTAGTATAACCTTCCGTTCCCATGATTATTTCACCTGTTCCATTGGCACAACTGTCTATCTGACGGCACATGCTGTGTGAGCTGACGCCGTTCCCGTAATCAAAGTCAATGCTGAAGAAATCGTACTGATCACCGGTGACACGTCTTGCACGACCGCCATAACCTATGGCTTTCTCGGGATATTTTCCCAGGAACCAGTTAATAACGTCAATGTTATGTACGTGTGTATCAAGAATATGGTCCCCGCACAACCAGCAGAAATTATTCCAGTTACGGATCATATATTCCATGTCGTTCCATCCAGGTTCGCGCAGCCTGAACCACACATGGTCCTGGTTCCAGAAAGCTTTTGCAGATGTTATGGTCCCTATCGCTCCCTGTTTGATCTTCTTGTAAGTGGCAATATAATCCTCCTGATGGCGTCTCTGTGTCCCGGTCACTACATTCAATCCTATTGCTGCTGCTTTCTTACCCGATGTAATGACAGATCTTATTCCTACGGGGTCGACGGCAACCGGTTTTTCCATGAATACGTGCTTCCTGGTTTGTACAGCCTCGAGGAAATGGTCAGGTCTGAACTGGGGCGGAGTACACAGAAGAACAACGTCAAGATCGGGCATGGCCATCACTTTTTTGTACCCATCAAACCCTGCGAAGCAGTTCTCTGCGGGGATAGGCAGGTTAAAGGATGCAAATCTGGCGCGGCATGCATCAATCTGATCCTGAAAAGTATCAGCCAGGGCTACTATCTCAAGATCAGGTCCTGAGCTAATGAAATTGATAGCTGCTCCGGTTCCCCTTGCACCGCATCCGATAAGAGCGGCTTTGAGCTTCTTCCCTTTCGGAGCTCCCCTGAGGATGGGAGGCAGACCAAGCTCCTTATTGTCGGGCTCTCTTTTACAGGATGATAAAATAGCACCAGCCCCCGCTATACCTAACCCGGCAAGAGCCGTCTTACCTATGAATTTTCTTCTGTCAATATTTTTCATTACTAAATATTATGTATTTCAATTCATTCTCTAAATTCAGACCAACCACTCACTTTAGTTGCACTGGACGTCTCCCCGGAGTTAATCTATAAAGCATGTCTCCCCTTCTCCTCATCACCCCCTCAATTAGAATTACCTTCATCAACCCTGCTACTTACCGATAAGTCCGGGGTCCGGTTCACAGACAACCCTGAATCCAACGTCAATAACATCGGAATACCACCATATACTCTTTGGCATCTGCGGATCAGTGACCAGCCATGCCTTGGTCTTTGTGAAATCGCGGGCCGCACTCCTGATATCCTTTGCATCACTCTTGAAAGAGCCTCCTCTGACAACATGTTCCTGGCCTCTTGCCGGACCTCTCGGATTAACACGTATGGAATCGACTGAGTAAAAATCAGCTGAATAATAATCAAGACAGAATTCTGCAACGTTACCCGACATATTTTTCAGACCGAAAGGATTTTCCTTAACGAATGAAGGTTCCTCTGTTTTTGATGAACTGTTAACGTTATATACGGCATATGACGCAATGACTGATGTATCAGGGCCGATAAGCTTCCTGAGGAATCCCTCAGAAGAGAATTTCTTAGGATTTCCTCCAAAGAAGTACGGAGTTTCTGTTCCGCCTCTGCATGCATATTCCCATTCTGCTTCGGTAGGCAGACGATACTTCTTACCGGTGACCTGCGAGAGCCATCTGCAATACACATTAGCAGCATGCCACGACATTGTAATAGCAGGTCTTGATCCTTTACCCCATCCCTGATCGGGAGCACCCCATGGAGGAGTGGCTCCGCTTATGGCGTCGGTCTTCTGTGTGCTCACTGTTTTTCCTTCTGTCCTGCCCTGCGAGCCTGTAGCTCTGAAAAATGCAAGGTATTCATTCCATGTAACCTCTACCTTAGCCATCCAGAAAGGCGAAAGTGTCACTTTTCTTACAGGTCCTTCATCAGGTTCGCGGAACGGTTCATCTTCAGGACTACCCATATTGAAAGTGCCACCCGGAAGAGCTATCATGTCAAAAGAGACCCCTGTCCCCGGTAATGTCTCGGTGAAATCCTTGAATTCGGTTACAACTGCAGCAGACTCGTAAGGAGGCTCAGTGGATGTGACCGTTATTCCGAAAGCTGTATCCTGGGCATGCAAAGCAGCTTCCTTATCATAATGCCCTACATTCAGATGGCAATTAATACAGTTAATGGGATCGTTACTGGTTTCATATTGAAGGTGTGCATTACCACCATTTACTGATAGTGTGACAGGGTAAAGATTTTCATGGCAGTCCAGGCAGGATTTCTCATAAACGAACTTTTTCGCATTTTCCAGGAGTTTTTTCTTTTCCCAGTCAATGCTTGCACTGTCCTTGAAAAAATAACCATAAGCATCCTTTAGTCCGTGCTTGGCCTTAGCGAATACATAACCCTCACCTTCCGGAGGCATATGGCACTGGGTACAATGAACTATGGTTCCGGAACTATTGTTATGATGCGTCGAGAGCATCCAGGCCTGTTCAGCGTGAGGATGAATATGACACACCATACAGAATTCATCTGTCGATGTGTATTTTATCAGTTTATTGGCCGATACAAGAAGAAGAAGGCAAACTACAGCCCCGCTAATAAAAAACCAGACTTTTGTCTTCCGCCCGACAGAAGTCTTCCTTTGAGTATTTTTAGAATTCATGTAAAAGGTCAGAGATCAATTTTAACCGCTTAAAGTTAACTGATTATCTGACTGGCACAATAGAATGGTTCTGAATTTTAAGTTTTTTTAAGAGAATATCAGAAACGCTTTGTATAACCATGACAATAAGGCAACTTGCCATTATTGAAATAGTAATCCTGATGGTATTTCTCTGCATCATAGAATTCAGAAGCTTTTGTAACTTTTGTAGCCACTTTATATCCTTTAGCCTTTAAGATTGAGATGTTATTCTCGGCAATAGCCTTCTGGCTGTCATTTAAATAGAATATCTCTGAACGGTACTGATCTCCGATGTCCGGTCCCTGTCCTCCTATTTGTGTGGGATCGTGGATCTCCATGAAAAGTCTCAACAGTTTTTCATAACTCGTCTTTCTGGGATCGTAGGTTATCTTAACAGCCTCAGCATGGCCTGTCTTGCCGGTGCATACCTCTTTATATGAAGGATTTTTAACGTGTCCCCCGGTATATCCTGATGTAACCGAAAGAATCCCCGGCTCTTTCTGCAGATAATATTCCACTCCCCAGAAACATCCCCCGGCAAAGATGGCCGATCCGAATCTTCCCGGTTCAAGGATTTCAGGTACAAAATCAAGTGAAACTGAATTCACGCAATGCCTTATGTTTTTTGAAGTGAATCTTTCTCCTGTGAATACATGACCGAGATGTGCACCGCACGCAGTACAGGTTATCTCAGTCCTAATACCGTCAGCGTCAGGAGTTCTCTTTACTGCTCCTTTTATCTCATCATCGAAACTCGGCCATCCGCAGTCTGACTCAAATTTATCAGAGGAATAATAAAGTGCGGCTCCGCATTTTTTACATATATATGTTCCTTTTTCCTTGTTATTTACGTACTTGCCTGTAAAAGGTGTCTCTGTCCCCTTGTTATTGATAACATTAGACTCAGCTTTACTGAGATCATTAAAAGGAAGTTTCTCCTGTGAATATGATTCGATAGTCATGGCAGATAATGCTATTATTATAAAATTTGATATAATTCGTTTCATTTTTAATCATTTTGATCTTTCTGAATGATTAACAAATTTACTCCGGAATTGTTGAACTCAGACTATTGTTTGTGTATCAAGGAATTCAATTATTCCTTTACTATCATCGGCCTGAAACCAGTTTATTTCCTTATCCCTTGTCCACCATGTGATTTGTCTTTTTGCAAACCGGCGTGTATTGCGTTTAATCAGTTCGATTGCCTTTTCTTTTGAAATCTTACCTTCAAAATAATCGAAGAATTCCTTGTAACCTACGCTGTTAAGTGCATTCAGTTTTCTGAATTCGAAAAGCGACCGGGCTTCTTCTTCCAGTCCCATTCTGATCATCTCGTCTACCCTCCTGTTTATCCTGTCGTATAATTCCTCCCTTGATCTTTCAAGCCCTATCTTTATAATATTAAAATCTCTTTCACGCTTTTTTTTCTTAAGGAACGCTGAATATGGTAATCCGGTTGTTTCGCATATTTCAAGAGCCCTTATTATCCTCTTATGGTTTTTCAGGTCCACCACTCTATAATACTCCGGGTCCATGATTTTGAGCATGATCCTCAGTCCTTCAATACCTTCCTCACTGTATTTACGGTTGAATTTCTGCCTGACGCCCGGGTCTGTATCGGGAATATCGTCAATTCCGTGGCAGACAGCATCAATATACATAGCTGAACCTCCTGACATCAGAGCAAGGTTGTTTTTTTCATATAATTGCGGAAGCAGGGACAGGACATCTCTTTCATACTGATTGGAGCTATAATAGTCGTTTACCGAAAGGAACCCGATAAAATGGTGTTTAACCTCTGCCATCTGGTCATTGGTAGGCCTGGCGGTTCCAATCTTCATTTCACGGAAAAACTGACGTGAATCGGCAGATATAATATCGCAGCTGAAATGCTTTGCAATACCAATGGAAATATCAGTCTTGCCGACTGCAGTCGGACCAAGAAGCACAATCAGTATTTTTTTCATCAGGATTTTCCTGCGAAGACTACTCTTCCTCTTCTTCGTTCAGGACTTCGTCGTTTCCTAAACTATCGAGGGTTTCTTCATCATCACCGTTGAGAAAAAGATCATCAACCTCCGGTTCATCTTCATCCTCATCATCATCGGAGACGACAATGCTATTATAGAGTTTCCTTGAGCTCGCTCCGAAGACAACCTGTTTAGGAGGCACTCCTTTCGAATTTGTGCAAACAGGGTATTCACGGCCGTCTACTTCCTTTGATTCGCCGGTGTATTCAACAAACAGGGCTCTGTCATTGAAGAAATCGAAAACATATAGTAATTTCTGGTTTTTCCTGAAGATTATTTCTTCCAGTACAGCTACCTCCATTGTTGAAGAGCCGGTGCCCATATCGAACAGAGTGAATTCTTCTTCCTTCTCCCAGTTATCCGTAGCAAGATAGAATGATGCCATCTGAGACTTATCGAATTCCAGCTCTTCCTGGATCATGTTATGAAAATCCATTAAAGTATGAGAGTCAAGGAATTCAAATTCTCTCACAAACGACTCATCTTCATCCGATAGCACAACAAATTTGTAAACCATAACTATTATTCAATCGATGGGTGCAATATAGTATTTTTTATTTTACAATATCCCTGGTGAATTTTTTTTTAAAAGAAATTCAATTGTATCTATTCCATCCGCGTAATCCCACAGAGATGGAGATTGCGATTGTCCAAAAGGAATGAAATCCTTTCCGATGACACATTGAATTTTATCCTTAAGTCCATTTAAGGTCTGCTCTAATTGTTCATCAGAAGTATAATATTCGAAGTAAAGCACTGCCACCGGTGAAGATAGATTTTTGCTTTCCTTTAGTAATATTAAACCAATGTCGGTAAATTCCTCCCTGTTTACCAAGTAAACAGCTTTGTGAAAATCGTAATTGTTCGCGTATTTAACATTGTTGATTAGATCCGAATATCCCTGCCAGTGTTTTGAAACTGCAGGCAGATCATATCCTGCAGGTAAATAAATCTTCGACACGTTCCTGCAGCCAAGTCCGAAATAAGAAAAAACATCCTTCCCGAGATTTTCAAGTTCAGTGTCGCTTTCGTCCCCTGTCAGAACCGCAACACTGTTCCTGTTCTTTCTTATCACATGCGGGTATTTGCCAAAATAATATTCAAAGTAGCGTGAGCTGTTATCGCTGCCTGTAGCTATTACTACATCAAATTGATTAAGAGTGCCATCAGTGAATTCTATTCTTCCATCGAATCGGGGATCAACTCCACATAGGATCTGACCAATGAACCGGATAAGATCTGAATCCTTTGAACTTGTTTTAGCTATAATACTGTTCCCGGATATCAGGACAGATAAAAAATCATGAAATCCTACGAGGGGGATATTCCCGGCCATAATAACACCTGCCCTTACCGGATTACGAGGCTGTTCCAGTTCTGGATAGGAACTGGTCCATTTTACAAGGTTATCATATGTAAGTTCCTCAGCGATTGAACTGAAAGCCTGCCTCACGTTGGAAGGAGTGAACCAGGGATTTTTAAATTGCTGGTTTTCAATCAGCTGATTTAACCTGTCTGTATATTCTGTCTGTTTTCCCTGAAGGGAATCTCTCAAAATAGTGCCCAGTTCCGCGAAGGATTGTATTCGGTCTTTAAGGTCCATATTAAATATTGCAGTGTGCAAATTTAAGGAATAACGGATATATCAGAAAGATGAAAAACAAAAAAGGGGGATGCTTCCCCCTTTTTATCTGAAAGATTGAATTATCACTACCGTAATGCGAATGTGATTGGTAATGTGAATGAAACAGGGACTGCCCTGCCTTTGACAATGCCGGGACTCTCAAAATCAGGAAGGGTTTTTGCAACTCTCAGAGCTTCGGCATTAAGTTCCGCATTCGGACTTCTGCTTCCATAGCTTACATTCGTCACTTTTCCGGTTTCGGTAACCACAAAAGTTACAATGACCCTGCCCTGTACACCATTTTGTTTCGCTGACTCAGGATATTTGACATTATCATAGATATATTTCATCAGAGCTGCATTTCCCCCCGGGAATTCAGGCATTTTATCAACCACATTCCAAGTTGTGTCACCATTAGCTACAGTGAATGGAGGAGGAGGCGGAGGTGGCGGCGGAGCATCAGCAGGTACAGCCTGCCCTTTTATGACTTTATTATCCTCAGACGGAGGAGGAGGTGGCGGGGCATCATTAGGAATTTCTTCCCCTTTCAGGACCTTGTTTTCAATACTGGCTTTAGCAGGATCATTCTTCGTTTTCTCATTACATGATGAGAATGCGATCAGAATGAGAGCGATCACCGGCAAAACCATCAGTAATTTCAGGTTTGCCAGTACGGTTGAACGTTTCTTTGTCATCATGATCATTCGTTTTTTGATTAGTGTTGGGTTTGAAAAAGAGTTAGGAATTTCAAAAACCTTTGATTTAAAGAGGTGATTGATAATTAATTTCTGGTAATTTACGATAGAGATCCCGGCATTTATGCACCCACTGTCGGCCTGAAATTCATGAACTGCCCTCAATGACCTGTTGAAGAGGTGGACGAAGGGGTTGAACCATTGTATGATAACTATTATCTCCATAAACATAATGTCATAGAAATGCAGGTATCTGAGATGATTCTGCTCATGTATTATGATCTGTCCGGATTCATTATCTGCAAGATCACTGCTGACGAAGATCCTTCCGAAAGCAGAGAATGCAGAAGCATGAAGTCCCCTGAACCTGATGACAGAGTCCGGCGAACCTTTTTCCTTTTTTATTATCAGCATAAGATCAAGAAGGGTTTTCAGTAATCTGACTGAAAGGATCAACGCTCCTGATATATAAACAATAAGCAACAAAAGTTGGATATTTAACATCATTCCCTTGCTGATATCAAGCGCTGGCCGTTCAGATGGTGTGATGAATATCTCATTCAGCCAGACGCTGAAATTCTGGATATCAATTGGTTTTGAAGTACTGAGTGTTACCAGGGGCAGGATCAGGGAAACTGCTATGGAACCAAGAATAAAAGCCCTGTTTCGGCCATACTGGGTATCTTTGCTCAGAAAGAGATCATAGACCAGGTATAAAGCAGCTATGTAGCATGCTGACTTGATGAGATATAATGCAACCGGTGTCATTTTACAGGTTTTAGCTTTTTAACTTCCTTTTCCATCAGTTTCATGATATCTTCCATCTCCTTGACGGATATTGTGTTTTCTTTCGCGAAAAAACTCACCATTTTTCCAAAGGAGTTGGAGAAATAATCATTTACAAAAGTGCTTAGATGCGATTTCGAATAGTCGCTTTTCGAAACGAGCGGGAAATACTCGTGGGTCCTGCCGTATGCTTTATGGTCTACAAAGCCTTTATCCTGAAGGATCCGGACTATAGTACTCACGGTATTATATGCAGGTTTTGGATCGTCGAAGTGCTCCAGGATGTCTTTTACGAAACCTTTTTTTATTCTCCAGAGCACCTGCATCACTTCTTCTTCGGCACGGGTTAATTCTCTCATTGCTAATTCTTTTTTTCTTTAACAGCTCCCCTATTTAAGGGGAAAAACCGGTTTTTTAATTTTTACTTACCTATATACTAACAAAGTTACAACGAATTTCTTAGTTATACAACTAAATTCTTATTTTTTTTTATTTTTTTTTACCCCTGTCAGATAAATACATATAATTAAGACCTTCCTCGTCCTACTATACCCTATCGTCTGCGACGAATTAAGAATACCGCGTAGCGGTTACGGTATTGTAATACGGATTATCTCCCTCCCAGGTTATTTTCCCCGTAGGGGATAAAGAAATTCTTTAACCTCTGCGAGGTAAAAAGATACAGGGGGGATCCTTCTATTACAATTCCATATCGTCTACGACGAATGGTTTTGTGGCACGGGATAAAACAATTCACTTATCATTCCCTACTATACAGGATCGTTTACGACGAATTAATATTATTTACGGGGATACATTATATTAAAGGTATGTAAATTCAGAGCCGTTAATGTATGCGACGAATCATTTAATTGTCGCTCAACATCAATCTTAAGCAAAAAAATTATAATTTTAGTCTTTATTTTTCCGTGAAAGATGTCTGCAATAAAGGCAAAATACAAACAACTGGCTCTGATAAGGGAGAACCTCAGGATTGCGATCAGGGCTATCCGGTCAAACAGGGTAAGGACAATACTTACAATCTGTATAATTGCCTTTGGCATTATGGCCCTCGTTGGAATTCTCACAGCAATTGATGCAATAAAGTCATCACTTACTGATCAGTTCACACTGATGGGTGCCAATTCATTCACAATAAGCTCAAGGGGAATGAATATCCAGATCGGTGAAAACAGGTATCGGGCTAAAAATTATTCGAGGATCTCATACCGTGAGGCTTTGGATTTTAAATCAATGTTCACTGAACCGGCATGGGTATCAGTATCGTTTAATGCATCGAGTCTTGCAACAGTCAAATTCGGGTCTGAGGAAACTAATCCGAATATCGGACTGCTCGGTGTTGACGAGAACTATCTCAATGTTTCAGGATATGAAATCGCATCAGGCAGGAATATATCCCCTGATGATCTTCAGCTTACAAGGAAGGCTGTCCTGCTTGGATCGGAGGTTGCTAATACTCTTTTCACAACAGGAGTTGATCCTCTCGGCAAGCAGGTTTCTGTTGCAGGACTTAAACTTGAGGTCATCGGCATCCTTAAAAGCAAGGGAACAAGCCAGACAAGCGGCGACAACATCTGTTTCATGCCAATCACTGCTGCCCGGCAGTACTTCTCACGCCCGAATATGAATTTCAACATTACCGTAATGCCTATGAATCCGGCCAATCTTGATATCATGACAGGTGAGGCCGAGGCAGTTTTCAGGGTTGTCAGGAATCTTAATCCCAGGGATGAATCGGATTTCAATGTAACAAAAAGTGATAATATCGTTGCCCTGCTTCTGAAAAACATTAAATATATCACACTGGCAGCTACAATGATTGGTCTTGTAACACTTTTCGGTGCAGCGGTAGGTCTTATGAACATAATGCTTGTATCTGTAACAGAACGTACAAGAGAGATAGGAGTAAGAAAAGCCATTGGAGCAAAACCCCGGACGATCAAGAATCAGTTCCTTTTTGAATCGATACTGATCGGCCAGCTGGGTGGAATCTTCGGAGTAGTACTCGGCATCCTAATCGGGAACATCGTATCATCTTTACTTAAATCAAGTTTTGTTGTTCCCTGGATATGGGTCGTTACGGGAATAATCATCTGTTTTATTGTGGGTGTTGTCTCAGGATATGCCCCGGCATTGAAGGCTGCAAATATAGATCCCATTGAAGCATTAAGATACGAATAAATATTTTGCTGTATGGAAAAACTAGTTATTCAGGAAGAGCTAAAAAACTGTCCGGGTATCTATTATCTCCCGGATTCCAACACGCTGGAGCTTGTCGGACGGTCAATCCCTGAAAATCCGGAACAGATATTCAGGCGTCTTGATGAATGGATAACCCTCCATTTTGAAAAGAATGAGGAATTGAGTATTAATATACAGCTTGAGTATATTAACAGTGGATCGTCAAAATACCTTTATGAGATCCTGAAGAAGCTTACTGTTTACGGCAGGACAGGAAAAATTATTAAAATCAAATGGCGTTATGAGGAGGATGATGAAGCGATGCTCGAGCTTGGTGAGCATTACCGCGACACTGCAGGTATCCCTCTTGAAATTGAGATGATAGTTTAGGTTATAAAGACCATTGGCTAATCAGATGACTGGCATTAATAAGCCATAGTCCGCGATAAAAATAAAAGAGGGTGTTTTTCAGGCACCCTCTTTAATTTCTATACTAAAAGAATTACTTCTTCATAAGTAAAGGAATCAGGTCGACTACTCTGCAGGAATAACCCCATTCGTTATCATACCATGAGAACACCTTCACCATTTTACCGTTCACCATTGTGCTGAGTGAATCGAATATTGAAGATGCAGTTGTATGGATCACATCGACCGATACGATCGGATCTTCGCAATATTCAAGGATACCCTTCATCGGACCTTCAGCAGCTTTCTTCATAGCGGCATTGATCTCATCCTTTGTTGCTTCCTTCTTCAGAACAGCCACCAGGTCAACAAGTGATCCGGTCGGGGTCGGGACCCTTACTGATGTACCATCAAGTTTACCTTTAAGAGAAGGTATTACCTTACCGACAGCTTTTGCTGCACCGGTAGTGGTCGGTATCTGCGACAGAGCGGCTGATCTGGCACGCCTAAGATCCTTATGTGGCAGATCGAGTATTCTCTGGTCGTTTGTATATGAGTGAATTGTAGTCATGTAACCTATTTCGATCCCGAAAGCATCATTCAGGACTTTCGCAACAGGAGCAAGACAGTTGGTAGTACATGAAGCGTTTGATACGCATGTATGTTCCGGTTTCAGGTGATCTTCATTCACACCTAAAACGATCATTGCATCAATTTCATCTTTGGCAGGTACTGTAAGAAGGACTTTTTTGGCACCATTTTTCAGATGATCGCCGTAGCCTCCCTTTGGACTTTCCCTTGAGGTGAAAACACCGGTAGATTCAATAACTACATCCGGTTTCTCTTTCCATGGAATATTTGCAGGATTCTTTTCAGCTGTAACTTTAACCTTGTGGCCATTCACAATGATATTCTCTTCATCGCATGTGACACCCGGGAATTTGCCCTGTGTTGAATCGTATTTCAACAGGTGAGCGAGTGTTTTGGTATCGGTAATATCATTTATTCCGATTATCTCAATATCATTCCTTTCCTGGGCGATTTTGAAAACATTACGGCCTATCCTTCCAAAACCGTTAATTGCTACTTTAATTTTTGACATACACTATATTTTATTAGGGTTAATAAATCGCGTCACAAAAATAATAATTTCCTGAAAACTACAAAAACAGAGCAAATTTCAATTATTGCCTGTTCCTTCTGAAGAGATTACGGATACTCATGTCTTCAGGGTGAAGAGGATCGACAATGACTCCTAATCTGTAGCTCAGGAATAAGGAGAAGAAGATAGCTTTATTGTGAGGAGCTGCCATAATAGGGATTTCTTTCGGGAAAGCGTTTACCTGGGCTCCCATTTCTATTGCATGGATTATCTTGTCCTGCCTGCTGTATTCAAAATTGAATCCGGCTTTTGCATAAAGCCCTGGTAATGCTTTTGTTTCGTCCAGGCCCTTGAAGAATGAAGCCTTGCTATAGATGAGGGTCGGATCATGTATTGAAACATCAAATTTCTCTTCTCTTATCTCGAAATAGTAAACTGAACCGGAAATCTGGTATAGAACCCTGTAATAAATTGGTTTATACAGAGCCAGAACAGGTCCGGCCGAGTAAAAGTATCTTACTGCCACACCACCCAGATCCGCTTTTTTGAATATTTCATGCTGCCGGCCTATGCCTCCCCTGAGGAAATAGACTGCATTGAGCTTGCCAAAGATAAATGAGCCGCTCCCGCCCCCGTAATTATTATAGGTATAACGGTATTCCTTTGAATGTTTAAGGTTGCCCAGATCAATCTCAAAGAATCTTTTATTAAGGAAATCGACTCTTTTACCTTCACGGTAACCCAAACCGAATCCATCTGAGTTTAGAAGGATCCCCAATGACCTTTCATTACGGAAGAATACCTTCTGCTGCTCATCAATTTCACCCTGGGCATAGAGAGAGACTGTTATCAGCCAAACCGGAAGCACTATTATAAGCAGCTTTTTCATAACAGGGCCAACTTATAAAAGGGAAAAAGAATAATCAGATCAGCCAACCCGTTCAGGCTGTTCAGTGTCAGCTTTGCTGTATGCAGGACAAGCATTCCTGTTACATGAACTGGCAACCAGCATAGTAACAAAAGCTAACAGAAGTACAACAGCGACTTTTTTCATACAGAATTCAAATTATTTACAGTACAAAAATAAACTTTTCAAAATAAAAACAATCTTTATGCCAAAACAATATTGTCAAACAAGATATTCCAAACAAACATATTGCTATAACAAATAAATACAATAAAAGGTTAATTATTGTGTACAAAGAGGTTTATTTTGATCAATTACAGGATATAATTGATAGTATGTAACTTATGATTGGTAAAAACAAGTGTTCATTATCACTCCGGATATTTAAGCCGGCGGATCGTTTCTGACGGGTTGTCTGAACTGAAAATTGTATTACCTGCGACAAGGACATTGACTCCTGTTCTGACAAGCCTGGAGGCATTTTCCGTATCGACACCACCGTCAACCTGAATCAGTACATCAAGTCCCCTGTCATCGATCATTTTCCTTAACTCAGCTATCTTATTATAGCATTCCATAATGAAAGTCTGACCTCCGAATCCGGGATTGACTGTCATAATAAGTATCATGTCAACATATGGAAGAATGTTATTAAGAAGAGAAACCGGAGTGTGGGGATTGACAGCAACTCCGGCTTTCATCCCGAGAATACGAATCTCCGAAACTGTTCTGTGGAGGTGTATACAGGCTTCATACTGAACAGTTAGGATATCAGCGCCAGTTTCTTTCCATCGTCTGAGGTATCTGTCAGGGTCAACTATCATCAGGTGAACGTCAAGAGGTTTGGCAGACACTTTTTTCACATATTCCACAACAGGGAAACCAAATGATATATTTGGAACAAAGACACCATCCATGATGTCGCAGTGTATCCAATCGGAAGCACTTTCATTCACCATAGAAATATCTTTTTCCAGGCAGCCAAAATCAGCAGACAGTATCGAGGAAGAAATGAGATGGTTCATCAGGATTCTTGTTGGAAAAATAATGCTTCAAAGATAAGAACAAATTTCAGCCCAGGTAAGTTTTCAGGATCCTGCATCTTGTTGTAAACTGGATCCTTTTAATTGCTTTTTCCTTTATCTGGCGGACACGTTCTCGTGTGAGATTCAGTTCCTCGCCAATCTCTTCTAGTGTGAAAGGGTGTTTCATTCCGAGTCCGAAATAGAGTTTCAGGACTTTTGCTTCGCGTGGTGAGAGAGTACAGAGGGCCCGCTCGATCTCGTATGCTAGCGATTCATTGATCAGGTTTTTATCAGGGCTTGGTGTGTCATCCGACTGGATGACATCATACATTGTATTGTCCTCTTCGGAACTGATGGGGGCATCCATGCTTAAAGTCCTGCCATTGGTCCTCAGCCCTTCCTTTACGTCTTCCGGGATCATTTCAAGCATTTCTGCAATTTCCTGTGAAGAAGGTTCGCGTTCGAACTCCTGCTCCAGCTTGGAAAAAGCCCTGTTTATCCTGTTGATGGACCCTATTTTATTCACCGGCAGTCTGACTATCCTGGCCTGTTCTGCAAGAGCCTGAAGGATTGCCTGCCGTATCCACCACACTGCATATGATATAAATTTAAAACCGCGTGTCTCATCAAAACGCTGGGCCGCTTTAATCAGGCCCAGATTTCCTTCGTTTATAAGGTCAGGCAGACTCATGCCCTGGTTCTGATATTGTTTTGCAACTGAAACCACAAAGCGGAGATTTGCCTGGACCAGCTTGCCGAGCGCCTCCGAATCGCCCGCTCTTATGCGCCTTGCAAGGTTTACCTCGTCCTCAGGCGAAATAAGGTCTACTCTCCCGATCTCCTGAAGATATTTATCAAGGGAAGGAGTGTCCCGGTTCGTAACCTGTTTAGTAATCTTTAACTGACGCATCCGGCGGCCGTTTTTCGCTTTAATACAGAATCTGCCAAGATTACAATTTTAGTAAAAAATCAGACTCGTTTTACATTTAGTTAGCTTTTTTTTTGCTTATAAGAAGTTTTCTTATTATCTTGCGTCAATATTTTACATGCTGATTATCAAATTATTAATTTAATTTGATTAAAGACCGTTGCATTTTAATAACTTTTAACAGGAGATTTTTGATCATTTTTTTTTATAATTGCACCGGTTTTTCATATGTTTGATATTAGTGTTGCATAATCCAGCGGGTTGATAATCAAATTCTGACCCGGATTTCCATAAGAATAAAACCTCGTTAATTTTCATTTTTCAGATGTACGACATACTTGAGTTAAGTAAAAAGCTCCTTCCTGAATTGAGGGAGATCGCAAAGGAATTAAATATTAAAAGGGCTGAGACATTGAAAAAGCAGGACCTTGTTTATAAGATCCTTGATCAGCAGGCCATTGAGGTCACTGAAAAAAAGAGCGCAGCCAGGAAAGAGCAGGAACTGCTACGTTCTACAGATAATAAATTCAATAATAATCGTGATCGTGATCAGGGCCAGAGAAGGGGTAAAAGGCCCAGAACAAACAAACCGGTATTTAGCCGTCCTCCGGAATCGGTGATATCAGTCTCTCCCGATGACCTTAAGAGAAAAGATATCTCTTCCGGAGACAAGCCGGAACCTGAAAAAATCTTCGAAAAACCTGATGATAAACCAGATCTTTTCAAATCTTCTGAACCGGTTTCGGGCAAAGAGAAAAAAGAATCACTTTGGTCATACGATTACTGGGATACTAAAAAGAAAGAAGAGACGGTCGTTATTGACAGAAAGCGTGAGAGCATTAAAGAGGAACAGGTCCCTGAAACCGAACCTGTCCCTGAACCGGAGCTGCTGCCTGAGCCATCACTCACTGTTGTTAATGACGATCTTATAGTCGACGATATTAAAATGACAAATGAATTATACCCTGTTGAAGCTCCGGCTGAACCCCCTGTGATACAACAGGAGGCTCCTGTTAAAGAGGAGAAAAAAGAGAAGCCCTATGAGTTTGAAGGGATCATCTATAACACAGGTGTTCTTGAAATAATGCCCGACGGTTATGGTTTCCTGAGATCAGCAGATTACAATTACCTGAATTCACCTGATGATATTTATGTATCGCAGTCACAGATAAAACTCTTTGGGCTCAAAACAGGTGATACTATAAAAGGAACTATACGGCCTCCAAAGGAAGGGGAAAAATATTTCCCGCTTATCAAAGTCGAAGAGATAAATGGAAGAAGTCCTGATTTTATAAGGGACAGGGTGCCTTTTGATTTTCTGACTCCGCTCTTCCCGAATGAGAAATTCACATTATGCCAGCCAGGAGAAGGAACTCTGTCGGTAAGGGTAATTGATATGTTCACACCTATCGGCAAAGGGCAGCGCGGACTTATTGTTGCCCAGCCAAAAACAGGTAAAACTATTCTTCTGCAGGAGATAGCCAACGCTATAGCAAAATATCATCCGGAGGTTTACCTGATGATCCTGCTCATTGACGAAAGACCTGAAGAAGTTACCGATATGGCCAGGAATGTAAAAGCCGAAGTCATTGCATCGACGTTCGATGAACCGGCTGAGAGACACTGCCGCGTGGCCAATATCGTTCTTGAAAAAGCCAAGAGACTTGTTGAATGCGGCCATGATGTTGTCATTCTGCTTGACTCCATCACCAGACTAGCAAGGGCATTCAATACAACAGCTCCCGCTTCGGGTAAGGTGCTTTCGGGTGGCGTTGATTCAAATGCACTTCACAAACCGAAGAGATTCTTCGGGGCAGCCCGTAACATTGAGAACGGAGGCTCCCTTACAATACTGGCTACTGCTCTGACTGACACAGGATCAAAGATGGATGATGTGATCTTCGAAGAGTTCAAGGGCACAGGTAATATGGAACTTCAGCTCGACAGGAAACTGTCGAACAGGAGGATATTCCCGTCAATAGATATTCCGGCTTCAAGTACACGCCGGGAAGATCTGCTTCTCAATAAGAGCATAATGCAGAAAATATGGGTCCTTCGTAACTACCTTGCCGATATGAATTCACTCGAAGCAATGGAATTCCTCCGCGACAGGCTTATGCAGGCCAGGTCAAATGAAGAGTTCCTCGTTTCAATGAATGGCGGATAAGAAACAGGCAATTATTAAGGTTCACACAATTTGTTAACTGAATAACAATTATTTACTTTATTATACAATAATATTAATATCACAATGGGAACAAAAAAATTCATAACATGCGATGGTAACCAGGCCGCATCGCACATTGCATATATGTTCAGCGAAGTCGCTTGCATATATCCTATCACACCTTCATCTACAATGGCTGAATACGTTGATGAATGGTCGGCCAACGGGCTGAAAAATATGTTCGGCGAACAGGTAAAAGTTGTTGAGATGCAATCTGAAGGCGGAGCAGCAGGTGCAGTGCACGGATCTCTCCAGGCCGGTGCTCTCTGTACAACATTCACAGCCTCACAGGGCTTACTTCTTATGATCCCGAACATGTATAAAATTGCTGCTGAGCTCCTTCCGGGAGTATTCCACGTAAGCGCAAGAACAATTGCAGCACATGCCCTTTCAATTTTTGGCGACCACAGCGATATTTATGCCACCAGACAGACAGGATTTGCAATGCTTGCCACCGGTAGTGTACAGGAAGTAATGGATCTGGCAGGAGTTGCCCACCTATCAGCAATCAAAACAAGAATACCATTCCTTCATTTCTTCGATGGATTCCGGACTTCAGCTGAAGTGCAGAAGATCGAAGTTATTGAAATGGATGATATGAAAAAACTTGTAGACTGGGAAGCTCTTGAGAAATTCCGCAACAATGCCCTGAATCCGGAACATCCTGTCACAAGAGGTACAAACCAGAATCCTGATATATTCTTCCAGGCCAAAGAAGCTATAAACAAGTTTTATGAACCTATCCCTGATGTCGTTAATGCCTATATGGCAGAGATAACCAAAATAACAGGAAGGGAATACAAGCCATTCACATACTATGGCTCTCCTGATGCAGAAAATATTATAGTAGCAATGGGTTCCATAACCGATACAACAAAGGAAGTCATTGATTATCTCAATGCAAAAGGTGAAAAAGCCGGATTACTTACAGTTCATCTCTACCGTCCGTTCTCCGATAAATATTTCTTCAATGTCCTTCCGAAATCGGTTAAAAAAATCACAGTTCTCGACAGGACGAAAGAACCCGGAGCTCCAGGCGATCCTCTTTACCTCGATGTAAAAAATATGTTCTATACCCGCAGCGAAAAACCGGTCATCCTGGGCGGAAGATACGGACTAAGCTCAAAGGATACAACTCCTGCAATGGTTCTTTCAATTTTCGAGAATATGAAACTCAAAGAACCAAAGGATTTCTTTACAGTTGGAATTACCGACGACGTTACATTCAAATCCCTTCCTGAATTGCCGGAGATCAATGTCGCCCTTCCCGGAACACATTCAGCTAAGTTCTATGGACTCGGATCTGATGGTACGGTAGGTGCAAACAAGAATTCAATAAAAATAATAGGTGATACAACAGATAAATACTGCCAGGCATATTTTGCATACGACAGCAAGAAATCAGGAGGTATAACAATTTCTCATCTCCGTTTCGGTGATAATCCGATCAGATCGCCTTATTATGTAAACACACCTGATTTTGTTGCATGCCATGTTCCGTCATATATTGATAAATATGACAATATGCTTAAGGGTTTGAAGAAGAATGGCATATTCCTGTTCAACTCTCTCTGGGATGCTGAAGAAACAAAAAAGAGGCTCCCTGATTCCATGAAGAAGTATATGGCTGAGAACAACATCAATTTTTATATAATCAATGCCACAGCCATTGCTGAAGAGATAGGACTTGGTAACAGGACCAATACAATCATGCAGGCTGCATTCTTCAGACTGGCCAATATCATTCCGTACGACAAGGCTGAAAAGGAAATGAAGAAAGCCATTTACAAAACATACGGAAGGAAAGGTGAGGATGTTGTAAATATGAACTATGCAGCGGTCGACAGGGGTGGTCAGGTTGAAAAAGTTGAGATACCCGCAGAATGGGCAGGAATAAAAGTTGAAAAAGTAAAAGAAAATGGCAATAAACCGGAATTTTACCGCAATGTTGTTGATCCGATAATCGGCCTTAAGGGTGATGAGGTACCTGTAAGCGCATTCATCGGTAGAGAGGATGGTACTTTCCCGGCAGGGATCTCAGCCTATGAAAAGAGAGGTATTGCTGTTAATGTACCTGAATGGCAGCCTGATGAATGTATCCAGTGCAACCAGTGCTCGTATGTTTGTCCTCATGCTGCAATCAGGCCTTTCCTTTTAACTGATGAAGAAGCTAAGAATGCACCTGAAGGAACAAAGACGATCCAGGGTATACCAGGTGTCCTGAAGCAATACAGATTCAGAATGCAGTTAAGTGTATACGATTGTACCGGTTGCGGAAACTGCGCCGATATCTGCCCATCAAAGAACAAAGCATTGATAATGAAACCTCTCGGAACACAGCTTGCTGAAGCAGACAGATGGACCTACATGCATGAAAAAGTAGGATACAAGGACAACATTGTTGACAAATTTGTGAATGTAAAGAACAGCCAGTTTGCCCAGCCTTTATTTGAGTTCTCCGGAGCATGCGCAGGTTGCGGCGAAACACCTTATATAAAAGCTCTTACCCAGCTCTTCGGTGACAGGATGATAATTTCAAATGCAACAGGATGCTCATCAATCTACGGTGCATCAGCTCCTTCGACACCATATACAATAAATAAAAAAGGACACGGACCTGCATGGGCAAACTCACTTTTTGAAGATAACGCTGAATACGGATTCGGTCTTATGCTCGGTTCCGACAAGATGCGTGAAAGAATCGCCCTCAGGATGAAAGAAGCAGGTAATTCAGTCAACGAAGAAACTAAGATAGCTTTCAATGAATGGCTCGCAGGAATGCACAATACTGAAGCATCGAGGGCTGCATCTGAAAAAGTTGTTGAAGCATGCAGGAAAGATAAATCAGAAGTGGCAGCCGAGATACTCAGCCTGAAACAATATCTTGTCAAGAAGTCTCACTGGGTCTTTGGTGGCGACGGATGGGCTTATGATATCGGTTACGGAGGTCTCGACCATGTTCTTGCAGCAGGAGAAGATATAAATATCCTTGTTCTGGATACAGAAGTATACTCGAATACAGGAGGTCAGGCCTCCAAGTCTACTCCGGCCGGAGCAGTGGCAAAATTTGCAGCTTCAGGAAAGAAGATCCGCAAGAAAGATCTGGGTCAGATGGCTATGAGCTATGGCTATGTTTATGTTGCCCAGGTAGCAATGGGAGCAAATAATGCCCAGTATCTGAAAGCTATAAAGGAAGCTGAAGCTTACAAAGGTCCTTCCCTTATAATAGCTTATGCTCCATGTATCAATCACGGACTGAGAGACGGAATGGGTAAAACCCAGGCTCAGGAGAAATTCGCCGTAGAATCAGGATACTGGCATCTGTATCGTTATAATCCTCAGCTTGAAGCTGAAGGCAAGAATCCGTTCACACTTGATTCTAAAGAACCTGACTGGACGAAATTCCAGAGCTTCATTAATTCGGAAGTACGCTACACATCTCTGATCAAAGCGTTCCCGGGCGAAGCTGAAGTGCTCTTCAAAGCTGCCGAGGAAAACGCAAAATGGCGTTACAACTCCTACAAAAGACTTGCAGCCATGGAGTTCGCAAAGACTGTGTAAATATTTTTTTATTACCAGGATGGGGCGTTGCATGCAACGCCCTTTTCCATGTAATGCGGTCATACAGCTGTGTGTTCGTGATGCCTTTGCTTGCACCTTAGTTTATTATTTGTAATTTTGCATTCAGAAAAATATGATGGGCAGATTAATAGGAATAGATTACGGGAAAAAGAGAGTAGGCATTGCGGTCACTGATCCGCTCAAGATGTTTGCTTCTCCCCTTAATACGATACACCCGGCTGAATTTGACGATTTCATCAGAGTATATATGAAATCGGAAACTATTGATGCTTTCGTGATCGGATATCCGGTAACGATGAACAATCAGCCCAGTGATTCTGTTAAATACATTGATCCTTTTATAAGGAACCTGAAAAAGAACTTTCCTGAGATCCAGGTCCACCTTGTCGACGAAAGATTTACGTCGCGGATGGCGCTCAGGACAATGATAGACGGAGGATTGACAAGGAAAGACAGGCGGGATAAGACAATTGTTGACAAGATAAGCGCATCGATAATTTTACAGTCATTTCTGGACAGAAAGAAAAATTAATGACATACCCGATACTCGTATACGGCCACCCGGTTCTCAGGAAAGTAGCTGAGGATATTGACAGGGATTATCCTGATCTTCAGAAACTTATTGCAGATCTTTTTGAAACTATGTACAATTCTGAAGGGATGGGTCTGGCAGCTCCCCAGATCGGGAAATCCGTAAGGATATTCGTTATTGACGGTACACCCCTCGCTGAAGATGAACCATCACTCGCCGGTTTTAAGAAAGTATTTATAAATGCCCGGATAAAGGAGAAAAGTGGTGACCTGGAACTGATGTCGGAAGGATGCCTCAGTATACCTAACCTCAGGGAAGAGGTAAGCAGGGAAGGCAGGATAAGGATCGAATACTATGATGAGAACTGGGTCTTCCACGATGAGGTTTTTGAAGGCTACCAGGCCAGGATAATCCAGCACGAATACGACCACCTCGATGGCATACTGTTTCCCGACAGGGTAAGCGCTCTCAGGAAAAGACTTATTAAAGGCAAACTGACTGCGATCAGCAAGGGTAAGTTTGAGGTAGAGTACAGGACGGTGCTGCCGGGGCAGAGGGGAAGAAGTGTTTGAAGTTTGAAATTTGAAGTCCGAAGTTCGAAGTTTGGAGTGAGGAACAATGGGGCAAAAATCCTGAGACAGCCTGTAATTCTAAAATTAGCATTAAGTTTATCTGACTATAGGGATTTTCAGCACTTTATATTACCTTTATAAAGTCTCAAATACTGTGTTAAGTGCTAATAAGGGAAATTCCCTTCATGCGTTTTGTTGTGCCATTGTGTGCCGGCATTGTGAGCGGATTATATTTCACTCCCGGTGATATTGTATTCGTTTCGGCTGGAGCACTCATCATACTCCTTTTCTTTTCAGGTCTTTTCTTCAACCGATCTCTGACAAATACTGTTTATGGTTTAGCCATGACCACAGCGCTTTTTGCCTCCGGATCATTTCTTTACCGATCGGAAAAGGATAATATCTCTGTTCTTGAACCTGGCCATGCTTTCTATTCAGGAGTTTTGAGCGATTTCCCCGGGGAAAAACCGAATACATTCAGTATGATCCTCCGTCTTGAAGGCAGGATGGCCGGAGACACAACAAGATCTGTAAATGGTTCCATTCTATTATATCACAGTAAAGGTAAGGATGTCATCTCATACCGTCCCGGTGACAGGATGATTGTCAGATGTTCACCAGTGGAGATCGTTAACAGGGGAAATCCTTTTGAGTTCGATTACAGATTCTACATGGAAAACCATGGCATCAGATACTTTGCGTTTACCGACAGCAGCGACATTATCAGACACGTTTCTCCCGAACACCGGAAGCTGATTCACATGGCGCTTATAATCAGGGAAAAGATCATTGGCATGTATAAAGCAAGAGGTTTAAGCGGTGAGAGGCTCGCCCTTGTTTCCGCTATTACTCTGGGACAGAAGAATATGCTGGATCAGGATCAGAAACAGCAATTCATAAAGGCAGGGGTAATGCATATAATGGCTGTCTCAGGACTTCACGCAATTATATTAAGTTTGTTCGTGTTCAGGATGCTCTTTTTTCTGAAGGGAAAACTGAAAATTTTCAGAGTGCTTATCACTATTCTTATTCTGTGGATCTTTGCTTTTGTAACAGGACTAACCTCTTCTGTCCTCAGGGCAACCCTTATGTATACTTTCCTGCAGGCAGGATACCTCCTTAAAAGACCTGTGAATGCTGGCAATTCAGTCCTGGCTTCAGCTTATATAATCATAATTATAAGGCCTTCAGTGATCTTCGATGCAGGTTTTCTTCTCTCATATTCAGCTGTGATTTTTATAATAATGTTCTATCGCGATCTTTATACAAAAATGCGTTTCACCAGCCATGTTACAGACTTTGCATGGCAGTCTGCCGCAGTTACAGTCATTGCCCAGCTCGGTACATTCCCATTTACCGTGATGCTTTTCAACAGGTTCCCGACATGGTTCATACTGTCGAATATAATTATAGTACCCGTCTCCTCACTTGTCATTATAACGGCCTCTCTGGTCTCTCTTACGTTTCCTTTAAGACTCATTTCATGGTATATTGCACGAGCTCTTGACTTTCTTACCGGTTTTACGCAGCTGCTTACTGAAAAAGTTTCATCATTGCCGTTTTCGTCAATAGAGAATATAGGCATGATCACAGCTGAATGTATCCTGCTGATGATCACTATATTCCTCTTTACCTCGCTCCTACTTAAAAGAAGATCGGTCCCACCGCTTCTGGCGATGATATCTTTGTTATTCCTCATTATTGCAGGAACCGCCAAGAGCATAAAAACAAAAACCACAGGTGAACTCATCGTCTACAACACGGCCGGATCTACAACTGTAGGAATAAGATCAGGTTACATGCTCAACATTTATTCCGACTCAATTTCCTCACAGGAAGTCAGCAGGCATAAGGCAGTTCTCGGCCTGAAAGAAAGGATGCTGCTTCTTGACAGAAATCCGAAGCTTATTATGGCCGGAGGCAGGAAGATCCTGATAACTGAAATCCTGACAACGAAAATGCTCACTGAACTTTACCCCGACTATATAATTCTCAGGGGTAAAAAGCCTTTGATTGATAAGGATGCGGGATATACTGTCCGATCCTGTAAGCTGATCATAAGCACCGGAGTGTCATCCGGATTCAGGATGCCTTATGGCCTTCTCAGGTCAGACAATGTATTTAATGTAAGGAAAGATGGAGCCTTTTACAGCCGGTTATGAGGTAAGGATAAATATATTCTGCGAAAAACTTGAGTATTACCGTATTTATCTATTACTTTTGTTCTGTT
>MWDJ01000024.1 GCA_002070505.1 Bacteroidetes bacterium ADurb.Bin145 | reverse complement strand
CCCCCAAACCCCCTCATTTCAACATAAACACTTATATTTGATAAATAAATTGTCCAGTCCTTCTAGACCATCTCATAGCACAGTGGATATCATAATCAGATTGATTTGGGGTTATTCACATCAAGCTCTTTCAGAGCGGAGTAGCACAGTGGATATCATAATCAGATTGATTTGGGGCTATTCACATCAAGCTCTTTCAGAGCTGGAAAGTTGCTAAGGCTCATCCATTCTCGGCCAGATATGAATATTTCCCCATACCCTAAAGAGGCTGTCTTATCCCGATCGAGGATATTCTGAGCTTGCGAAGGATTGACGAGTGAAGAATCTCCTTCCCATTCCAGAAATACCATAAGGGGTTTCAGCAAAGTGAATCTTCCCTGAGCAGGCGAAGGATTGACGAGAGAGGGATCTCCATCCCAACAACGAATACCATATAATAAACCTGAGTAAAGGATTTTTGCTGACCTTACAAAAACCATAAATTTTCAGCCAACATCTTTTAAATATTTAATATACAGATTTTTAGGCGTAATTCCTAATTGATTTTCTTTTTCTTCAGAGCACTTATAGTTACAGGGCCTATTAATCCCGATTCCAGAGGCTGCCACGATGATGCATCAAAAACACCGTTCAGGGAGTTTTGTTTTAGCCTTGCAGCCATATTGACGTTATAAAATTTCTTCCATTCAATTTTATTCCTGTCCATATATGCTATCCTGTTGGCCATCAGGTTGGAGACTTTTACTTCAAGGGTGTTTTGGGATTGTACCAGTTTCTTATCTATTTCAATTTTAAAATCCGGACCGGTCAGAACAGCGATCTCCCGGCTGTTGAGGATAACAGTGGCGCTCTCAGCCACTCTTCCAAGGTCCAGCAGCCATGAATCAGCCTTAACTGCCGGTCGGGAAAACCTTATAGCATACCGGGCCGTACCTGAGAAATTCCGGAATTCCTCAGGTCCGATGTCCGTCCATGAATTCAGTGCTGCAATCTCTGATGAAGGTGGAAGAACTGGTCCTCCTTCAATGAAATCTACTTTCCAGGTTCCTTTGATTTCCAATGGTTTTGAAATCGCATCATAAAAAACATAAGGTATGCCTTTTATAATTTTATTATAAGTGGTTATGATAAGCGACTCATCAGGGTTCAGAACCACATAAACTTCAGTCCGTCCATCATTGCCGGTTCTTGATCCGGCGATTCCCGATTTTCCGGTCATCGGATTAAAAATTGCTGCTGAGGAGGCTTCTGCCTTCAGTGGTAGCCATCCTTCGAACTTTTCTTTTGCCTGATTCAAAACAAAATAGTTATAACCATCGGAGGTCGCGCGTCTAATGAAGCGGATCCCCTTACCGGTCATTTGTTCCCGTCTTACGCCGGCGAAAGAAAGCAATTCATTAAGATCTTTTGCCATTAGTATGGCGCCATGTCCATATGTGGCTTTCATGACCTGGAGGTTATTTGTCGGAGCGAAACGGATACCATTTCTCAACTGGTTGAAGACTGTCGTTTTTTCCTCAATATCGGCCCATCCTGCAACACTTTGCGGCAGATCATCGTATACTAATATAATAGCCCCTTCATTAGCCATCTTCAGAATATGTGAAAAAGTCTCGACCGGTATATATTTGCATCCGGGCAGGATCAGAGTTTCGTAAATGTTACCTTCTGTCTGAAGGAATCCTTCAAGCACTTCGGTATTCTTGATCTGAAGGTCGGAGATATAATCGAAAGGATAACCCTTCTCAAGCATCAATTCCGCAGCTGCTTTAAAAGGAGAACCATCAAATGCCGGACTTATTCCGTCGAAATGCTCAAGCAGTCCGCTGCCTGATGCTGCGTATCTGTCGAAGATCGGGAAATAGAGAAGTATGTCATTATCAGCCACTCCCTGCTGAAGGAAAGACTGGACCCGGGTGATATAGCTGTTAAGACCTCTGAAGTCGTTCCAAAGCGGATTTGAAGGCGTCAGTTCGACTGAGGCATAGAAAAGGAAGCCCGGCCATGGTTCGTTTTGCGGCGAGAAGCATGTTCCGTGATAAAAGAGATGATTTATTCCGCTCAGGAAAAACTTGTCTGAAGCTTTTTTGATATCACCCAGTGTTGAGAGAAAATGCTCATTTAGCCATGTTGCAGCTTCACAGGAGGCAAGTCTCCTTCCGGTCACATTAGCGGCTGATGAGGCGAATTTAAGCCTTGTTATGTCATCGCCCTCGGTTTCGGGAATATCGGAAGCCGCATAAAGGTCGAGAATATTTCCCGGGGAGCCGTGAGCCTGGTTACGGGTTGTTTTTCCCTGCCTGTTGGCCCATTGCGTCCAGTGCATTGTAAATTTCTCAAGAATCAGTTCCCCCATTGTCTGGCGGTAATCGGAAAGGACACGTTCATTCTTTTCAGGATCATCTTTGCCAAAAAGAGCCGGCAGGTTCTCACCCAGGTTATAACCCCGCCGCAGGTAGAACTCATAGAACAGCTGATCCGTCCAGTCTGATTGCCCGGAAGCATCATCAACTTCATAAGAATCGTTGAAAAACCCCCTCAGTGACCGTAAATCCTGATCCCTGAACGATTCAGTGAAATGATCCAGGTAGTTGTCGATCGCTATTCCCGAGAAATGATCGATCACGTTTCCTTCACCACCCGGACCGGCACGCTCAACCATCTTTCCATGCCATCCCTCAAAGAGGGCATAGATTGTCCAGTTGCCCGGAGGCGCTGTCCAGTCAAGGGTGCTCTCAGGAGTAACATAGTCATAGAGATCAACGATCTCACCCGAATCGGAATATGCGATCAGGGAATAGAGCGGGAGAGGCTTCTCAAACCTTATCTGGTCGATGGCATAAAGCTGAAGGTCTTTATTTTTGCTTATGGGTTCAACGAGCTGTGCTATTTCCGGTTTCTGTCCGACGGCTCTTATCAGGGGTTCCTGGGTAAATCCGATCTTCTCTTCCAGTCTCTGCCCTCCGGCAAGGTAGTATGTCCTGTATTTTATATTCCTGCATGCGTTGTCAGTATCCACCCAGGGACCACCGAAAGGCCACCCGGATGCATTTGAGAGATCAATACCCAGTCCGAGTCTGTCAGCTTCCTTAAGGGTATGACTGAACATTTCCAGCCATTGAGGCGAAAGGTAGCTGATGAATTTATCTTCCTGTCCTCTGACACCATAGATAACAGCTATTTCCATACCTCCGAGACCGGCCTTTTTATATTTCTCCATAGCAGCTGTCAGGTCTTCTTTGGTGACAATACTGCCGGGCCACCACCAGCGCGTCCACGGCCTGCTTTCACGGGTAAGCTCAGGCCATCTGAGTTCTGTTTTCTGAGCTGTGGCGAAAAAAGCCTGAAAGGCAAACAGAATGATCAATATTAATCGTCTTGTCATATTTTTTCAGTCAATTATTTTAATCCTATACTTTGAGAAAGATTTTCCTTTTATAGAGGAAATACAGAAAAACCCAGCCAATAGCTGTAACACCAATTGCATTTACCAGAGGGGCCCATGTTTCTGGCAGGAGATCTGATATCCCTCCAAAGAAAAAGTTTGAGGCTGATCTGAAATTTATGATCCTTTCAGCAAGGTAAATAGTTATGGGATTCATCCCTATAACGACAAAGAAGAAGGCCCACTTTTTAAAGTGCCAGACATCAATTATGAGATAGAAAACGGCAAAGAGCAGGAGGCTCAATCCTCCGACCCAGCAGACAAATGAGCTTGTCCACAGGTTCTTATTTATGGGGAATACAAGGTTCCACAGTTTACCTGCTGCCATAAGTATTATTGCTGCGATGCCCATCAGCAGCACCCTTTTCAGAGGTTTGTCCTTCAGATAATCTGAAAGCAGGAACTCTCCGGTGAACATTCCGAGAAGGGCTGTTGAGACAGCAGGTATAGTGCTGAGGATGCCTTCCGGATCGTGGTTCCCGAGATAAAGTCTTCCGGGAAGCAGGATCCTGTCAATATAACTTGCGAGGTTCCCTTCCCGTGAGAAAATATCATTCGAACCAAGGTCATGAGCAGGGAAAAGCAAGAGCAGGAGGTAATAACCTATTAATAAGCTGCAGCACCAGATCATTCTTGCTGTTTTTTTTTGTATTGATGAAGATAATGGCTGCGAACATCCACGCCAAACCTATACGGCCGAGGACACTGCCATATCTTAATTCCGGGAGATTGAATCTCAGGCCGTTATTAAAGAGGATGCCCAGTAAGACAAGGATGAGGCCCCTGAAAATTATATGCCTGTAAAGAGAAGCAGTATTTTCGTTTCTCTCCAGGCGCCGCCGAAGGGAAAAAGGGAAGGATATTCCTGCAATAAAAAGGAAAAGCGGGAATATCATATCATAAAAGTGAAAGCCATTCCAGGGAACATGTTCGAGCTGTTCGGCACACCATTTAAATACCGGCCATCCGGTGATAGAGGCCAGGGCAATGAAGATCCCTTCTCCTCCCATTATCCAGAACATATCGAAACCGCGTAATGCATCAAGGGAGACCAGACGTTCCGAACCAAGCTTATTCTCTTTTTCCATATATGATTTGTTAATGAGTTTATAAATCGCTTGAAAATCAATTTATTTACCCCAACCCCAACCTTGCTCCGCCGAAGCGGCTACGCGAAGGCGAGGGGGGAGTAAATTGATTTTCTTCGCTCCCCTTGGGGTCGGGGTAGACGAAGAAAATCAATGCAAAATTGTCCATGGTCTCTGACAACTATATTTTTATCATGTTGAATGAAGATAAATTTAATAAAAACCGTGCATTCGGAAGCGGATGTTACAGGTATTTAATTTATTTTTACCTTTTGTGAGTGCCGCGATTAATACATTATTATCAGAATCAATTTATTCCCGGTGATCCTAAAAAATATGGTATCTGAAAAAATATTAAATAAATCACACTATGACATCCCGAAGAGAATTTATCCGTAACGCTGCATTAGGGACAGCAGCTGTTACATTCAGTGCGAAAAGCTACGGACGCATCCTTGGAGCAAATGACAGGATCCGTGTAGGCATTGTTGGTTTTTCTGATCGTTTCAGAAGCTCTCTGTCACCGGCTTTTCTTTCACTGGCCGGTGAACTTAATTTTGAATTTACAGCTGTTTCGGATCTTTGGAGCATGAGAAGGGAAGAGGCTGATAAATTCTATAAATCGAAAGGCATCAATCTGCGGCTTGCCCGCAACAACGACGAGCTGTACAGCGGGAAAGACACAGATGCGGTCATTTTAAGCACTGCCGATTTCCAGCACGCCTTGCATTGTGCTGAAGCTGTAAATGCCGGTCGCGATGTTTACTGCGAAAAGCCTTTTGCCGAAACAATGTCAGATGCAAGGACAGCCCTCAAGGCGGTTCAGCAGACCGGAAAAATAGTGCAGATAGGGTCTCAGCGCAGGAGCGCTGCAAACTATATTGCTGCTGATCAATATATCAAATCGGGCAAATTCGGCAAGATCGTAATTGTCGAGATGACATGGAACGTAAATCAGCCTGGGAGATGGCGGAGACCTGGTGTTGTACCTCTTCTCAGGGAAGCCGACACTGACTGGAAGAGATTTCAGCTTAACCGGCCGCCGGCAGCATTTGATCCGAGAAAATACCTTGAGTTCAGGCTCTTCTGGCCATATTCCTCAGGAATACCCGGGCAATGGATGGCTCATCAGATCGATACTGTCCACTGGTTCACAGACCTTGCTCATCCGCGCAGTGTGGCAGCAAACGGAGGTATTTATCTCTGGAAAGACGGGCGCACCAACTTCGATACTATGACCGCTGTCATGGATTACGGTGATCCGAATAATCCGGATGTAGGATTCCAGGTAGTTTATTCATCGAGATTCACGAACTCTGCAGGAGGAACAAAGGAGCTATATTATTCAAATGGCGGGATGCTTAATCTTGATACTAACAAAGTCACATCCGAGGGCGGGCTGGTTGAAAGAGAAGCCAGAGCCATGAACATGAAAGCTAATCTTCTTGAACCTTTCGATCTTCCTACATTAAGAGTTGAAACAGCTGCCGATACCGGCGGAGATCCTATGACTACTGCCCATATGAGGAACTGGATGGAATGCGTCAGGGACAGGAAGAAACCAAATGCCGATGTTGTTGCAGGATACAATCATTCAATTGCCTGCATAATGTGCACAGCTGCGATAAGAACAGGTGAGAAGGCATCATTCGACGAAGAAAGACAGGAAGTCCTTGCGGGCGGAAAAGTATTTCAGTATTGAAAGAGCCAAATTATAATACCGACAAGGATATGAGAACTTTATAGCAACTGATAATAAACACAAATGAAAAAAACACTAATATCATTACTTATCTGCTCCCTGCTGTCAGCACCCTCATTCCTATACGGAAAAGGTCCGGCGGATGCAAAGCAGATGTATTACGAGCTTAAGATCTACAGGTTAAAAGACCCTGCAAAGAATGCTGTCATTGACAAGTATCTTAAGGAAGCATTTATTCCTGCCATGCACCGGGCGGGAGTGAATAACATCGGGGTCTTTAAACCAATTGAAAAAGACACTGCTGCCGGTAAAATGGTTTATGTCTTTATACCATACAAGACATCAGAACAATATTTCAGTGTTCTTACAACACTTGAAAAGGACAAAATATACTCAGAAGCTGGCAAAGAATTCCTTGATGCTCCCTATAATGATCCGCCTTTTACAAGATATGAAAGTGTTTTCATGAAAGCTTTTTCACATATGCCGGAGATGAAAATACCGACCTATACCACACCCCGCAATGAAAGGATCTATGAGCTTCGCAGTTATGAGAGCGCCACTATTGAAAAGGCCCGTAAGAAGATCCAGATGTTCAATGAGGGAGGAGAGATGCTGATATTTGAGAAGATTGGCGCCAATGCAGTTTTTTACGCACAGGTTTTATTCGGAAGCCTTAAACCAAGGTTGATGTATATGACCACCTATGCCGACATGAAATCGCATGATGAACATTGGGCCGCTTTCAGGGCTCATCCAGACTGGAAGACATTATCGGCAAAAGATGAGTATAAGAATACTGTAACAAAAGCCAACCCATATCTGCTCCATCCGACAGATTACTCTGATTTCTGAAGACTGACAATATGAATAATTAATAATTACCCGTAACGGGATTTAGCGATAATTAAAAAAGGGTGCTCTCGAATTGCACCCTTTTTCATTGCTATCTGTCAGTCAGGGAACTTGATATCCGATAGTGCTTTATCCACCTCTTCTGCAGTAAGTTCATGGTCAGGCAGATTTCCTTCGAAATATTTCTCATAAGCGGAAATATCCATGTGTCCGTGACCGCTGAGGTTGAAGAGTATGGTTCTTGATACACCTTCTATATCAGCTTTTCTTGCTTCGTCAAGTGATGCAGCAATAGCATAGTTCGATTCCGGAGCAGGCAGAATACCTTCATTTTTAGCGAACAGCACTCCGGCTTCAAAGCATTCTCTCTGCAGCTTGGCTCTGGCTTCGATTAATCCATCTTTCAGAAGCTGGCTGACAAGAACACCGGCACCATGATACCTGAGACCACCGGCATGGATCTTTTCAGGAACGAAATTATGTCCCAGTGTGAACATCGGAAGGAGAGGGGTCATACCAGCAGAATCACCGAAATCGTACATAAATTTTCCTTTTGTCAGTTTCGGGCAGGAGGCCGGTTCAACTGTCAGAAGCCTAATATTTTTCCCGTTTACAAGTTTCTCGCGAAGGAATGGAAATGCAATTCCTGAGAAATTTGATCCGCCGCCAAAGCAGCCTATTACCACGTCGGGATAATCGCCTGCCTTTTCCATTTGCAGAAGAGCCTCCTCGCCGATTATTGTTTGATGCAGGATAACATGGTTAAGCACGCTGCCAAGGGAATATTTTGTATAAGGATCCTGTACAGCTACTTCCATAGCTTCGGAAATGGCTATCCCGAGACTTCCGGGTGAGTCAGGATCTTGTTCCAGGATCTTTCTTCCGGCTTCAGTCATAGTGCTGGGTGATGGAACGACCTTGGCACCATAAGAGTTCATCAAGAGTTTCCGCCCCGGTTTCTGGTTAAAGCTTACTTTCACCATGAATACAAGCAGCTCGAGTCCGAAATGCTGGCAGGCAAAACTCATTGCACTACCCCATTGCCCGGCGCCGGTCTCTGTAGTGATCCTTTTAATACCTTCTTTCTTGTTATAATATGCCTGGGCAATAGCAGTATTTGCTTTATGCGATCCGGAATAGTTGCCTCCCTCATATTTATAGTAAATCTTACTTTTCGTTCCCAGTGCTTTCTCAAGATTATAAGCACGGTAAATGGGAGAGGGGCGGTACATTTTGTAAAGATCCAGCACTTCATCAGGAATGTCGATATATCTCTCTGTTGAAACTTCCTGCTTGATAAGCTCCATGGGAAATACAGGTGCCAGGGCTTCCGGACCGATGGGCTCGCGTGTCACAGGATGAAGTGGAGGTAATGGTTTATTTGGCATATCTGCCTGGATATTATACCATTGACGCGGCATCTCTTTTTCGCTCAGTAAAATTTTTGTTGACTTTTTCATAGTTGTAATTATTAAATGTTAGTGAATTTTCCCAATAAAAAAAGCACGCCGTGAAATGCGTGCCTGTACTTAAATATCTTTAAAAGGGTATATAACGGCTATTTCACAGCATCAATTCATCAGCTGCGCCAGCACCAATTATATATCCTCATCATTTTCATCATTGCAAAACTATAAAATTTTTCAAATCAAAACAAAAATACAGGATTTTTTTAATGATAATGATGAATTTATTAAAAATCATTAAATGGCATTAACGTCAGCTATCCGGAAACGGAAGCTCCCAGAGCCTTCAGATCATCAAAGAATCCCGGATATGATTTGGCAATGCAAAGGGGATCTTCAATCTGAATTTTACCGTTTGCTCCAAGGGCGGCGACTGCGACTGCCATCGCTATCCTGTGGTCATTATGCGAATTAACCCTGGCTTCATGAACCTTTCCTCCGGTAACGAGCATATAATCACCCTTGATCTCAACTTTGATATTCATTTTTCTGAACTCTTCCAGTAGAGCTTTGGCGCGGTCGCTTTCCTTATGGATGAGCCGCGACACACCCTTTATACCTGTCACTCCCTTACAATAAGCTGCAAGAGCGGCAAGAGGCGGGAAGAGATCGGGCGATTCAGTTGCATCGAATTCAAATGATCTGAGCCTGGATTTTGTTATCCTCACTGAGTTTTCGGAGACTGTTATTGCAGCTCCGGCCCTGTCGAGAGCCGAGAGTATTGTTTTGTCACTCTGACGGCTGTCGGTACGGAGTCCCTCTACAGTCACATCGCCGTTTACAGCTCCGGCAACGAGAAGGAATGCTCCTCCGCTCCAGTCGCTTTCAACCTCAAATGTTGCTGCTTTGTATTTCTGGTTGCCTTCAATCTTAAAAACCTTATAATTATCATTAATGACCTTTATTCCGAATTTCTCAAGGACCTGAAGTGTCATATCGATATATGGTTTGCTCTTGAGGTTGAGGACATTTATTACCGAACTTCCTTCAGCCACAGGCAGCGCCATAAGCAGACCAGTCAGAAGCTGTGAGCTGACCGATCCGTCAGTCTCGCAATTACCTCCCTTGATTGGTCCGTTTATTGTCAGCGGAAGGAGACCTGCATTGCTTCTGCATACTGCACCGAGCTGGTTGAGAGTATCTTCGATCATTTTCATCGGACGGTTTTTCAGCGATCCTGTACCGGTCATTATTATCTCTCCCGGGTTAAGTGCGGCAATCGGCGAGAACATCCTGATGGCAAGCCCTGATTCTCCGCAATTGAGCGTTCTGTCCTTTATTATGTGTGAACTAAGTATCTTAAGCTCTGTTGTGCTTTTTTCAACACTGGCACCGAGGTTTTGAGCAATACGGATGGCAGCAAGGGAATCATTGCAATATGAAGGATTTAATATAGTGCATTCAGTATCTGAAAGCAATGCAGCAGCAATAGCCCTCTGCGACATGCTCTTTGATGACGGGGCCCTTACGGTTCCCTTAACCACTGATGGCACAACTGTTATCTCCATAATGCAAATTTACTCTAAGTTTGGGAATTAATATCTGTTGTGTCATTCATGATCTTCATCTGCCTGTTGATAGATTCCTGATGTATAGCTTTGAACATTGAATCTATAAGTTCTTCACTGAGTCCTTTGGCACGTCCTTTTATCATTGCCCTCTTTACTATTTCATCCCACCGGGCGCTTTGTAAGATAGTAATATTGTTTTCCTTTTTGTAACGCCCGATAGTTTCAGAGACTTTCATTCGTTTTTCAAGAAGATCGAGCAGATGATCATCAAAAACATCGATCTGCTGACGGAGTTCTCCAAGAACATCAAGGAGTTTTGGATCATCTGTGGAAGGGCTTCTTAAAATAAGTCTGCTGAGAAGCTCCTTCAGCTCCTCAGGGTTTACCTGCTGAGATGCATCACTGAGGGCTTTCTCAGGATTAATGTGGGATTCAATCATCAGTCCGTCGAAATTCAGATCCATGGCTTTCTGGGAAATTTCATGAAGGTATTCTCTGGAGCCGGCTATATGACTCGGATCGCACAATATCGGTATCTCGGGAATTCTTCTTCTGAGCTCGATAGGGAGCTGCCAGTTAGGCTGGTTCCTGTAAATTGTTTTTTCGTAGGTTGAAAACCCGCGGTGAATGGCCCCGAGTCTTTTTATTCCGGCACTGGCAATTCTTTCCAGAGCGCCTATCCATAATTCAATATCAGGATTGACAGGGTTCTTGACGAATACCATTACATCAACCCCTTTAAGGGCATCTGCGATCTCCTGTACGGTTATCGGATTAACAGATGTTCTTGCCCCTATCCACAGCATATCGATGCCATATTTCAATGCTTCGTAAACATGTTTTTCATTGGCCACTTCTGTCCCCACAAGCAGTCCGGTCTCCTGTTTCACCCTTCTGAGCCATTTCAACCCGGCATTACCCACTCCTTCGAAACTGTTTGGCCTTGTCCGCGGTTTCCATATACCCGCCCTGAAGATACTTACCTTACCGGTCACTGCAAGGGCTTTTGAGGTTTCAATCACCTGTTCTTCCGACTCAGCGCTGCACGGACCTGAGACTAGGAAAGGTCTTCCTTTGTAACCTTCCCAGTCTTTAATGCCTGAAGTATCAAGTTTTACTACCATTTTTATTGGAATTAATTAATTCAGGATCTTTCTTATTTTGTTTGCTTCTTCCATAATTGACTTTAATCCGGCTTCATCCTTAGCGGCTATCATTTTCCTGAAGATCTCCATCTTTTCAATATAGGTGTCAATTGCCTCCAGGATATATTCCGAATTCTCTACAAAGATCGGAGCCCATGTATCACCATTGCTCTTAGCCAGTCGTACCGTACTTTCAAAACCTCCCCCTGCAAGAGTCAGAATATTCTCTTCCTCCTGTTCCTTCTCCAGGACGCTAAGCGCCAATGAGAAAGATGTAATATGCGATATATGTGAAACATAGGCAACATGAACATCATGAACGGCTGAGTTCATATAGACGATCTTCATATTAAGTGTCTGCAGCATGCTCTTTACTGTTTCAAGAGCATCAGGGTCGCTCATCTCGGGGTCGCAGATTATTGCAGTTTTATAATCGAAGAGCCTTCCGATAGAGGCAAGCGGTCCTGAGAATTCAGTACCTGCCATCGGATGAGCCGCTACAAACCTTCCCCTTGCAGGATGATCCTTCGAGATCTCCGAGATGCTTCCTTTTGTCGATCCCATATCCGTTACCACTTTTGATGTACCCTCTATCCTGTCGAGGATAACCGGCAGCATCGAACAGTTTGTATTAACCGGTGTTGCCAGCACTATCAGGTCGCTCTTGTCTATGGCATCTTCAAGATTGCCGATCTCATCAACAAGCCCGCAGAGCAATGCAATATTCTGGTGTTGTACATTTGTATCGACACCTGTTATTCTGCTTGCAAACTTCCTTTTTCGGAGATCTATCATCAGTGATCCGCCTATCAGACCTATTCCAATCACCGCCACTTTCATCTGTCTATTGTTTAATTTGATTCTTTAAGTAAAATTCGATCCTTTTTCTTGATTCATCAAGGGTTTTCTCATCAGCACACAGGGATATACGGATATATCTTTTTCCGTTATTTCCGAAAATAAATCCCGGAGTTATGAAGACATTTGCTTTCAGAAGGATATCCTCCACAAATTGCTCGCAGCTTGTTATATCATCAGGTATCTTTCCCCATACAAATAGTCCGGCCTGGTTTTTATCATACCGGCAATTTAACAGATCCATTATGGATTCAACTATCTTTTTCCGGTTAACATAATGAAAATTTACTGTATCATACCAGGGATCAGGATTGCCAAGGGCCTCAACTGCAGCCAGCTGCATGGCGCGAAATATTCCTGAGTCCATATTGCTTTTAACTTTAAGTATTGAAGATATGTATTCCCTGTGTCCCGCAACCATTCCAATTCTCCAGCCTGCCATATTATGCGATTTGCTAAGGGAATTAAGTTCCAGCGCTATTTCCCGGGCTCCATCGACTGTAAGGAGACTTAAATATTCCTTGTTAAGGATAAAACTGTACGGGTTATCGTTACACAGGAGTATGTTGTATTTTGAAGCAAATCCGACCAGTTTTTCAAAAAGCCTCATAGAACCCTTTGCACCGGTTGGCATATGAGGGTAATTGATCCACATCAGCTTCACCCGGCTCAGGTCAGATGACTCAAGCCTGTTCAGGTCGGGAGCCCATCCGTTATTCTCATCAAGGTCATAATACATTATATTACCTCCGATAAGACTCGTGACGGAAGAGTATGTAGGATAGCCAGGATCAGGAACCAGGACCTCGTCACCGGGGTTGACGAAAGCCATGCTGATATGCATTATCCCTTCCTTGCTGCCTATCAGCGGAAGGATTTCACTGTCAGGATCGAGTTCAACACGGAAATACTTTTTGTACCATCCGGCAAATGCTTTCCTCAGATCAGGAATGCCGTTATAACTCTGGTATCCATGGGCATTCGGTTTTGCAGCTTCCTCAGCAAGCCGGCGTATAGTGTTTTCCGATGGTGGCTGATCGGGACTGCCTATACCAAGATTTATCACATCAGCGCCATTCCTGCGCATCTGCTCAATTTGTCTCAGCTTTTGAGAGAAATAGTATTCTTTAACGGCATTAGTCCGTTCAGCGGGTTTAACTTTCATATAGTTTATCTCCTTTATTATAAACTCCCAATACCTCCAGGTTCGTTGTGTAATTATCAAGCATGTTCTTTATAAGACCCATGTCATGGTCGGGATTAAGCTCAAGATCGACATAGAACATATATTCCCAGTCGCCGTTCAGTCTGGGCACCGACTGGATCTTGGAAAGATTCACATCAAGCTCGGCCAGTCTTACAAGGACAGCAGCCAGTGACCCGGGCTGGTGCCCTGTTGAGAAACATATTGATACTTTGTTCCCGTCAGTGTTCGCATCTTTTTCATTACCCAGCACGAGGAAGCGTGTATAATTCTTCTTGTAAGTTTCAATACCTCTTGCAAGTATTGAAAGGCCATATATATCAGCTGCTATCAAGGGGCCTATAGCTGCAACACCTTCGAGCCGGTTCTCGCTTATCTGTCTTGCACTGGCTGCAGTATCATCACTCTCAATCAATGTAACACCGTGAAGCCTGTTAAGGAATGTCATGCATTGAGCCAGAGCTATCGGATGGGATCTTATTTCACGGATGCTCATTAAAGACTGATCCGGGAGGGCCATCAGGTTCTGGACCACTCTGAGATTATGTTCGCCAAGTATCTTCATTCCTGATTCCCTGATAAGAGTGTAGTTGTAAAGGATGCTTCCCGATCTGGCATTCTCAATGGCCATTACAGCAAAATCAGCTTTCCCTTCAATTACCGACATCAGGGTCAGATCGAAAGTTGAGCAGGGCACTATCTCAATTGTTTCATCCCTGAAGTATTGTCTTGCCGCAACTTCGTGAAAAGATCCTTTTTCTCCCTGTATTGATATCTTCATTTTTACCTTTATTAAAAAAAAAGTCCCCGTTTCCGGGGACCTGCATTTCTATAAGTTATTATATCTACACAATAATCCCCTTACCTTCTGCTAAAATAAAAGTAGAAGTAAAAAAAAGGGGCAAAATAGCTGTGCAGAATATTCATTTCTGATCTTAATTGGTTCACAAAAGTAATTTAATATTCGCAAAAACAAAACAATTTACAGAAAAATCTGCCGGATAGTTAATTATTTAAAGGGTTTTTATTTGTGCCTTGACTTAAGTATATCCTCAATTTCAGCCAGAGAGGAGCCTTTTGCCTTCAGTAATATCAGGAAATGATAAAGAAGATCAGCAGCTTCGTTCCGGAATAGTTCAGTATTATCATCCTTTGCCTCGATAATGAGTTCGACAGCTTCTTCTCCTACTTTCTGGGCAGCCCGGTTGATTCCCTGGCGGAAGATCTTGTTTGTATATGAATCCTTTACATCATTATCGATTCTCTCATTAACGATCTTTTCAAGTTTATAGAGAAATCCCCTGGGCGACGTATTTTCCCCAAAACATGAGGTACTTCCTGTGTGACAGACAGGACCAGCCGGATCGACTCTGATCAGCAGCGAGTCGTTATCGCAATCAGTTGTTATTTCTTTAACATATAAATAGTTACCTGATGTTTCACCTTTTGTCCAGAGCCTGTTTTTTGATCTGCTGAAGAATGTCACCTTTCCCTCCGATAAAGTTTTCTGAAAGGATTCTTCATTCATAAATCCCACCATCAGGACCTGCAGGGTTGAATTATCCTGGATCACAGCAGGTACGAGTCCGTTACCTTTTTTAAAATCTATCTGGTTCATAAAATCCTGGTTATAAATTCATTAGTTCATTATAATAACAATCACGCTCTCACCGCAATTCCTTCCTTACGCAAGTATTGTTTCAGTTCTGTTATATCAATCTCTCCATAATGGAAAATGCTTGCTGCAAGGGCAGCGCTGCAATCTGTACTGATGAACACATCTCTGAAATGTTCCATCGTTCCTGCCCCTCCGGATGCAATTACAGGTATATTGACCAGCCGGCTTACTTCAGATGTAATATCCACCGAGAATCCGTCTTTTGTTCCATCCCGCTGCATAGACGTAAGCAGTATCTCTCCTGCACCCAGGTCAGCCGCCATTGAGGCCCATTTCAATGTCGGAAGATCAACCGGAGTTCTTCCTCCATCGACAAATACTCTCCATTCATTATTCACAATGTTGGTATCAATAGCTACAACAACACACTGGCTCCCGAATTCCCTTGATATCTCAGTTATCAATGCCGGCCTTCTGACGGCGGCACTATTGATCGTGATCTTATCAGCTCCTGCTTTCAAAAGAAGGGCCACATCGTTAATCCTGCTTATACCGCCTCCGACAGTGAAAGGGATGTTTATCCCTGCAGCAATTCTTTCGACAAGTGCGGCCAGTGTTTTCCGGTTCTCAACAGTAGCTGTGATATCCAGAAACACGAGTTCATCGGCACTCCTGTCTGAATAGATCTTTGCCAGTTCGACAGGGTCACCGGCATCCCTGATGTCAACAAAATTCACCCCTTTCACTGTTCGTCCATCACGGATATCGAGACATGGTATTATCCTTTTTTTCAGCATAGGTCCCTAAGCTCCTTTAGTTTGAGTTTACCTTCATAAACAGCTTTCCCGATGATAGCGCCCTCGCAGCCTGAATCCCGGATATCTTCAATATCTTTCAGCGAAGAGATGCCTCCGCTTGCTATGAGGTTCACCTTCGCATTCTCAAGTATCTTTTTGTACATTTCAGTAGCAGGACCTTTCATCATCCCGTCTTTATCAACATCGGTGCAGATAACATATTTCACACCCTTTAAACAGTAATCTGAAATGAAATTGATGAGTTTCTTATCAGATCTTTCTGTCCATCCATGAGTTGCGATCTCATCACCAATGAAATCCGCACCAAGTATTATCTTTTCATTACCATAGTCCTTAAGCCACCTCATCATCATGGAAGGATCAGTGACTGCTATACTGCCGGCCGTCACCTGTTTTACACCTGAATTGAAAGCTATATTCAGATCTTCATCAGAACGTATACCGCCGCCGAAATCTATCAGCAGGCCTGTCTTCGCTGCGATCTTCTCAAGTATCTTATAATTAACAATATGTTTCTCCCTTGCGCCATCCAGATCGACAACGTGGACATATTTCAGACCATTATCCTCTATTTCAAGGGCGACATCAACAGGATCGTTATTGTATACTTTTCCGGATGCAAAATCACCACGGGTAAGCCTGACGCATTTTCCACCCAGAATATCGATAGCCATTATTATTCTCATAGCCCAAGAAAATTACGAAGTATGATTTCACCTTCTGACGCAGATTTTTCAGGATGGAACTGGGTGGCATAGAAGTTATCCTTCTGCATAGCGGCGCTGAATGGCAGTATGTATTCGCAAACAGCTGAAGTGTCAATTGAAACTTCAGCATAGTAGCTATGGACGAAATAAACATTCCCGGTAAGAGGAAAACCTTTGAAAAGTTCTCCTTTAACAGAAGAGAGATTATTCCATCCCATATGAGGCACCTTATCAGTGAGCGGGAACATACGTACCTGTGAATCAAAGATGCCAAGGCATTTCGCATCGCTTTCTTCAGAGTGACTGCACATAAGCTGCAGACCCAGGCAGATACCGAGAACAGGCTGGTTGAGTGATCTTATAAGCCTGTCGAGACCTTTATCACTGAGATACCTCATTGCAGAACCTGCCTCACCAACGCCCGGGAATATAACCTTATCCGCTTTCCGGATGATCTCATTATCATCAGTTATAACAGACTCAAATCCAAGCCGGTCAAGGGCATTCTGCACCGATTTTATGTTCCCGGCATTATATTTAATTATTGCTATCATAACTTACCCTTGGTAGATGGAAGGTCAAAATTATCAGTCTTCCTTACTGCAGCTTTAAGAGCCCTGGCGAAAGATTTGAAAACAGCCTCTATCTTATGATGATCATTATTCCCGTTCACTTTAATATTAAGGTTACATTTTGCATTATCGCTGAATGATCTGAAGAAATGGAAAAACATCTCAGTGGGCATTTCTCCGATCCTGACATCGGTGAATTCGGCATCCCATACAAGCCATGGCCTTCCTCCAAGATCAACTGCTACCTGCGCCAGCGAATCATCCATTGGCAGAACGAAGCTGTAGCGTTCAATGCCTTTCTTGTTTCCGCTTGCTTTCAAAAAAGCTTCTCCAAGACAGATAGCAAGGTCTTCGGTAAGGTGATGTCCGTCATCTGTTTCATCACCGCGGGCAACGATCGTAAGATCAAAGCCACCATGGCGGGCTACCTGGTCAAGCATATGATCAAGGAATCCGATACCAGTCGATATATCACTCTTTCCGGTCCCGTCAAGATTCAGCCTGACAGTTATATCAGTTTCTTTTGTTTTTCTGATCACTGTTGAAGTGCGGGGTTTTGATATAAGAAATCTGCAGATCTCATTCCAGTCAGTCGTTGAAAAGATTGCATCGTCAGATTTTTTATTACTGAAGAAAACAGATTTGCAGCCAATGTTTTTCCCTAGTTCCACATCGGTGATACGGTCGCCGATAACATATGAATTTTCCAGGTCTATTCCGCCGGCAAGGTATTTTGTAAGCATTGCAGTTCCGGGTTTACGGGTCGGCAGTTTATCTTCCGGAAAGGACCTGTCGATGAATATCTCAGCAAATTCAACACCTTCATCTTTGAGTATCTGAAGCATTTTATTATGTGAAGGCCAGAATGTGTCTTCAGGGAATGATGGAGTGCCAAGTCCGTCCTGATTGGTCACCATAACAAGCTCATAATCAGTTTCTCTTGCAATCCTTGCCAGTCCGCAGATAGCCCCCGGCATGAACCTGAACTTTTCGATACTGTCAACCTGTTCATCCTCAGGTTCTGTAATGATTGTCCCATCCCTGTCAATGAATAATACTTTCTTCATTTACCGAAATTATTTAATGCATATAATAGTTTACTGTTTTCAGCTCTTGTGCCGACCGTGATCCTTATACAATTATCTATTACGCTATGCCTGTTCCTGACAACAATCCCGTTATCCACAAGATAATTATAAAGCTTGCCCGAGTCCTCAACCTTTACAAGCACAAAGTTAGCATCTGAAGGATAAACCTTTTGTATTACAGGTATATTCTCAAGCTCACGGGAAAGCCTTTCCCTCTCCTTTTTAATTTTTCTGATCTGACCGGTGTAAGCTGAGAATTTCGTCAGCTTCTGAAGAACGGCTTTCTGATTGATAGTGCTGATGTTATACGGGGGTTTCATCTTGTTGTAATAGGCAACTATTTCAGGACTTGTGTAAGCCACACCAACTCTCACCGAAGCCAGGCCGAATGCTTTGCTGAAAGTCTGCATTACGATCAGGTTCGGGTAATCAGCGATCTTTTCAAGAAGTGACGGTTTATCCGAAAAATCCATATAGGCTTCATCAACAAGCACTACCCCCTGGAACTGAGAAATAATCCTTTCGACGGTCTGCCTGTTCATAGAATTACCTGTGGGATTATTTGGTGAACAGATAAGGATAAGCTTCAGGTTTTTATCAGAAAGGTGACTACTGACATCTTCAAAATCGATCTGAAAATCTTTATTAAGAGGGATCTTTATTATCTGAACATCATTCACGGAAGCGGATACCTGGTACATACCGTAGCTTGGGGAGAAGGTAAGTGCTTTGTCTATGCCGGGGTTGCAGAATATCCTGAAGGTAAGGTCAATGATCTCGTCGCTCCCGTTTCCCAGGAAGATCCTTTCAGCGGGTATTTTCCGAAGCTTGCTTATTGCAATTTTCAGATCCCTCTGGTAAGGATCAGGATATCTGTTAAGATATCCGTAGGGATTCTCATTTGCATCAAGGAACACGCCTTCTTTTCCCTGAAATTCATCTCTTGCACATAAATAAGGTACAAGGGCCTTTACATTAGGCCGAACCAGATAATCCGGATTAAACATTATCAATACTTTTTAATCTTATACTTACTGCATTTTTGTGGGCTTCAAGTCCTTCAGCTTCAGCCATTACCTGTATTGCAGGACCAATATTGCGGATCCCTTCTGAAGAGATCTCCTGAAAAGTGATCTTCTTAATGAAGCTGTCTGTAGAAACTCCGCTGTAGCTCCTGGCATAACCATTTGTCGGGAGTGTGTGATTTGTTCCTGAAGCATAATCACCGGCGCTCTCGCAGCTGTATCTTCCGACAAACACCGAACCTGTATTTTTTACCTGTCCGGCAACTGTCCATGGTTCAGATGTGTTTATTACCAGATGTTCCGGCGCATATTCATTGCTGAAGGATACACAATCCTGAAGGTTGTTGAAAAGCAGGAAGAGGCTGTTATTCATCGATTTCGCTGCGATATCCTTACGGGGAAGTTTATCAAGCTGACTTTTTATTTCATCCTTCACACTTCTGAGTGTCTTTTCGTTATCGGTCGCAAGAACTACCTGGCTGTCAGGGCCATGCTCCGCCTGTGACAGCAGATCAGCTGCCACGAAAGAGGGATCAGCTGACGAATCTGCAATGACAAGCACTTCGCTCGGTCCGGCAGGAAGGTCGATCGCAACTCCTGAAGACTGTACGATCTCTTTCGCCCTGGTGACAAACTGGTTACCGGGGCCGAAGATCTTATCCACCCGGGGGATTGTTTCCGTCCCGTAAGCCATTGCTGCAATAGCCTGGGCTCCTCCAACCATGTAAATTTCAGTGATCCCGGACAGCCTTGCAGAATAAAGTATCACCGGATTTATTTTCCCGTCTTTACCCGGAGGTGTGCAAAGTATCACTTTCTCACATCCGGCTATTTTAGCAGGTATGGCCAGCATAAGCACAGTTGAGAAAAGAGGGGCGGATCCTCCCGGGATGTATAGTCCCACCTTCTCAAGCGGTACATTTTTTCTCATACATGTGACTCCTGCAGAAGTGATAACGGGTTCTTCCTTAATAAGTTGCGATCGGTGAAATTTCTCAATATTTTCTGCAGCCAGGATGATGGCTTTCCTGAGATCATCAGGAACAAGACTGACAGCAGATTCGATCTCTCTTTCAGATACTTTAAGACCGGCGGCAGCGATTTTATCGAATTTCAGAGTAAATTCCCGGAGGGCTTTATCCCCTTCTGCCCTTACCCTGTAGATAATATCATTTACACTCGCGGTAAGGCTTGAGGTATCTGATACAGGTCTCCGGCAAAGCGTCGGCCATGTTTCTCCAGGCGGATAAAGGATTGTTTTCATCAGAGTATCATTTTTTCGATCGGGATAACCAGTATTCCTTCAGCTCCGGCTTTCTTAAGCTGATAGATCCGCTCCCAGAACTCGTCTTCCTTCACAACTGAGTGCAGTGAGCACCATCCTTTTTCTGCAAGCGGGAGGATTGTAGGGCTTTTCATTCCGGGTAGTATTCTGCATATTTCCGGAACCGATGATTCATGAGCATTGAGAAGTATATACTTATTTTCTTTTGCGCTCCTGACAGCACGGATCCTGAAAAGAAGTTTTTCAAGGATGCCTTTTTTTTCCTCGGACAGGTATTTATTACCTATTATAACTGCCTGGCTCTTAAGTATAGTTGTCACTTCGCGCAGACCATTTGTCATGAGAGTGCTGCCTGAGCTTACTATATCACAAACCGCATCTGCCAGTCCGATTCCCGGAGCTATCTCAACACTTCCGCTTATTTCTTCTATCTCAGCCTTTATACCGTTCTTTTCAAGGTATTCAGAAAGCAGCCTGGGATAACTTGTTGCTATCTTCCTGCCTTTAAAGTAAGCGGGGCCTGAATACTTATCCTCTTTAGGGATCGCAAGGCTCAGGCGGCACTGGGCGAATCCCAGCTGCTCAAGAATATCAACATCCTTGTTTTTTTCGTGGACCATATTCTCTCCGAGGATGCCGATATCGGCTACCTGCTGCTCTACATACTGAGGTATATCATCATCCCTCAGGAAGAGTATCTCCACAGGGAAATTCCGTGCTTTTGTTTTAAGGACACCAGCACCATTTGAGAATTTTATGCCACACTCCTCGAGCAACTTGTGAGAGTTGTCGCTCAGTCTTCCGTTCTTTTGAATTGCAATTTTCAGTTCAGTCATTTCCTTAATAATTAAAAAACCCGCCTGCTTTGCTCAGACGGGTTCAAATATTGTTTAATATGCACAAATATCATTATCTCCTCGCCTGAGAGCAAGAGCGAAAATGATGATGATGTGACATATTCCTGTACATTTCTTTTAAATTGAAGTACAAAGGTAGGGAAAAAATTAATAAAAACTATAAAAAGAGTTATTTTTTTAAATTCTTTCTGCTACCAGATCACCCACTTCAGATGTTGAATATCCCATTTTCCCGGCTCCGAGATCCTTTATTTTATTTGCCGTGACATCCATTATAGCTTCTTCGACAGCCCTGGCAGCTTTATCTTCGCCGAGGTGTTCAAGCATCATTGAACCGCATGATATTGCAGCAAGGGGATTGATAATATTCTTACCGGTATATTTTGGTGCAGATCCTCCGATAGGCTCGAACATAGAGACACCTTCGGGATTGATATTACCTCCGGCAGCGATACCCATCCCACCCTGCGTTATAGCACCCAGGTCAGTGATGATATCGCCGAACATATTGCTTGTAACGATAACATCGAACCATTCCGGGTTCTTGACCATCCACATACAGGTTGCATCGACATGGTAATACTCCCGTTTGATCTCGGGATATAATGCTTTCCCAATTTCATGAAAGGCCCTTTCCCACAGGTCGAAGACGTAAGTAAGAACATTTGTTTTGCCGCACAGGGCAAGAGTATTCTTCCTGTTTCTCTTACGGGTGTATTCAAAGGCATATTTAAGGCAACGGTCAACCTGCATCCTTGTGTACACCATGTTCTGGATCGCCACTTCACCGGGAGTCCCTTTCATAGTGACACCGCCGCTTCCTGTATAGACATCACCGGTATTTTCCCTGACGACAACATAATCAATATGTTCAGGGCCTTTATCCTTAAGGGGTGAGCTGACACCGGGGTAGAGTTTCACAGGTCTCAGATTGATATATTGATCCAGCTCAAAGCGAAGCTTCAGCAGAATACCTTTTTCCAGGATACCTGGTTTGACATCCGGATGACCTATTGCGCCAAGCAGGATTGAATCAAACTTCTTTAACTGCTCAGGAGCTGAATCAGGAAGGATTTCACCCGTCCTGAGGTATCTTTCTCCTCCGAAATCGAAGTCTTCAAAATTGAGTTTAAAACCGAATTTTGAAGCTGCGGCTTTGAGGACTTTCTTACTTTCCCTTACCACTTCCGGACCTGTACCGTCGCCCGGGATTACCGCGATGTTGTAGTTTTTACTCATAAAATATGTGATGCTTGATTATCAATTATTATTTCACTTTTTCCGTTAGTGCCAATCTTGAGTTCGCTGTTCTCAACAATGTTAAGCATTTTTTCCGTAGCCTTGATAGCCGATTCTGTCTGGTCGGCATCGAGTCCTTTAGTCTTGAATTCCTTACCGTTCAGATTCCATGTTATTATCGTTTCAACGAGAGCATCGGTCTTTCCTCCAGGAGGAATTGATACCTGGTAATCAATAAGGTTGGGCAGCTCTTTATTCAGGTTCTCATAGATAATTCTCAGGGCTTTCATAAAGGCGTCGTATTGTCCGTCGCCTGATGAAGTCTCCTGATACAGGTTGCCGTCGATCTCGATCTGTACACTGGCTGATGGTTTAAGACCATATGACAATGAAAGAGAGTAGTTCTTTATAAAGATCTTATAGTCAGAAGTATCGTTACCAAGAACATCGGCAATTATAAAAGGAAGATCTTCCGTTGTCACATTCTCTTTCTTGTCGCCCAGCTCGATCACCCTCTGGGTTATCTTATCAATTGAATCGGGACTCAGTGAGAGTCCGAATTCTTCAAGATTCTTACGTATTGTTGCTTTACCGGACTGTTTCCCGAGGGCGTATTTCCTTCTTCTCCCGAAACGCTCAGGAAGGAGGTTGTTGTAATACAGCTTATCCTTGCTGTCGCCGTCAGCATGGACCCCCGAGGTCTGGGTAAAAACATTCTCCCCGATAACCGGTTTATTGACGGGAATCCTTATGCCGCTGTAAGTCTCGACAATCTTGCTGACCTTTGTTATTTCAAATTCGTTTATGCCCGTCTCTGCTTTCAGCTGGTCGTGCAGTATCCCTATTACGCTTGAAAGAGGGGCGTTACCTGCTCTTTCTCCCATACCGTTAACTGTAGCATGGACACCCCTGATACCGGCTCTTACCGCAGAATAAATGTTTGCTACCGCGAGGTCATAATCATTATGCGGGTGGAAGTCAAAGTGATGGTTTGGATAACGTTCGGTTATCTTTTTGCAGTATTCATATGTCTGATCCGGATTCAGGATCCCCAGGGTGTCTGGTAGCATGAACCTCTCAACCCGGTCATCTTTCAGTGAGTCGATCATGTAGAATACATAATCCGGGGAATGAATCATCCCATTCGACCAGTCTTCAAGGTAGATATTGACATCCATATCATTCTGCTGGGCTTTTCTTATTATATCCCTGATATCATTCACATGCTGTTCCGGAGTCTTTCTCAGCTGTTTCTCGAGGTGACGCAGGGAACCTTTACAGAGCAGGTTCACCACTTTCCCTCCGGCATCCCTTATCCAGTTCAGCGATACATCGCCGTCAACAAAGCCGAGGACCTCTATTTTTCTGTGAAGGTTATTGTGTCTTGCCCAGTCGGTTATCTGTCTTATTGCCTCAAATTCTCCTTTTGATACACGCGCTGAGGCTATTTCGATCCGGTCAACATTCAGTTCCTTCAGTAAAAGCCTGGCTATATGCAGCTTCTCAAAAGGAGAGTAGGAGACGCCCTGTGTCTGTTCCCCGTCCCTCAGGGTTGTATCCATTATTTCGATTCTCATTTCCGAAGAGTGTTTCTTAATTCGTATGCTGTTATCATATTCCTTATACTCAGAAGGTAATCGATATCATCAAGACCTTTCATAAGGCATTCCTTCTTGTATGGATTGATATCAAATTTCATCGATTCTCCTGTTCCGGGGACAGATATCACTTGTTGGCCAAGGTCAATTCTGACCTTTGTACCAGGGTCTTTACTGATCAACTCAAATAAGTTACCCAGGAATTCTTCAGTCACCATTACAGGAAGAAATCCGTTATTCAGCGAATTGTTCCTGAAGATATCTGCAAAGAAGCTTGAGACCACGGCTCTGAATCCGTAATCGCTGAGAGCCCATACGGCATGTTCACGGCTTGATCCGCAGCCGAAGTTCTTTCCTGCAACCAGGATCTTCCCGCTGTAAGCAGGATCATTGAGAATGAATGAATCATTTTTTTCCCCTGATTTATCAAAACGCCAGTCGCGGAAGAGATTCTCACCAAATCCTTCTCTCGTAGTCGCACTCAGGAACCTGGCTGGTATTATCTGGTCGGTGTCGACATTCTCAAGCGGCAGCGGCACGCAGGTTGTTTCCAGTATATCGAATTTTTCTTTTGCCATAAAAGTCTTATTGTTAATTATTTAACAGATCTCTCGGGTCGGTTATTTTTCCTGTAACCGCAGCAGCGGCTGCTGTTAGCGGACTCGCCAGCAGGGTTCTTGCCCCGGGGCCCTGTCTGCCTTCAAAATTCCTGTTTGAAGTTGAGACAGCATATTTACCGGCAGGGATCTTATCTTCGTTCATGGCAAGGCATGACGAGCAGCCTGGCTGACGGAGTTCAAAACCGGCCTTTTTCAAAGTATCGGCTATTCCTTCACTAATTGCCTGTTGTTCCACCTTCTTTGATCCGGGAACAATAAGAGCCGTAATACCAGGATCTTTTTTCCTTCCTCTGACAAGTTCAGCAAAAGCCCTCAGATCTTCAATCCTTCCGTTGGTACAGCTTCCAACAAACACATAATCAACAGGATGTCCAAGTAACTTTTCACCGGGTTTGAATCCCATATAATCGAGCGACCTGAGGAATGCTGCGTTTTCCTCTTTATTCCCGGCTTTCTCCGGGATCGTATCATCAACAGCCATTCCCAAACCTGGGTTGGTGCCGTAAGTGATCATCGGCTTAATATCACCTGCATCAAATTCCTTTTCAAGATCGAATACTGCTTCCTTATCTGTCTTAAGCTTCATCCAGCCTTTTACAAGAGAATTGAAATCAGGCTTCAGATCAGCCGGCAGCACTTTCGACAGATATTCGAAGGTTTTCATGTCGGGAGCTATCAGCCCTCCGCGGGCTCCCATCTCTATGCTCATATTGCATACAGTCATTCTGCCTTCCATGCTCAGTGACTCAATTGCCGTACCGCTGTATTCAACGAAATAACCGGTTGCACCCCCGGCAGATAAGCGGGAGATTATATACAGGATAATATCCTTGGAAGTAACCCCTTTTTGAAGGCTGCCGTTTACAGTGATTCTCATCTTTTTTGGTTTCGGCTGAATAATGCACTGACTGGCAAGCACCATTTCGACCTCGCTTGTGCCTATTCCGAAAGCAACTGTACCGAATGCCCCATGCGTTGATGTGTGGCTGTCGCCACACACTATCGTCATTCCCGGGAGCGTATAGCCAAGTTCCGGGCCGACAACATGAACAATACCATTTTTCGGATGATTTAGCCCGAAATATTCAATATTGAAATCCCGGCAGTTTTTCTCAAGAGTCCCGACCTGATTCCTTGATAGTTCATCCTTTATCGGTTTATCCTGGTCCCTTGTCGGAATATTATGATCGGCTGTCGCAATTGTTTTTGCAGGACGAAATACCTGCAGGCCACGTTTTCTCAAGCCGTCAAAAGCCTGGGGACTGGTTACTTCATGTATGAAATGGCGGTCGATATAGAGAACATCAGGTCCGCCTTTTATTGATTGGACCACGTGACTATCCCATATCTTGTCAAAAAGAGTTTTTGGTTCCATATTAAATTATAATCATGTTCTTAAGATCTACTTGATCTTTGATATAGCGTCTATAAACGCTTCAACTGAAGCGGTAACGATATCTGTGTTTGTTCCGAAGCCATAATATATCTTGCCTTCGTGTTCAACCTGGATATGCACCTTCCCGAAGTCATCGCTCCCTTTTGTTATTGCCTGTATAAGGAACTCTTCCAGGTGCACTGTCCTGCTGATAAGGTGTTTTACAGCAGTGAAAGCGGCATCGATAGGGCCGTTTCCGGCTGCCGTTGATGTATGAACTTCCCCGTTAATCCTCAAACCTACTGTAGCTACCGGAACAGTTGATTTACCGCATGTTACCTGGAGCACTTCAAGCTTCAGGGATTTTTCCCCCTGGAAGACTTCACCTGTCAGCATCCTGATATCCTCATCATTTATCTCTTTCTTTTTATCTGCCAGGATAAGGAAACGCTGGTAGATATCGTCGAGAGCTTCCTTGTCGTAGTTGAAACCCAGCAGCTGAAGGCGATGGTTAAGAGCTGCCCTGCCGCTGCGGGCTGTCAGGATGATAGATGACTCCCTTATTCCAACTTCGTGAGGATCAATGATCTCATAGTTCTCACGGTTCTTAAGAACGCCATCCTGGTGGATACCTGATGAATGAGCGAATGCATTCCTCCCGACGATAGCCTTGTTGGCCTGAACGGGCATGCTCATAAGGGTTGACACGAGCCTGCTTGTTGAATAGATCAGTTTGGAGTTTATATCGGTTCTAAGATTCAGGTTATGATGGCTTTTTATTATCATCGCCACCTCTTCAAGTGAGGTGTTTCCTGCTCTTTCACCTATACCATTCATAGTGACCTCAACCTGCCTTGCACCATTTATAACTCCCATCATTGTATTGGCAGTAGCCATTCCAAGGTCATTGTGGCAGTGGGTTGAGATTATAGCCTTATCAATGTTCGGGACATTTTCCTTCAGATATCTGATCTTTGCACCGTATTCTTCGGGGAGGCAATAACCGGTTGTATCAGGGATATTAACCACTGTAGCGCCAGCTTTTATAACAGCTTCTATGACCTTTGCCAGGTAATCATTTTCACTTCTCCCGGCGTCCTCGGCGTAGAATTCCACATCATCGACAAATTTACGGGCGTATTTGACCGCATCGACAGCCCTGTTTATTATTTCTTCCGGAGTGGTTTTTATCTTGTATTTGATATGATAGGGAGAAGTGCCGATTCCGGTGTGTATTCTCTTCCTTTTCGCATACTGAAGAGCTTCAGCAGCAACTTCTATATCTTTTTTCACTGCTCTTGTCAGTGCGCAGATAACCGGATTTGTTATCACCTTTGAGATCTCCACCACTGAGTTGAAATCTCCGGGGCTCGATATCGGGAATCCTGCCTCAATCACATCAACGCCAAGAGCCTCAAGCGCTTCGGCCACCTGGATCTTTTCAATCGTATTCAGCTGGCAGCCCGGCACCTGTTCGCCATCTCTCAGCGTAGTGTCGAAAATTGAAACCTTTTCTTCCATTTCTTCTTTTTTTTGTATTATTTTTTCACAGAGGGCCTCAGTTTTCTCACTGCTGCGCCTGTCTTCCAGATCTCTGAGTTACCAAGTTCCTTTAATTCAACATCAAGTTTTTCCTTATAATCGGGAGTGCCTGTCGATTCCAGTACTCTTACGCATTCTTCTCCTGATGCTACTTTTTTATAAAGCTCCTTGAAAACCGGGAGTGTAGCCTGCATAAATTTCGGCCGCCAGTCGAGAGCTCCTCTCTGGGCTGTGGCGCTGCAGTTCCTGTACATCCAGTCCATCCCGTTCTCATCAACGAGGCGGATAAGGCTTTGAGTAAGTTCCTCGACAGTCTCATTGAATGCTTCGGATGGTGAATGGCCGTTCTCGCGAAGCACCTGGTACTGTGCATCCATTATCCCGGCAAGAGCACCCATAAGAACGCCGCGCTCGCCTGTCAGATCGCTGAAAACTTCTTTCTCAAATGTTGTCGGGAACAGATAACCTGATCCGATAGCTATGCCAATGGCAATAGTCCTTTCTTCAGCACGGCCGGTAAAATCCTGGAATACGCAATAACTTGTATTTATCCCGGCTCCTGCAAGGAAATTCCTTCTAACGCTGGTTCCCGATCCTTTGGGAGCACACATTATTACATCAACATACTCCGGAGGAACAACTCCTGTGTGCTTTTTATAGGTTATTGAAAAGCCATGGGAGAAATAAAGGGCATCACTTTTCTTAAGATTGGATTTAACAACCGGCCACAGAGTACGCTGTGCAGCATCTGAGACGAGGTACTGAATAATAGTACCTTTTTTTACTGCTTCTTCAACCGGGAACAATGTCTTTCCGGGCACGAAGCCATCTTTTACTGCCCTGTCCCAGTCACTTTTGAATTCAGGAGCCTGACCGATGATAACATTGATACCATTATCTTTCATGTTCAGTGCCTGTGCGGGTCCCTGGACTCCGTAACCAATAACTGCAACAACTTCATTTTTAAGCACTTCACGAGCTTTTGAAAGAGGAAATTCTTCTCTTGTGACAACATTTTCAAGTACACCGCCGAAATCTATTTTAGCCATAATTTTAAGTTTTAGTTTATAATTATATTATCGTTAATTCTTTTCATAAGGTTCAATATTTTCTTCCCTGTATCTGTCAGCTCCATCCATTTCCTTCAGGTATGCATTCAGCTCCTTGACCTGTTTAGTTACAGCCACCCTTCCTGATCTCACGAACTGAAGAATGCCGTAAGGCTCAAGATGGTTCAGCAGATCGTTGATCTCCGATCTGTGTCCGGTCTTCTCAATAACAGTGTATTCGGGCGATACAACAAGTATCCTGGCGTGATGGTTCCTGACAATACTATCAATAATATTTCCTGACATTAATCCGTTTGTTTTTACCTTGTAAAGTGCAATCTCCTGGTAGATTATCTCATCTGAAGAGTGGACAAAAACCTTAAGCACATCAACCAGCTTTTCCATTTGTTTTGCGACCTTCCTTACCATGTCGGGAGATGTTTTCACCACGAGAGTGAGAAGCTGTACGCCTTTTACAGCAGATTCAGATGCAGTAATGCTTTCTATGTTTATCTGCCGGCGGGTCAGTATAATCGTGATCTGGTTAAGTATCCCGATATGATCCTCGCTGAACAATGATATTGTAAATTCCTGTTTTCCCATTTTAGCCTTTATAATTTAATGTCACATCCGATACTGAAGCACCTGGTTCTACCATCGGCAGAACATTTCCTTCCTTTTCAACAGCTATGTTAAGGATGAAAGGTCCTTCTGCGTCAAGCATTTGCTGAAGGCCTTCCTTCAAATCCTGCCTTGCTGAAATAGTCTTTGCAGGTATACCGTAACCTCTTGCGATTATCTCAAAGTCGGGATTGACAAGCTCTGTTGAAGCGTATCTTCTGTTAAAGAACATATGCTGCCACTGTCTTACCATTCCAAGAAATCCGTTGTTGAGAATGATAATTTTTGCAGGTATTTTGTAGTGCATAATAGTACCCAGTTCCTGTATTGTCATCTGAAAGCCTCCGTCACCAATGAAACCAATAACCTGTTTATCGGGGTTACCGATCTTTGCTCCTATTGATGCGGGGAGCCCGAATCCCATCGTTCCCATGCCGCCTGATGTTATAAAACTGCCGGGTGAGGTAAATTTATAATAGCGCGCAGCTGACATCTGGTTCTGGCCTACATCAGTCACGATTATGGCATTCCCTGCAGTCATTTCTGACACCATCCTGACCACTTCACCCATCCTTATCTCACCTTTTTCAGGTTTCGTCTCTGCTTTGATGACCTTTTCAAATTCAACCTTGTCGCATATCCTGAATTCCCTGATCCACGATTCGTATGATTTCTCACTGACAAGAGGAATAAGATACTGTAATGCCTCCCTGGCATCGCTGTGTATCTCGAGGTCGACCTGTACATTCTTGTTGATCTCTGCCTCATCGATCTCGATATGTATGATCCTGGCATTTTTAGCGTACTTCTTCAGGTTACCGGTGACACGGTCATCAAAACGCATCCCGATAGCTATTATAAGGTCGGCTTCATTAGTCAGCAGGTTAGGGCCATAATTCCCGTGCATCCCCAGAAAACCGGCATATAGCCTGTGATCGCATGGGAAGCATGAAAGACCGAGAAGGGTTACCGCGACAGGTATTCCTGTTTTCTCAGCAAATGTTCTGAGCTCTTCTTCAGCACCTGAGATCAGGATACCATGACCGGCGAGTATCAATGGTTTCTCGGCATGGTTGATCATTATTGCAGCAGATTCGACAGCTTTCTTTTTAAGTGGCAGATGAGGATTGTAGCTTCTCAGGTAGCTGCACTTCTTATATCTGAATAATAGCTTATCTACCTGTGCATCTTTTGTTATGTCGATCAGTACAGGTCCCGGTCTTCCTGTCTTTGCTATATAGAAGGCTCTTGCTATGGTACCTGGGATATCCTGTGATTTTTTGATCTGACAGTTCCATTTGGTAACGGGCATTGAGACCCCCAGGATATCAGTTTCCTGGAAAGCATCGGTACCTATAAGTCCGGAGACAACCTGGGCGGTTATGAAGACCACAGGGACAGAGTCGAGATAGGCATTGGCGATGCCTGTGATAAGATTGGTTGCACCAGGTCCGGATGTTGCAAAGCAGACGCCGGGTTTGCCGGCCACCATTGCGTATGCCTGTGCAGCGTGTGCTGCTCCCTGTTCGTGACGGGTGAGTATATGCCTGAGCTTATCGGAATAATCAAGCAGCTTATCGTATACCGGCATAATTGCTCCGCCGGGGTATCCGAAGATAGTATCAACACCTTCTTCCACCAGGCATCTCAGTATCGCTTCAGCTCCCGTAATATTTTCCAGTCCGTTAACCTGGATCTCTGCCTGTTTTGTCTCATGTTGTTCTTTCATACTTCTTCCTTTGTCAGTTTTCTTTTATCTGTTTTTTTTTATTCTTTTTAACCACGGGGTTTAAGTCGTGCAGGTCGTGCAGGTCGTGCAGGTCGTGCAAGTCGTTTAAATCGCACATGACCTGCAGGACCTCCAGGACCTGCAAGACCTGCAAGACCTGCAAGACCTGCAAGACCTGCAAGACCTGCAAGACCTCTCTGCTAAATAACCCTCACTGCTCCCTTATCTGCCGAAGTAACTGTAGCAGCATAGGCTCGCAATGATGCCGGTATATTCCTGTTCCGTGTTCTGGGTTTGAAAGCCATGTTTCCAATGGATTCCTCCTCTTTCCTTCTTTTATTAAGTTCCTTTTCAGGAAGATTTACATTTATCTTTCTTTCTGAGATATTTATCTCAATTGTATCACCTGTTCTGATAAGTGCTATTGCTCCTCCGGCTGCTGCTTCAGGCGAAACGTGTCCTATTGACAGTCCCGAGGTACCTCCGGAAAATCTGCCGTCTGTTATCAGTGCGCACTTGGTTCCAAGGCCTTTTGATTTCAGGTAGGAGGTGGGATAGAGCATTTCCTGCATACCCGGGCCCCCTTTTGGTCCTTCGAATTTTATTACAACGATATCGCCTGCAGTTATCTTACCTTCCAGGATTCCTGAAGCAGCTTCTTCCTGTGATTCAAAGACAACGGCTCTACCGGTGAACGTGAACAAAGAGGGATCTACACCAGCAGTTTTGACAATGCAACCGCTTTCCGCGATGTTGCCATAAAGTACAGCCAGTCCTCCGTCTTTGTTATATGGATGGTTCAGGTCTCTTATACATCCTTTTTCCCTGTCGGTATCAAGCTCTTTGTACATTGTATTATGTGAGCCCATTTCGAGGTTTATTTTCATCGAAGGCGCACTCCGGTAAAAATCGAAAGCCTCGGGTTTTGCTGTGCCGCTCAAGATGTCCCAATCGGCGATTGCTTCTTTAAGTGTAAGATAATCAATACGTCTGACAGATGAGTCGATAAGTTTGTGGCGTTCAAGTTCGCCCATTATTGCCATGATTCCCCCGGCCCGGTTCACATCCTGAAGATGATACGCCGAACTTGGAGCCACTTTGCAGATATTCGGGATTTTTTTTGATAGTGCATCAATATCTTTCATCGTGAAATCGACATTGGCTTCCTGTGCAAGAGCAAGAAGATGAAGAACAGTATTTGTTGATCCGCCCATTGCAATATCGACTGACATTGCATTCAGAAAAGCTTTTCTTGAGGCTATAGATCTCGGGAGTACGCTGCTGTCACCTTCAAAATAATACTTATTTGCTAACTCAACTATCAGGTTTGCAGCTTTATGGAAAAGCTTCAGACGGTTGGCGTGGGTGGCAAGGATCGTTCCGTTGCCAGGTAATGCCAGTCCCAGTGCTTCGCTGAGGCAGTTCATTGAATTTGCTGTGAACATTCCGGCGCATGACCCGCAGGTCGGGCAGGCAACTCTTTCTCTCTCTAACAGTTCCTCGTCGCTGATTGAATCATCCCCTCCATATACCATCTGATCGACAAGATTAAAATATTTATCTCCGTAATGGCCAGCCTCCATGGGGCCTCCGGAAATGACAACAGCCGGGATATTAAGTCTCAGGGCTGCCATCATCATGCCGGGGATTATTTTATCGCAGTTGGTGATGCATATCATTGCATCCACCCAATGTGCATTGCAGACATACTCGACGCTGTCGGCAATCAGTTCCCTCGACGGCAGGGAATAAAGCATACCAGTATGACCCATTGCTATACCATCGTCTATTGCGATAGTGTTGAATTCAGGGGCGAAACACCCTTGTTTTTCGATATCCCTTTTTACAATCTGCCCTATTTCATGAAGATGAACATGACCCGGAACAAACTGTGAAAATGAGTTTACTACTGCAATTATAGGTTTGCCAAACTGTTCCTCTTTCATCCCGTTGGCGCGCCACAGGCTTCTTGCCCCGGACATTGTCCTGCCGGTTACTGTCTTTAAACTTCTTAGCGGATTCTTCATAATTAAATTTTTTATTAAAAAAAAAGCTCTCCGTTTATCCGGAAAGCTTTTATATATCTTCATTTTTTATATATCACTCCCGGATCAGGTGCAGGGCACGAGAATAAGAACGAGAGCAATAATGACTATTAATGTGTTATTCACTTTTAATTTAAATTGAAGTGACAAAGGTACTCATTAATTTATATTATCAAAGGAAAAATGTAAATTTCTTTAAAATAATTAGCTGCAATGTAGTCGTATAACCCTTTTATGTCTATTTTATTGTTGAATATCAGTTAGTTAACATTATTTAATGAGTCTGGTACGATATTCAGCTTCTTTTTTAATGAAATGCACTATGAAATGTGCCTGTATTTTAAGTTTCCCGCAGATAAGCGCAGATCTCCCTCTGCAACCTCTACGAGGTAGAACTATCATGAGGGAATCATCTTCAGCTACAATACTATATCGTCTACGACGAATCTTAATCGGTCGCACCATCGCATCTTCGCGGCTTCGTCCGCTTGTCCTTTCGCCTGTTCCGCTGCACGGAACTTCGTCGCGGAGTTTACCCCGTATTTCTTCGGTCTTCCGATCCCGCTTCACGGGATTTCGTCTCTTTGTTCCTCAACTTCCGACTTCCGACTTCCGACTTCCAACTTCCGACTTCCGACTTCCAACCTCCAACCTCCAACCTTCTAATAATAACATTCCTCTTTCATAAATAAATTTTTATTGTGACCAATCGATTTTCCTAAAAAAAAAGCCATTATTCCATTTAATTTTAGTAACTTATGAGGATATTATCCAGGTAAGAAATGAAAACTCCGGGAAGGACTTTGTTCTGCGGATTTTTGTTACTGATCGCTTTGATTATCTCAGGGACTTCATCACCCCACAAAAAAAACGGAAGATCCACTTTTCTTTATGATGGAGTTTTTTGCGTGCCCCTGCTTACAGATAGTGTTACCATCTATACAGATGAAAAGGGTATGCCACATATTTACGCGAAGAACGAACATGATGTTTATCTTGCAACTGGTTTTATTTCAGCAAGAGAAAGATTATGGCAGATGGATCTGTTCAGACGGAGTTGTACAGGGAGGCTTTCGGAGATATTTGGCAAGATCTTCCTGCAGAGTGATATTTTTACCCGAAGCCTTAGGATAAATGAAAAATCAAAACTGATCCTTTTTGAAGAGAATCCCGAAATTATAGCCTGTATGCAGGCATTTATAGATGGTGTAAATGATTATATTGTCTCTTGCGGGAAGGATCTGCCGGTCGAATTCAGGATTCTTTCCTATACCCCCGAACCATGGACTCTCGAAGATATTGCTGGTATAATTAGGCTTCTGGGGTGGAATCTTGACTCAAGAAATCTTACATCGGAACTTTTTATTTACCAGGCAACAAAAAAACTTGGCAGTGAAATAGCTTCAGATTTAATACCGGACTGGAACAGGGATCATAGCCTTGTCTATCCTGATTTCAAGATAAGTGATACACTTATCTCAGGTACAAGATCTTTCCTATCTTCATTTAACCTGATAGGTAATCTGGGAATACCTGTTTTTTCGGGCAGCAATAACTGGGCAGTCTCAGGAGAAAAGAGCATCACAGGCAAACCCCTGCTTTCTAATGACATACACCTCAGTCTCAGTAACCCGGGTATCTGGATGCAGATGCATCAGGTGGTCCCGGGAAAGCTTAATGTAACTGGTGTCATGATCCCCGGAGAACCATTTATAGTGGCCGGGCATAATGAAAAAATTGCCTGGGGTATGACTAACCTTCGTGTTGACGCGATAGATCTTTATGCTGAAAAGATCGATACCGGCAAAGACAGGAAATATCTTTTTAATGGTGAATGGAGGGATTTAATCACCAGACCTGAAGTATTCGGAGTAAGAGGGGGCAAAAATGATACAGTCGGCATCCGTTATACTCACCACGGCCCTGTTATCTCAGGCCTTGTAGAAACAACCAGATCAAAAGGCAAGGTAAAATGGCTCGGCTATGAATTCCTGACAAATATGAATTGCAGCACCGATTATGCGCTGAGCTTTAAATGGTCAGGCTTTGATAAAAGCGATGAAATAAGATCGGTTTATATACTTAACAGAGCTGAAGGATGGAATGATTTCAGATCAGGACTTGAGACGTTCAGATCAATAAGCTCGAACTGTATCTATGCCGACATATATGGGAACATAGGGATAGCAGCTGCAGGAGGAATACCAATAAGGAAAGGTAATGGCATAATCATCCGGGACGGGACAACAGATGAATATGACTGGAAGGGTTATGTCCCTGCTGATCAGCTCCCCTTTAGCTTTAACCCGTCAGGCGGAACAGTCTCTTCGGCAAATAACAGGATAATTGACAATGATTACCCGTATTTCGTTAGTCAGAGCTTCGACCTTCCTTACAGGATAAACAGGATAAGGGAAATGCTGAGTGAAAAAGATAAGTTCTCAACAGAGGATTTCAAAATGATGCTGGCTGATCAGCATTCCTCTTTTGCCAGGCTCTTGACACCTTACATTCTAGACCTTAAGAAACGCGCGGATGAATTGTCACCGTATGAAAAAACTGCACTTGATAGTCTCTCAGGATGGGATTACGAAATGGATCAATACCATATTGCTCCTTCGATCCTTGAGTTTTTCAGAATAGATTTTAAGAGAAATATTCTCGCAGATGAACTTGGTGAGCTTTATGATCATGTATGGGATCTGGCTGCCGAGAACCTTGTTTACAGAATACTGGTTAAAGGTACGAATACCTGGGTTGATAATATAAATACTGCGGAAAATTAAACCCTGGATGATATCGTGATGAAAAGCTTTCAGGATTGCATCAGATCACTGGAAAGCAAGTATGGGAGAGATCAGCATAACTGGCGGTGGGGGAAGATTCATACAATTACTTTACAGCATCCTCTCGGCTCTGTTAAGATCCTCGGATTTCTTTTTAACCTGAATTCGGATAAATATGAGATTGGCGGCAGTGATCATACAGTCTGCCCCTATTTTTCATACCAGCCGGGATTTAAAGCAAACCTTGGAGCATCCGAAAGATGTATAATGAATACAGCAGACTGGGATGGATCCTTTTCTGTTATCCCCGGAGGTGCTTCAGGAGTTCCGGGAAGTGAATATTACCTTTCGCAATTCAGGTCATATCTCGACGGAACCTTCTATAAGGAAGCTTTTTCTGATGATGCTGTACGTAGTTCGGCAATCCATAAGATAATACTTGTCTCAGGCAAATAGAATTGTGTCTCAAAAGCCAGTCGCCCCCTGCTCCCCTTTATACACATCTTTCTTTTATTCTCTGCCGAAAGGGGGAGATCCCTCACTCGTTAATCCTACGACAGGAGGATGAGGAACCGATCCCGACTTGTCGGGAGAGCTCACCGAAGGTAATCTCCAGCCTATTACAGTAGTGAATTATAAGATGTGTATAAAGGGTAGCTGCCCCCTATAAGGGGGTTCTCTGAAATTCTGAATATATGCATGTCCCGCTTAACCAGAATTCAGGGGTAAGTAAAGAAAAGCAGACTATTTGGATAGCCTCATTTCTGAGAATGATATTATTTTGTCATTCAAATTACATTGATTATTTTTATGAGAAGTAATTGAATTATTTATGAAGAAGAAATTCTTAATATCCCTCTTTATTTTCAGTTTCCTGATATTTCAGAATGGCAGGAGCCAGGATGTAAAGAACTTCGCCATAGAGAAGATAATCAATTCCCAGTGGGCCTTCAATTATTTTCCCGAAGCGACAGCTGAGAGCGGCTATGAGTCACCCGGCTTTGACGACTACGGCTGGCCTGCCGTCAGCCTTCCTCATACGTGGAATACATATGAAACAACAGGGGACATTCATCCATATATAAAGTTCACTTCTGAAACAGAGAATCCTTACTGGTGGAATGGCTGGGGCTGGTATCGCAAGAGGTTCACTGTCAATCCGGAATACGCAGGAAGAAAGATATTCGTTGTATTTGAAGGAGTACAGAAATACTGTAAGGTTTGGATAAATGGAAAATATCTTGGTGACCACAAGGGCGGTTACGGTCGCTTCGACTTTGATCTTACTGATCATATTAACAAGGGAAAGGAAAATGTTCTGGCTGTGGCAGTCAGCAATAATCAGAATGACAGATTCAAAATACCTCCCATGCAGGCCGGCAGATTCAACGTCTATGGAGGAATATACCGGAATGTAAAGCTTGTGATTAAGGATAAACTCTATATCCCGGTTCAGGGCTCGTCAGAGCATGAAGGAGGAACAGTCATTACAACACCCCGTTTAACTGAAAGTTCGGCAGTGGTGAGGGTGAGAACCTGGGTAAAAAATGATCATCCTCAGGCGAAGCCTTGTATGCTCGTTACAACAATATATGATGCAACAGGAAGACCGCTGAAGGCGATGAAATCAAAATTTACCCTCAGTTCCGGACAATTATATCTGTTCGACCAGATTTTCAAGCCTCTTCCCCGGCCTCATCTGTGGTCACCGGAGGATCCTTACCTGTATAAAATAACTTCTGAGCTCACTGACGGAGGACGGATTGCAGATTCGCAGTCGTCTCCCCTGGCTTTCAGATGGTTCAGATGGAATAATAAGGATAGCAGTCTGTATCTTAACGGTAAGAAGGTTGATCTTAATGGTATTGAAATAAATGAGGAGTATACTTGGCTCGGAGGAGCCTTACCAGAATGGATTACGCTGATAGGGCTTGAAAACCTCAAAAAGGAGAAATCATATAACCTGCTAAAGACTCCATATCCTGGCACCTCTCTTGTATATGACTTCGCAGATAAGAACGGTCTTATAGTAATTGAAGAAGCTCCAAGCACGGGAAACCTGCCTTTCGCCCCGGAAGTGCAGGAGAAGCAGGCGAAAGAAATGATAAGGCGCGACCGCAATCACCCCGGCATTTTCTTTTGGAGTATGGGAAATGAGACTGATCATGCGGTGGATTCAAGATTTGCGATCGCCGAAGATACAACCAGGATAATTACATCACGTAAAGCCTTGAACAATTCAGCAGGTCCTTATGCTAAACATACTTACGACAATATTGTAATTGATGAGTTCCGGAGACTGTCTTCTCCGGGTTATACTGATCGGTCAGCAGATAACAGGCAGACAGAAAAAAGGGTAGCATCCAGGATAGTTCTCAAAGCCTCTCATAATAAAATAGAGGCTGACCGCGCTTCAGTAGTAATAGTTACAGCTGATATTGTTGATTCACAGGGTGACCATGTGGAAGGAGCTGCAAACACTGTCAAATGGTCCGTATCCGGACCTGCTTCACTTGCCGGTCCAGCCGTGTATGAATCAGTTTCCGGCAGTTCAGGGAAGGTTACTAATTCCTGGTATACAGAAATGCCTGTAGTCAATATTATCAGGTCATCGGGTGAAGCCGGAAAGATAACTGTTACTGCATCAGCAAGCGGGATATCATCAGGTGTTGCTGAAATTGAGGCAGCGAAAAGCAAACCAGATAATTCAATAGTTACCGAACCTGAGTTGAAGAATGAGGGAAGAAGGGCTGTGACAAGGCTTCAATTCGGGGTTGACAGAATAGAAGATGTCCCTGTCGAGATCCGTCAGACAAATACAGATATTGATTTCAGTAAAGCAGAAGAAAAAGAATATCCAAAGATGCTAAGAGATTATCTGATAAGGAATAATCCGGATGTCGACTCAACTACAGTCGAATTCAGGGAATTGGTAAATCTGTTTTCTTCCCAGATGAGGAATAATAAAGGCCTCCTTGTTGCTTACGATTATAATTTCAGTGTTGATCATTTCAACAATTGTCGTCTGATATCGGGATATATCAATGCAACGAAGCTTCCTGCGCTGTTCAAGGAAGGATTAAGGAAGTATTATGCCGAAGCCATTATCAGCAGGGGCAGCGAAAAAAATGCCGGTGATGAGATGAACTGGATGAACTGGATCCCGTCAGGCGGGATAGTTGTAATTTCCCAGGATCCGGGTGGCAAATCATGGCCCAGGGGTACAGTAGTTACAAATAAGTCCCGGCTGGAAGATCTTATCGCCGCTGTTCATCCTGTCTTTGTAAAATATAACAATGAAGCCAGGGAAAGAGCTCTTACTTTTGTCGGTAAGATGAACCCTTATGTTAAAGTTGAGACAATTAAAGAGATCGTTAACGGAGCTGAGGTTACAAGGATAATCTATAATGCTGAAAAGGGTAAACCAATCCTTATACCGGAATTAAAATTCATAAGTCAGTAGATATTTAACTTAAGAGAACAGATCAGACCATATCTATCTGTCTTCTGAGCTCTGCAAGAGCAGGACCTGCCTGAAGTGAAATGTCCTTCCAGCTGCATTCGATTGACAAAAGCCCTTTATAATCTATTTCCTTCAGAGCCCGGAAGAAGGGAGTGAAATCCTCCTTATTGACACCCGGAGCTTCTCTTCCGGCATTCTCTGCAATATGAACGTGTCTTATCAGATCGCCGTTCCTGATAATATTGTCGGGGCTCTCGTTTTCACGCCGCATGTGAAAGATATCAGCCAGCAGTCTGAAACTCTTATGGTTGACGGTCTTAACAATCTCAGCTCCTTCAGCGACAGAATTGATGATATTTGATTCAGCCTTATTGAGCGGCTCGAGGGCTATTGTAACATGGTATTTCTGAGCAAGGGGAGCGAGCTTACTGCAAAGGCTTATGAACTGATCCAGACCTTCCTGAAGAGGGAAACCATCAGGAACGTTACGCGATCCGCTGCTTCCGAAGACTATTATCGAAATGCCGGTGATCTGAGCTCTGCGGAATGCTGTTTCGGCATATCTGATTATCTCTTCATGCTGTGCGTCAGGACCAGTACTTTTCAATTTACCCGGTATGAAGCTGTTGCAGGCTGGTATAAGAAGATGAGATTCTTTAAATTTTGCAAGCTTTTCATTAAAGATTGCTTCATCATCAAGAGGGACGAGGAAGTTCTGGACAGATTCCTCAATATATGAATAGCCGGCTTCCTCAAGGATTCGGTTATTAACATAACCGGTACAAACCCCTATTTTTTGCAGGAAGGAGGCTTTTTTTCTATTGCCCATGCATGAAGCGGCCGGAAGAAGAATGAAGCCTGTGCCTGCAATTGCGGTGTATTTCAGGAAATCCCTTCGTGTACGTAACATGTTATTCTTGATTTTGTTTCAGAGTATAAATATCGTGAAAAATAATTAGTATATTTCCGCAAACTTTTACCTGTAACTTATGAAAAAACTTAGCCTCCTTTTTATAGCAGGCATCCTGTGCCTTTTGTGCATGACCTTCTTTACAGTAAGTTCATGTGATTCAGCAAAGAAGAAAAACATCGGATTACAGCTTTATTCAATCCGTGATTCGATCAACAGGGACGTCCCTGCAGCAATTAAAAAAGTAGCCGATATGGGCTATACTTTTGTTGAACCTGCGAGTTACAGGGATGGTAAATTCTACAACATGGAGCCGGCTGCTTTCAAAGCCCTCTGTGAGAAAAATGGTATGCCGGTACTCAGTTCACATACCAGCCATGAGCTGCCTACACCGGAGAATTATGAAGAGACGATGGCATGGTGGGATCAGTGTATTGACGCTCACCTCGCAGTCGGAGCTAAATATATCGTCCAGCCATCGATGGGAAGATCAGCCTATCAGAGCATCGCAAATCTCAAAAAATGGTGCGATTACTTTAATGAGGTCGGGGCAAAATGCAATGCCAAAGGCATCCGTTTCGGGTACCATAACCACGACCGCGAATTCTCCACTGTTCACGGTGACACTGTTATGTATGATTTCATGCTTCAGAATACTGATCCCTCAAAGGTTATGTTCCAGATTGATCTGTACTGGTGCGTTGTGGGAGGTAAAAACCCTGTAGATTATTTTAAGAAATATCCTGGCAGATTCGAACTGTGGCATATCAAGGATGAGAAAGAGATCGGCGCCAGCGGTATGATGGATTTTCAGTCGATCTGGGCTGCCAAAGAGATTTCCGGTATGAAATACGGTATTGTTGAGGTTGAACGATATGACTTTGACGAGTTCACTAGCTGCAAGAAAAGCATTGATTTCCTGAATGCTGCTGAATACATCGTAATGCCAAAATAAACCGGACTTAATTCTCTGCATAAATTCTCTGCAAAAATGAAAAAGAATTCACTCAGCTTATTTTCATTATTAAAGTGTAAAAAGTACACTTATATCCGCTTGTTGTTCCTATCTGTCCTTCCGGCTTTATTGCTGTTATTGACCCAATCGAAAATTCCGGATGCCGGATCGCCTCAGACTGACGAACCTGAATTTCACAAATGGGCTCCTGTCCCGCCTATGGGATGGAACAGCTGGGATTGTTTCGGACCAACAGTCGTGGAACAGGAGGTTAAAGCAAATGCCGATTATATGGCAAAGTATCTCAGGAAAGCGGGATGGCAATATATCGTGGTTGATATCAGATGGTATGTCGAAAATGATAAAGCCGGAGGCTATAACCAGAATGATCCCAGGTACGTAATGGATGAATACGGGAGATTAATTCCCGCACTCAACCGTTTCCCTTCTGCAGCTGACGGGAAAGGATTTAAGCCCCTGGCTGATTATGTCCACAGCAAAGGTCTGAAGTTCGGGATCCATATAATGAGGGGCATACCCGTAATAGCTGTTCAGAAAAATTCCCCCATCCTGGGCAGCAATGCCAGGGCTCAGGATATCTACACAACCGAGAGGCAGTGCAGATGGCTGAGGGATATGTATACAATTGTTTCTGACAGGGAAGGAGCTCAGGAATACTATAACTCTATTTTTCAGCTCTATGCATCATGGGGTGTCGATTTTGTAAAGGTCGATGACCTTTCGGGCCGGCTTGATGAGATCGCACTGGTAAGGAAAGCAATTGATAATTGCGGAAGGCCTATCGTACTGAGTCTTTCGCCAAGCGGTAACAGAACCGAAAATGCTGAATTCCTTAAGAACAACGCAAATATGTGGCGTACCACCGGCGATTTTTGGGACAGGTGGGTCGATCTGAAAAATGAATTTGAGGTTTGTAACAGGTGGACAGCCTTCAGGGGGAAAGGTTATTATCCAGATGCCGATATGCTTCCCCTTGGGAAGATAGGTATCAGGGCGGAAAGAGGAGAACCCAGGATGACCCTTTTCACCCCGGATGAACAGTACACCTTAATGACACTGTTCGCTATTTTCAGATCTCCTTTGATGTTTGGCGGTAACCTCCCTGATAATGATCAGTTTACATTATCCCTGATAACAAATAAAGAGGTTCTGAAAGTGAATCAGCAAAGTTCAAATAACAGGCAGGTTACCAGGGAAAATGATCTGATCGTCTGGACAGCAGATGATCCCAAAACAGGGGATAAATACGTTGCTCTTTTTAACGCATCGGATACTCCTGACGCTGAGGTCTCGGTAAAATTTGATCAGATAGGTCTGAGCGGATCCCATAATGTAAAAGATCTGTGGACAGGCAAGAAAATCGGGAAGTTCACGGGTTCATTTTCTCAGAAAATCAGGATGCATGGTGCAGGATTATATAAAATTTCGAATTAAATCATAAAATAAATTTCAAAGAATTAAATTCTTATTTGATATGCAAAAAATTGTTGTTACAGGAGCGGGTGGGTTTATTGCCGGACACCTTGTAAAAGAGTTACTGAAGAAAGGTCATAAGGTCAGGGCAGTCGACATAAAACCATTGAATGAATGGTACCAGCTTTCACCGGAGGCTGACAATCTGGTGCTTGATCTCAGGCTCAGGGAGAACTGTTATAAAGCGGTGAATGGTTACAATGAAGTATTCAATCTGGCTGCCGATATGGGTGGAATGGGTTTCATTGAGAACAACAAGGCTGCCTGCATGATAAGCGTACTTATAAATACTCATTTGTTAATTGCTTCGAGGGATTGCGGTATCAGCAGGTTTTTCTACGCATCATCAGCATGTGTCTATAATGGTGAGAAACAGACTGATCCCAATAATCCCGGACTAAAGGAATCCGATGCCTATCCGGCACTTGCCGAAGACGGGTATGGTTGGGAGAAACTGTTCAGTGAGCGTATGTGCCGCCATTTTATGGAAGATTTCGGATTAACGGCTCGTGTAGCGCGCTTCCATAACGTCTACGGGCCCTTCGGCACCTACGACGGAGGAAGGGAAAAGGCACCTGCTGCTATCTGCCGTAAGGTCATTGAATCAACAATCACCGGTAACAAAGAGATTGTGATCTGGGGCGACGGACATCAGACAAGGAGCTTTATGTATATCGACGATTGCATAAAAGGCATCCTGGATATTATGTACAGCGATATTATTGAACCCATCAATCTGGGCAGCAGTGAGATGGTATCAATAAACGAACTTGTAGATATAGTTGAAGAAATTGCCGGTGTAAAGCTTGTCAGGAAGTATGACCCTGATGCGCCGAAAGGTGTTCGCGGAAGGAACAGCGAAAACACTTTGATAAAAAAATACCTTGGATGGGAACCTTCAATCCCCCTCAGAACAGGAATGAAAAAGACATACGACTGGATAAAAGATCAGATGCTGCATAGTACTGAAAGCAAGAAAAGCAAGAGCAGATTCAATAAATAAAGCAGCCGGTATAATGAAAAGCAAGAAAGTACTTGTAAGCGGCTGCTTTGACCTGTTGCATGGCGGGCACATAGCATTTCTCAAGACCGCTGCTTCGTATGGAAAAGTCTTTGTAAGTGTTGGAACTGACGATAACCTGTTCATGTTAAAGGGCAAGAGACCTTTTTTTTCACAGGAAGAGCGTCTCTATATAATTAAATCAATCAGATTTGTTGAAGATGCCTTTCTGTCATCAGGTTCCGGAATGCTTGATTTTGAGCCTGATATGATAAGGTTAAAACCTGATATTTTCATAGTTAACAGTGATGGGCATACTGAAGAAAAAAAACGACTCTGTAATAAGCTGGGAGTGGAATACATTATCCTGGAACGTATTCCCGAGACCGGTTTGCCGGCACGTGCAAGCTCAGGTATCAAGAAAGAGCTCAGATTTCCCTACAGGCTTTGCCTGGCAGGTGGCTGGGTGGATCAGCCCTGGGTCTCAAAGATCTGCCCCGGATCAGTTGTCGTCGCACAGATATGGCCGACAATGGATTTCAATGACCGTTCGGGACTGGCGACAAGCTCAAGAAATGTAGCGATCAAACTTTGGGGCGACAGATATCCTGAGGGAGATCATGAAGTGAATGCTAAGCTTCTCTTTGGAGCGGAGAATCCTCCTGGCAAAGAATATATCTCTGGTTCCCAGGACCATATCGGTCTTCTTTTTCCGGGCATAAACAGGCTTTATTACAACGGTGATTACTGGCCGGAGAAGATTGATTCAACCATTGATCCGGAAATATGTAACTGGCTTTCAAATGTATTACATCTTATACCACTGGAACCCAGGCCCCAGGGATATGATCCGCTGAAAATCATGCATCTTGAGAAACCATTTATTAAAGAACTTGGTGAATCGGGAAACAGATGCTGGAAATCTATTCTGAAAAAAGATATTGTTGGTTTGGGCAGATCGGTTACCGATACTATTTTATCGTGGAAGAAGATCCTCCCTCTTACAGTACCCGATTATGTGATGGATGAACTGGAGACGAAGTATTTTCCGGATTATCCGGGAGCCATAACATCGGGAAGCGGCGGAGGATATGTGATTGTTGTTTCGGAGAAACCGATCGAGGGAGCAGTGAGGGTAAAGGTTAGGTGTTGAAGAGGGATGGAAGAAGGCTGGAAGAAAGAGGGGGAGAAGGGGGCGGGGGGGAGACGAGGAACGCAGTTTGAGGAACGAAGTGACGAAATCCCGCGAATCCGGGAGACGAAGTTCCGGGCAGCGGAAGGGGGCAACTCCAAGACTCTAAGACTAGCAGACTAGCAGACTCTAAGACTAGCAGACTAGCAGACTCTAAGACTAGCAGACTAGAAGACTCTAAGACTATATATTATGAAAAAAGCATTCCAATCCCGCAGATTAGTTTTCCTGCCACTGTTATTTGTAACATTTGTTACAATTACTGCACAGAAAGGGAAACTACCCGTTGCTGAAGGCCCATTTCAGGCTGCTGATGAATCATTTCAGAAATTCCAATGTCCGGAATGGTTCCGTGATGCAAAATTTGGTATCTGGTCACACTGGGGTCCTCAGGCTGTGCCACGGCAGGGCGACTGGTATGCCAGGAGGATGTACCAGGAAAAGGACCCGGCTTATAAATATCACCTTGAACATTATGGTCATCCGTCGGAATTTGGCTATAAAGACATCATTCCTCTATGGAAAGCTGAAAGATGGGATCCGGAAAAGTTAATGGCTCTATATAAGAAAGCCGGGGCAAAATATTTTGTCAGCATGGGATCGCACCATGATAATTTCTTCTTATGGGATTCCAGGATCCATAAATGGAACGCCGTGAATATGGGACCGAAAAAGGATGTAGTTGGTCTGTGGAAGGCAGCAGCTCAAAAGCAGGGCCTTAAGTTCGGAGTGTCGGAACATCTTGGAGCCAGTTTTACCTGGTTCCAGGCAGCTCACGGATCTGACAGCCAGGGTGACAAAAAAGGAGTACCCTATGATGGTGCTGATCCCCGGTTCAGCGATCTGTATCATGCACCAACGATGCCCGACGACAAAGCATGGCTCACCAACAATCTTGTTTTCCAGATTGAATGGTTCAGCAGTATTAAGGAACTGATAGATAACTACCATCCGGATCTTCTCTATTCTGACAGCGCGATGCCTTTTGAGGATGTGGGGAGAAGCCTTATAGCTCATTATTATAACCAGGATATAGCGGCAAATAATGGTACTCTTAACGTTGTTTACACATGCAAACAGGAATCAGGAGGGAAATGGATTCAGGATGTTGAAAGGGGTGTATTGGATACTGTAAGTCCTTATCCATGGCAGACAGATACATCGATAGGAGACTGGTATTACAGGACAGGGCAGAAATACAAATCTGCAAATGAAGTTATTCAGATGCTTGTTGACATCGTAAGCAAGAATGGGAATCTGCTTCTTAATGTTGTCCAGACACCGGAGGGAGATCTTGAACCTGATATGCTTCAGATACTTGAAGAAGTTGGAGTATGGACATCTGCGAACGGAGAAGGTATTTACGGAACAAGGCCATGGCTTACATTCGGCGAGAGATCTCCTGAGTCGAAAGCTGTCAAACGCGGAAGATTCAACGAAAACTATGCTTTCAATGCAAAAGATATCCGGTTTACAACAAAAGACGGTATATTGTACGCCTTCTGTCTGGGCGCTCCGAAAGAAGACATAGTGATAAAATCATTGGGTAAGAATTCGAAGTTAACTACCAGACAGGTTGCTTCAGTGAAGATGCTTGGGAGTGACGTGAAAATCAGGTGGTCACGTTCCGAGAACGGGTTGATCATAAGGAAACCATCAAAACTTCCTCAGTGGCAGGTTCTCGGATTCAGGATTGAATTCAAAGATAATTAAGTGAATATAATCAGGTTAATAAAAAACAATCTTTTCAGGATCTGCCTGGCAGTATTATTCGTTTTATCTCCCTGTCTGTCATACAGTCAGGAGAAAATCTATGGCTTGTTATACACAGATATGATGCCTGTGGAGATAACGATCCGCGACGGTCTGATAAGAAATGTAAAAAGGATGAATAAGCTTCCGAAAGGAAGCCAGCCATTAATAATAGCACCAGGATTCATTGATAATCAAATTAATGGATTCGCCGGAGTTTCTTTTTCCGTTGGAAATTCAGAATTGACTGCGGAAGGAATCAGAAATGCAACATATGCTATATGGAGAACAGGAGTTACAACATTTCTTCCGAATATCAATACAAACGACCGCGAACTGATAAAAAGGAATATAGTCGCCTTGGCTCATATGAAAGATGAACCTGCGCTATTGGGATCCATCCCGGGAATCCATCTGGAAGGGCCCTATATTTCTCCTGTCGACGGATTCAGAGGATCGCATCCCCTTAAATACATAAGAAAACCAGATTGGGAGGAGTTTCAGGATCTGTATGAGTTATCAGAAAGAAGCATACTTCAGATCACTCTTGCACCGGAACTTGTGGGAGCAATGGAATTCATCGATAAATGCAAATCAAATGGTATCATTGTTGGACTCGGACATCATAATGCCTCTTCTGAGATCATTTCTGAGGCAGTTGCAAGAGGGGCGAGAATTGTTACAAGTATTGGAAGCGGACTGGCTAACTTTATTGATAAAAGTGATAACCCTTTGTGGCCTCAGTTGTCTGACGACCGTTTACTGATCAGTCTGGTATGTGATAAATTCAGTTTGCCGCCTGAGGAATTAAGGGTTTTCTATAAAGTAAAAGGACCATCAAGGATAATAATAGCATCGGATGTGACAAAATATGCTTCTCTGCAGCCAGGGAAATTTGTAACTGATAACGGTGATTCAGTTGAACTTACAAGTGAAGGAAGGTTGATTTATGCAGGTCAGAACATTGTTTATGGTTCAGCATCGCCAATAAAAGACGGGGTAGCAAATCTGATGAACCTGACCGGATGCTCACTTTCAGATGCGGTCATGATGGCAAGTACAAATCCTGCAAAGCTGTACGGATTTTCTGACAGAGGCTCTATTGCAGTTGGTAAGAGAGCTGATATTATATTGTTCCGGCTTGTTGGTTCAGAAATTGTTATAAGCAAAACATACGTAAAGGGGAATCTCGTATTTAATGCAACACCGGACAGCAGATAAAAAGTAAAAAGATCGCCATAATATTAATGCCTGGTTCATTTTAATTAATAGAGTCGGTGTATTATAAGTCTTTTAATAAATTTGTTTCTTTAAAACAATGTCATGATCACATTTATCCTTTCTATTGGAATTTTAATTCTTGGTTATTTGTTTTATTCCAGGTTTATTGAAAGGATTGAAGGTGTTGACCCTCAACGTCAGACTCCAGCCTACAAACTAAATGACGGAGTGGATTATGTCCCCCTGCCATGGTGGCGGGCATTTCTAATTCAGTTTCTGAACATAGCCGGACTCGGACCTATTTTTGGAGCGATGGCAGGAGCTATGTGGGGTCCGGTTGCATTTCTCTGGATAATTCTGGGTTCGGTCTTTGCGGGAGCTGTGCACGACTATTTTTCCGGAATGCTGTCAATCAGGCACAATGGGTTGAGTATTACCGAGATAGTTGGTATTTATCTTGGGAAGGAAGTAAAGCAGTTCATGAGAGGATTCACTGTGTTGCTTATGGTACTTGTCGGAGCGGTTTTCATAATGGGACCGGCTGGTATCCTTGCAGGAATTACCCCGCAATCACTTAATATGACTTTTTGGGTATGGGTTGTATTTGCATATTACATTCTGGCAACATTGTTACCGATCGACAAGATAATCGGGAAAATATATCCTTTATTCGGGTTCGCACTTTTATTTATGGCATTGGGGCTGATAACTACACTGATTATCAAAGGCTATAAAATTCCTGATCTAACATTTTCAACACTGAAGAATTTTCATGCTGATGGGGAGAAATTTCCTGTTTTCCCGATGATGTTCATTACGATAGCCTGCGGAGCTATCTCAGGATTTCATTCGACTCAATCGCCGCTGATGGCCAGGTGTCTTAAGAATGAGAATCTTGGGAGAAGAGTATTTTACGGGGCGATGATATCTGAAGGAATAGTGGCAATGATATGGGCAGCAATAGGGATGAGTTTTTATGGAGGCGTCAGGGAACTGAATGATATGATGACAGCGCACGAAGGCAATGCTGCATATCTTGTTAATGAAATCTCGAATTCACTCCTTGGTAAATTCGGCGGGATCATTGCATTGCTCGGGGTGGTAGCAGCTCCCATAACTTCAGGAGATACGGCGTTCAGAAGTGCGAGACTGATTGTTGCAGATTTCCTGAAATCAAAACAGGGACCAATAAAGAACCGCCTGTTAATAAGTATACCTCTGTTCCTTGTGGGGTTTCTGATCACACGAATGGATTTCAGTGTGATATGGAGATATTTCGCCTGGTCGAACCAGACGCTTGCGATGGTAGTGTTATGGGCGATAACCGTATATCTTACCCAGACCGGGAAATTCTTCTGGGTTACACTGATACCAGCCTTGTTCATGACGGCAGTCACGATCACCTACATATTTTTCGCCCCCGAAGGTTTTTCGCTCCCCGGGGGAATATCCTATGCCATTGGAGGAGTTGCGACAGCAGCATCATTGGCAGGATTCCTCCTTTACTACTTTAATTTTCAGAAGAAGGTTAAGTATTCGGTATAGGGTATTGCATCCTGCATTATAGGAAACACCTCCTTCCCGACCTACCCCCAAGGGGGCAGGCACCCGCAGTGGATATTTTACGATTCCGTTAGAATTGATGAGAGTTAACATCTTGCACCTTGACTTTGCCGCCCATCCCCCCAATAGGGGGGCTTTGCGTGCGGTTGATCCAGTCATAAAATGGAAAATCACCGCTCATCGCTCACCGATCACCTCATAGAGCCCCCTGTCTCCCTGCTCCACTCCCCACGCCCCCTGCTCCCCGCTATTTCTTCTGTTTCTAAAAAAAGCCGGTTGGTGTATGAATTCAATTATTTGGTCAAATTAAAGTTGCTAAATGCTGCAAAAACTTTAATTTAGAGGTCAGTATTTAAAAAGAAGGCTGAGCAAATTATACTTTATTTAGTCTTTCTCTAATTAACCAGGGAGAAAGGAATATCTGTCCGATTTTATGGGATATTTTGCCTGGTCAGCCTTTTAGGATGAGGTTATCAGACTTTTTTTGTTGGTCAATTCTCTGTGACTGACGGGGCGGAAGCGTGCCCTGACCGGAAGGTTGGGGCGGGGAGCAGGGGGCGGGGAGCTCGAAACGCAGTGGAGATTCCGCGAAAGCGGAAGGTGAGTAGTGAGAGGTAAGTGATGAGCGATGAGAGGTGAGTAGTGAGTTGTTAAAGGGGGTATGCTGACCTCTATATCTCACCATCAAAAAATAAAGAATTATTCAGGGTTTAAAACAACCGATATGAAACACAGTTTTCATTCGATTATTAATCATTATACGATATTAAGAAGAGTGTTCAGGGCATTGCTCCTGGGGACTCTTTTTTTGTTGGTGAGTGCGGAGGGGTGGGGGCAGTTGGATGGAACAATAGCAAAAGATACAATTGTTTGCCAGAATGCAGTGTCTCCGGAATTGATTTTTACCGGAATCGGCGGTACGGAACCTTATACTTTTTATTATAATGTCAATAGTGAAAGTGTTGATTCTGTTAAAACTACTACTGGTAACACATGTACTTTAAGTGTTTCAACATTAGTACCGGGCACTTACCTATTTACTCTTGACAGTTTAAGGGATGGGAATAATTCTTGGGCTTATTTCACGGAGCAAGGTGTAACTGTAACAGTAAATGCTCTGCCTGGAGCGCCCTTAGTTACAACACCAGTTTTATACTGTCAGGATGCGACAGCAGTTCCTTTGACAGCTACAGGCACAAATCTTTTGTGGTATACAGATGCAGTTGGGGGTACAGGGAGTACAACAGCTCCAACGCCATCAACAGCGGCATTAGGGAGCACATCCTACTGGGTAAGTCAGACAGTCAGTGGCTGTGAAGGACCAAGATCAGAAATCGTAGTAACAGTAAATGCTCTGCCTGGAGCGCCCTTAGTTACAACACCAGTTTTATACTGTCAGGATGCGACAGCAGTT
>MWDJ01000023.1 GCA_002070505.1 Bacteroidetes bacterium ADurb.Bin145 | reverse complement strand
TTCAACAATGCCAAAAGGTTCGAAGATATTTGAACCCACACCCGAATGGGATAGTATTGGCAGAACCTACGATAAGTTGTGGATCTGATAATCGTTTAATAAACGATCATTCTAAAAAGGGGCTTCGAAAGGAGCCCTTTTTTTTTTGAAACATCTTTTAATAATTCACTACTTTAATAGGCTGGAGATCCCTCATCCCGATGAATCGGGATTCGGGATGACATGGTGTTTAAGGTTAGAGTCAATCTGGGGGTGGGCAACTATCTAAGACTGTTCAGCTCTGTAGGGCCTGCCCCTCTCTTCGGGGAGCTGAATGTAATGTCAGATTCCCAGGTTAATCCATGTTCTTCGTTGTGAATTAGGAAAGGTTATTGATTAATAATATACCTTCCAAAGGAAATATTACAAGACAAAAAATGTATATTTATCACAGTAACTAATAAATGTATTATATAATTTACCTTTATAAAAGGTTTCATCCGGAGCAGAATTCTATCTCTATTCGTTTATTATCAGTTAATTATTAACCAATACTAATTTACCTCAATTGAATCATGAAAACTATTCTACAGGAAATTGCTGAAAAAACAAAACAGCAGGAAAGAGCAGAAAGGAAAGCTATCGAAGCTGAGATAGCTGATCCAAAAACTTCCGGCAACCGCCGTAATTTTCTTAAGAAAGCAGCCCTCGGGGGCATTGCTCTCGGCGGTTTGATACACCTCTCTGTTGAGGATACAATTGCTCAGACCACCCAAAAGGTCTCACGTGCTTCAAACCCTTCAGATCTTAAGATAACCGACCTCCGTGTCGCTGAAAAAGGTAATCTGAACGGATTTGCCAATCGTATTATCAAAATAGAAACCAACCAGGGCATTTATGGATTAGGTGATGTAAGAGATGGCTCCGATCAGCGTCTTGCATTATTCCTTAAAAGCAAGATCGTCGGACTCAACCCGTGTAACGTTGAAATGATCTTTAAAGTCATCAAGCAATTCGGTTTCCATGGCCGCCAGGGTGTGGGTGTGAGTGCAGTGGAGACTGCCTGCTGGGATCTCTGCGGTAAAGCCCTCGGTGTACCTGTATGGCAGCTCCTCGGCGGAAGATACCGCGATAAGATACGCCTGTATGCCGACACACCCGAAGACAAGGACCCGGCTGTTGAGTTGCAGAAACTAAAAAACCGGTTGAATGTTGAAGGTTTCACCTGGCTCAAAATGGACCTTGGTATTCATCAGATAAGTGATCAGCCTGATACTCTTGTTAATTCCAAATTCTGGAATTCAAACGGCAGCAGCATAAACAGCTGGTATATGGGCAGGAGTTTTGCTGATGGCGGATATACCGACTACTGGAAAAAGGAACACCCGTTTACCCAGGTTCAGATCACTGACAAAGGGCTTGAAGCTATCGCCCATATTGTTGAAAATGTCAGGAAGGAGGTCGGAACAGAGGTGCCCCTGTCTGTAGATCATTTCGGACATATTGATATGAACCAGGCCATACGGCTTGGTAAAGTGCTGGAAAAATACAGGCTCGCCTGGATGGAAGACTGTGTTGCCTGGTTCTATACCGACCAGTGGAGAACGATCACCAATGCAATTGAAACCCCAACCTGCACAGGAGAAGATATTTATATGCTCGGAGGATTGCTGGGAGGTTTCAAACCTCTTATCGATGCGCATGCAGTGGATATCATCCAGCCTGATCTTGTGAGTGCGGGAGGGATCCTTGAAACAAAAAAGATCGGCGATTACGCTGAAGAAGCCGGTATCCCTATGGCTCTTCATACAAACAGCACTCCTATCGCTTTCATGGCAATGGTGCATTGTGCTGCTGCGACCGAGAATTTCCTCGCTCTTGAACATCATAATGTCGATGTCCCTGGCTGGAACGACCTTGTTAAAATGACAGGATCACAACCCCTCGTAACCAAGGGATATGCCAACGTTCCTCTTGATGCTCCGGGTCTGGGATTAGAACTCAATGATGAAAATCTGAAGAAGACAATGAGAAAAGGTTCAAAATATTTTGATGCTACTCCCGAATGGGACAGCACTGGCAGAACATATGACAAATTGTGGATCTGATCTGTAATTGACTACATGAAGAAAGAGGCTGCAGCTACTGTGGCCTCTTTTTAGTCTGATAGTCTGAAAGTCTTGGAGTCTTTTTTCCCGCAGATCCCGCAGATTATCGCAGATCCTCCCATCTCTTCCTCGCCCCTTCTTTCTTCCGTCCCGATTCACGGGATTTCGTCACTTCGTTCCTCAACTTCCGACTTCCGACTTCAAACTTTCCTGACGAAATTTGTTTTTGAAATTCAACAAAATATAATTAAAATTACTACATCAACCCATAACAAATATCCCGGATCTTTGTAAACAGATTAAACCCCAAACCTATGAAAACAAGGCTGCTGTTATCGATAATTTTATTGAATTCCGTCTCTGTTGTTCTGCTGAATGCTCAGGTGACCGGAGCCTTTACCGGAAATGCTGAAATAGGTAATATCAGCATTGCTGGATCTGCAACATATGATACTGATAAGCAAATATTCACTATAACCGGTTCCGGATCCGGGATAGGAAACATGAAAGATGAGTTACATTATACTTACCGTAAAATGACCGGGGACTTCATTCTGCGGGCGCATATTAAACCCGAGGCCATCACTAAAAATTCTGCCGCCAGAACAGGATGGATGATCCGTCACAGCCTTGAAGTCAACTCACCGGCAGCAGCAGCTTCTGTAACCGGTGACGGAAAAGCATCGTTCCAGTTCAGGACGAATCCTTCTGCAGATATGATGGAAAAGATACTGCCTGTAACAGGAGCCGATGTGATCCAGCTTGAACGCAGCGGAAATTCGTTGATCATGTCCGCTGCAAGAATGGGTGAAAGATTCTTCGAAGAAAAGATCACCGGAATTGAACTCGGAAAGGAAGTTTATGTCGGGTTGTTCGTTTGCTCGGGAAATCCCGAATCGGCAGATAAGGTAACATTCAGGAATGTTCGGATTATTGTGCCGCCAAAGGAAGGATTTCAGCCGTATCGCGATTATCTGGGCAGTCATATTGAAGTGATGGATGTCGCTACAGGCGACCGTAAGATAGTATATAGTGCCCCAAACTCGGTCCAGGCTCCCAACTGGATGATAGATGAGAATGTATTTGTGATAAACGCTGACGGAGCCCTGTATGATTTTGACCTGAGAACAAGGAAACCGGTTAAAATAGAAACAGGCGTTGCAATCAATAACAATAACGACCATGTTATCTCCTTCGATGGGAAGAAAATGGGTATCAGCAGTACTACAAAAGAGGACCGGCAGTCAGTGATATTTACGATACCCAGGAAAGGTGGTGAAGCAAAGAGGGTAACACCTTTAACTCCATCTTATTTTCATGGCTGGTCGCCCGACGGCAAATATATGGTCTATGCTGCGATCAGGAACAATAACTGGGGAGTTTACAAGATCTCCGAAAAAGGAGGACAGGAAGTTGCACTGGCCAATACACCCGGACTCAATGACGGGCCTGAATACACTCCTGATGGCAGGTACATCTACTTCAATTCCAACCGCACGGGAAACAGCCAGATATGGAGGATGTCGCCTGACGGTAAGAATCCGGAACAGCTCACATTTGATGAGCTGAACAACTGGTTCCCTCATATTTCACCTGATGGAAAATGGATCGTATTCATTTCATTTCCCAGAAGCGTTCCTTCAGATCAGCATCCATTCTACAAGCAGGTTTATATCCGTCTGATGCCCGTCAATGGGGGTGAACCAAAGATCATCGCCTATGTGTATGGAGGACAGGGAACAATGAATGTTCCCAACTGGTCGCCTGATGGTAAAAGAATAGCATTCGTGAGTAACAGCGACTTCCTGGATTACTGATAGGTTTTTCAGCAGAAATCAATAAGCCCCCCTTTTGAGGGGTTGGGGGGTATTCTCATCCTTATCGCCAGCTTGATTGCATTAACCATACTGCTCTCATCGGCCTTCCCCTGCCAGGCAATCTCAAATGCTGTTCCATGATCGACTGAGGTTCTTATTACCGGAAGCCCCACAGTGATATTTACAGCGCTGTTAAAACCCAGCAGTTTCATCGGAATATGCCCCTGATCGTGATACATTGCCACCACTATGTCGTACCTGCCTTTCATCGCCTGAAGGAAAACAGTATCCGGAGGAAGCGGACCCTCAACATTGATCCCCCGCTTTTTCATATTATTGATGGCAGGTATTATCTTTTCTATCTCTTCCCTTCCGAAGAGACCGTTCTCCCCGGCATGGGGATTTATACCCGACACTGCGATCCCCGGCCTCGAACCATTAAGCCTTTGCATTACCTCATCAGCCATGACGATCACCTTCTCTATCCTGTCGCTTGTTAGCCCCGTGATTGCTTCCTTTAACGAAATATGAGTCGAAACATGTATCACACTGAGCTTGCGATCATACAGCAGCATTGCATAATCTTTTTTCCCTGTTAATGAAGCCAGTATTTCAGTATGCCCTGAAAAATTCTTCCCTGCCTTGTGCAATGCCTCTTTATTCAAAGGGGCCGTGACTATCGCATCCATCTGTCCGGTCATAGCAAGCTGAGTTGCCTTCCTGACACATTCAAAAGCAGCAGCTCCTGAGTCAGCATTGACTACACCTGGACTGAAATTCTTGCGGTCAATTAAATGAAGATCCAGAACATTCAGACGGGATGGACTGAAATCACATTGACCTGCATCAGTGATTTTTTTCAAAGAAAAACCGTCCGGTTTTATGAGATCATAAGCCATCTGCATAATATTGAAATCGCCTATAATAATGATCCTTCCGTTTCTTACTGATTTCCTTTCAAAACTTTTTATTATTATTTCAGGTCCGATACCCGAAGGATCTCCCATTGTTATTCCAATTGTAATTCTGCTGTTCTTTTTCATCGTTTTCCTGTTTTAAGGAATTCCAGTACCTTATAAATTGCATCTTCAGTACCAAAGCCGCCTGCTTTGGTGATTATCTTTATATCCTTGCAGGCTGCATCAGAAAAATAACCAATTGGTATTCCAGGAAGTACTTCATTTTCAACAACTAATCCTGGCACTTTCAGCGATTTTGCTGTTTGCAGGGCAATATCTCCTCCTGTAAGGAGCATCCCGTTGATCCTGGCTCCCCTGATTATATCAGCGGCTATTTCTCCCAGAAAAGAAGCAATGATTTCACTGACCTCCCGTCTGTTCAGTCCGGAATTCATTCCTGCCTCAAAGCTTTTCTCCATATCATCGCGTCTCCTGGCACTCCTTATAATTATATCATTGCCCTTCCTGCAAGAATCCCGGACAATCGCTTCTATCCTTTCCTTTTCCTTTATCTTTCCTCCTGCAAACAGATCAGGTATATTGATGTCGACCTGAACTGTATCTGAATCATCCTTAAGATAATCAAGCTGCCTGAGTGTTACATCACTGACACTTCCTGCAATAATTACATTTGCTTTTCTGATCTTTTCCGCTAAAAAATGTTCCGGAATAAATTCTGCAAGACCAAGAGAGCCTGCCACAAGGATTTTTTCTTTCATCCCTGCCAATGCAGAAGCTATTATTCTCAGTTCATCTTTTCCCCTGGCATCAATAACTAAAATCTGAACATCATCATTAATATGCTGCCTGATAGTATCAATCAGGCTATCCCGGCCCCCCAGAACCTGTGCATAATTTATCACTGCATTTTTCCTGGCAGTCTGTTGTGAAACAATTGCCGGAATAAAAGACTCAGTCACCGGTTTCGTTGGATCTGATCTGACTTCAGTGTCTGATAATAAAACATTTTTTACATACAGATTGCCGTCGATGACTGTTCTTCCCTGTTCAGGCAGGGCAGGAACGATAATACTGCAATTGATTTTCAGGGAATCCATCAGCCCGGAGAGTTCGGCTCCGATATTTCCCCTCAGTGTGGAGTCAATTTTCTTGTAAATGAATTTTATGTCTTTCCCTGACAATACCTTTCCTGCATTGAATGTTTTCCTGTACGCTATATCTCGCGTGTCCGAACGGCTTGCGGTATTTACTGCCAGTACATCGCACTCATTCCATGATCTGCCAATATTTTCAATATCATTTATAACCAGACTTTTAATCCCTTTCTTGCTGAATTGGACGGCAGTATCTGCGGCCCCTGTCAGATCATCGGCGATAATTATCATCTTTTCATTGATCCCGGGTGCGGGTCCTTTATAATCTATCACTTTCCGTGATTTCTTCCGTTTGGCGATATATGTTGTAAGGATTGGAGTAAGTATTGCTGTTGTTATTGTCGATGCGGCAACCTGAGGAGTAGCAATCTGGGAGATTGCTGTCATTGAAGGGTCAGCCAGGGCAACTGCCGCGGGAGTGGCAACTGCATTTCCGGCTGTGCTCGAAGCTGCAGCTCCGGCTATCCCGCTTCCCCCTGAAGATATGTCAGCAAGGATATTGAAAAAACCTCCGACAAAGGTTGTCAGAATGCCGAGCAAAATCCCCGAGAAACCGGCAACTATCAACATTTTAAGATCCAGTCCTGCACCAAGTGCAAACGCAAAAAACGGGATAAGGACAGGTCCTCCGGATAACAGGAATTTTCTCATGTCCTGATCAAGATTGCCTAAGATCATTCCGATTATTATCGGAATTAGAACGCCCATAAGACTTCCCAATGGTATTGTCGCCAGACCGGTGGTTCCAAGAGCTATCATTGTGAGGAAAGGACCGTCATTTATCGACAGAACAGCCACTGCCCCTACATCAGTTTCATCTCCCATTTCCCCGGCAAGAGCAGTATAAAGGCCCCCGTTACTATTGGTCATTGCGGCTATCACTGCAAGGGAAGATAAGCCCAGCCAACCTTTGTCTCCACATAGTTTTGCAATTAGAAGGCCAATAATTACTCCGATGATGAACTTTGAAAAAGTAATTACAGCACCTTTTTTCAAAGCGCGTGGAGCAGCCTTCAGACTTATTCCCGCACCCATGCAGACAAGAAACACACCGATAAGGGCAGATGAACCGGTGGCAATGGCAGTTGTAAATCCTCCGATCTTAAGAGCCCCGGGGATAAACGTGTTTATTAAAGCTCCGATTATCAGGGGGATGATCATCATCCCGCCGGGGACCTTTTCAATTTTTTTTTTAATGTTCATCAGCTGAGTTTTTTGGTGAAGCCTTTTCAGCTATTTCGACATCCCTTGCTACTTCCGGTCTGATCCTTGCCCAATGGAAAAGATTATTGTCATTCCTGTCATAACTGCTGCCGTTGTAATGAGTAAGAGGCATGTCTTTATAAATGGGCCTTGTTATTTCAATTACCTTATCCCAGTTTCCCAAAGCTTTTTTAAGATGAGTGATTGCTTTTTCCCGATTGTCCTCACCCCCTTTTAACCGGTAAGTCTGAAGGGCAACTGCACCTTCAAGCTTTTCTGCAAGGTGAAGTCCCAGATATGCCCAGGTCTTTACATCAGCAACCTCGTACATCAGAGATACGTTCCTGCTTGTATTGATGTTCTTAACAAGCTGCAATGCTTTAGAGCAATCATTCCTCAATAATTCAGACAGTTCCGGCGGTGTGACTTTCTTTTCCCCGAAAGTCTCACCTTTTAATAATCCTTCAACATAATCCTTAACAGAAATATAATCAGGATCCAAAGCCGGCTGAGAGATAAGTCTGTTCACAGAGATATATTTTGTGCTGTCTCCCTGCAATGCCAGGAAGCCTTCTCCATAGAGTGTAAAGTCCCAGCCGCAATCATACAGAGAGGCCAGCCGCAACTGCGTGGATGAAGCAAGTGAAAAAGCCTCAGGGAGAGAACGTGCTATCTTACCATAACGTCTCAGGAATTCATCTTCGAAAGTTTTATCGGGAGTGGCCGGATCATAAAGGAGCCTTCCCCATAGTTTATAGAAGAGCCACTGGCGCTCAAATGCATATTTCCAGTCGACCGGTGATTCTAATGCAGTAAAATAATCGAGTGCAGGGATATAAGTTTCTGAGCCGACAAAATACCCTCCGTTATATGTCTGGCTGTTCAGTTTTATATGGTCACGGATGAATTGAGGAACTCCCCACCGGAGAGCAAAGAAATCCTCATTGCGGGCTGTATAAGTTATTTTATACCCTTCCGGCTCAGGATTATAGAATGTGTCGTACATTTTACCCCCGTGCACTTTTACAAGTTTAGGTGTAGAATGGGCGTGGGACCAGTTGTATTTAAGATCTGCATAGATCGGACCTTCAATGAAATCAAGGCTGGCTTCTTTCTCGATAGCTTTGCGGGTAAGCCTCTCAAGATCCACACTCGTTGCCCCCAATGATTCAGTGGTGCTTGAAAAAGGGATCCTGTGTACAAGTTTCACTTTACGGCCGGCGAGACGCATTCCTTCAATATAAGTCCCAAACATCCACTCTTCTCTCTGCTGCGGTGTCATACCGGCCATTCCCTCCCCGATCGTGAAACCTATCCCTGTAAGGCCGGGATATTCCTGCAGGACCTGAGTCACACATTCGCGCATATATCTCCGGACTATTTCAGAGGTATCGCCTGCGCAGTAGTAATGAGGATAAAAATTTGTCAGGGCTACATTATGAGCTTTTGAAAACTGTTCGCTGACAAAAATATTGAAAGGGAAAATATATGTATCGATGGCACGCTCTTCTGCCATTTTTATAAGTTCATGGTGAAAATCCTCCCACTCCTTCATTTCCTGATCATTGAAAGGGCTGGCTTCAGGGAAATTCTTCGGTCTGATCATATAAACAAAGGGATGGAGATTGAATATCCCAAGAGAATTGAAGCGGTTCTCTGCCATCATGTCAAGGAATGCTCTCCAGTAATCAAGGTCACGTACTGTCTCATAGTGCTGATCGATAGCTGAGCTGGGCCGGTATGAATCCCATGGAGTGTTATGCTTTATTGCCCTCAGAGGGTAGTAAGGCTTTTCAGCCCTGTCACATACTTTTCCAAGCCTGATGCCATTACGAAGATCCTCAGCAAGTGAAAGTGCACCATATATCATACCCCTTGCATCACCTCCGGTTATTGTAATATTTTTCCCATTGGAGACCAGAGAGAAACCCTCGGCCGGAAGATTCTCCGCTATGCGAAGATCTATTATGCAGCCTGCTGCATTTTTTGCTTCAATTACTGTATAACCTGATTTAAGCAAAGCTTTATTCAGTTTTCCAGTCGCATAAAGAGCCTGAGGAGAAGATCTGTCGGATCCCACAAAAACAGTCCTGGTGCCTTTATCCTGATTACAGCTGATAATAAGAAATCCCGTGATGCAGGCAATGATTATTATAAAGGACTTTTTCATAAGAGTTGTTGTTATTGATCTGAGATTTAACTTCATTTTGTATTGAAACTACCATGTAGTTAATGATCTCAATTTAGCAATTATTTTTCGAAGGCTGTAAAGAAAAAGCCTTAAACCAGTTGTCCGGTTTAAGGCATTTTCAGGATTGTATCTAAACTATGAGTAAAAGGAACTTTAAAATTTATCCTGCCAGACGGTTATTTGACAAGTTCCACAACAGCATATTTTGATATCTTCCAGAACTGTTCGGGATCCTTTATTTCAATACTTTCAACTGTTTTTTCATCCTGCCTGATAAGCTCATATGATCCGCTCGGATGTTCGGTCACAAGTTTTACATTCTTGGCATTGACAGGAATGATCTTAGTCTGTGTGATGTCGATCTGAGCAAAGAGAGAGTCATTGAAATCTTCAATCAGTGCTTCTTTCCTGCCTATTCCAAGGAATCCTCCTTCTTTTGACAGAATACCCCTGTCGCGCAGGTCCTTAAAGGTACCTGATATTAAAAATGCCTTGTTCATCTCTGCGATCTGATCATTGATAGTCTCAGTCTGCTGCGCGATTGTCTGATCAAGTCCGGTTACTTTTGTATTCAGCTGATTTATCTCGATATCCTTATTGGCAAGGGCTACCTTCATTTCATTTATATCAGATTCATACTGTTTAACTGAAGCTTCAAGAGTGGCAACTTTATCTTCCAGGGCTTTCATAGTTACGCCAGCTTTTTTTAACTGGGCATTCAATGAAGCTATTTTCTGCTTGTTGGCTTCAAGAAGCGTGTTGATATACTTAATATCTTCCCGTATCTTGTCTTTCCTGCTCTTTGATATCTCTGAATCGGATGATTGAAGAGTTATCATTTTTTCTTTCTCCTTTATCTGTGCAAGATCCTGTTCGATCTGATCAAATGTCTGAAGCCATTCATTTATCACGGAATCGCGTTCAGTAAGCTGAAGCGAAAAAGCCGTTTTCTGATCTTCCATAAGAGCAAGCTGCTCATTATGATCTGTCTTGTGCAGGTAGTACCCTAGTACTCCTAATGCGATCAGTACAGCCAGGGCAATAAGTGCAGCAGTCCAGGCACCCTTCGATATCCCTTCCATTCTTGCGATCTCAAGCCTTCCGGCTGAAACCTGATCAGGATTTGGTTTGATTTCTTTGTTTTCTTTGTTTTCCATTTTATTTCCTCCTATCTGAGTTTTAAATTAGTTCCCGAATAAACGTTTTCCTGAGTTACTGATTAATATTGTGTTTCTTTAATATCCGCCAGTAACAACTGAAAAAGGAATATATTATTGCTCCTGGCGGAATTTTCAGGGATAAAACCATTCATTTCTTTTATATATACTTTATCCAAATTTTAAACCAGATGAGTTTGTTTTTATATAATACTGATTTATAATTATTTATAAGAATACAGTAATTATGTTATTTGTTCAAAATGAGAAATAATTCTCATTTTGAGAAATAATGTCAGATGCCTTTCCCTTTCTGTAATATCCTGTATATCGTCGATACACCAATATCAAGCTTTTCTGCAGTTTTCCTGATATCGTTATCGTATTTCTGAAGGGTTGCCATGATTATCTTCAGCTCATACTCTCTGAGTGTAAGATCATTGCTGATAGTAACCGGGAAGGGATCAGGTGAATCAAGCATGAGATCGGCCGGTTCGAGCTCGTCTTTATCCGAAAGTGTAACAGCAAGCTCGACAACCGATTTTAATTCCCTTACATTCCCGGGAAATGAATAGCTCATCAGTTTCTTCTGTGCCGCCTCTGTCATGCGCTTCAGGGGAATATTATTTTCCTTGCAGAATCTCGAAATAAAATGCCTGGCTAATATTAATATATCACTCTCACGTTCTCTAAGGGGAGGCATTTCAATCGGAAGACCGAATAACCTGTAATAAAGATCCTCTCTGAATTTTCCTTTTCTCACCTCTTCTTTCAGGTTTTTATTAGTCGCGACTATCACCCGGCAGTCGGTACTGACCGGCTTATTGCTTCCTACCCTGACGACTTCTTTCTCCTGCAAAACCCTCAGTAGCTTTGACTGAAGGTTGAGTTCCATCTCTCCTATCTCGTCAAGGAACAGCGTCCCTCCATCAGCCTCTTCAAACCTTCCCGTCCTGCGCGATGAAGCCCCTGTGAAAGCTCCTTTCTCATGACCAAACAATTCACTTTCTATAAGCTCCGAAGGAATCGATGCAATATTAACCGGCACAAAAGGCCTGTCTTTCCGTGCAGAATTGAAATGAATAGCCTTTGCCACAAGTTCTTTACCGGTCCCGGTTTCCCCGGATATGATGACTGTTATGTTCGTGCCGATAGCCTTCTCTATCAGACCGTATACTTTTTTAATGGCACTGCTTTCGCCAATGATCGTGTTCCGGAAACTATACTTCTGCTGTACTTCCTTCCGAAGGGCTGCCAGTTCTTTCTTAAGACCAATCCCCTTCCTGATATTCTGAACAGTAATAAGGAGACGTTCCTTTATATCTTCCGATTTAGTTATATAATCGTAAGCTCCTATTTTCAGCAAAGAAACAACAACATTTATATCATTCTGCTCAGAAATAAGGACCACCTGCGTATCAGGACTATCCTGACGGATCCTCTTAAGAAGTTCCAGCCCGTTTATGTCAGGCAGCCTGTAATCAAGAGTAATTATATCGGGCCCTTCATGAAGATTGTCAAGCAGGTCCTTCCCCTTATGAAAACTTTTAATTTCATAATCAGGATTCAGAGAGAGTGTGTGAACAAGGAGCCTGTTATACCATTCGCTGTCCTCGACGACAAATATTTTTAAAGTGCTTTCTGTCATTTATGAATTAAGAATGGTTTTCAGCTGTTTCCGAATCTGAAGCAAATTAAAAGAATAATCAGATGATAATAACAGTATTCAGGTGATTTTCTTTATATGTTCGCTTATAAGTGAACTGATATTTCCGAATTCAGCTTCAGCTCTCTGAATAAGCCCTTCCAGTTTCCCTATGTCTGTCCTGCCGCCAGCCTTATGTTCAATATCGCTCAACAAACGGCTTAGTTCTGTTGCCCCCAGATGACGGCATGGTGGCAATAATTTATGAGAAAGGTCGGCCAGTGTCTGCCAGTGCCCTGATAAGAATGCCTCACGGATCTCAGTCAGTCCTCTCTCTGTGGTTTCAATGAATGTGACAAGCATCTGCTTTACGAACTGTTCGTCGCCTCCGGAAATGTGATAAAGATTCTTCAGGTCTATCTTTTCTTTTACAGCCGAATGATCAATATCCGAGGGGTTCTTTGTTTCTTTCCCCGACATGGGTTTTCCTCCGAGTGCAGAAATGACAACCTTCAGCAGTTTCTCTTCTGTAAAGGGTTTTGAAAGAAATTCATCCATCCCGCTCTCAGTGTATTTTTCCTTCATATCTTCCTCAGATGCAGCCGTGATACAGATGACAGGCATCTCCTTCGCACTTATCTTCAATTCATTCCTGATGAACTGAGTTACCTTCAGCCCGTCTATCCCCGGCATCCTTATATCCATGAACAGCAGGTCAAATTTCTCTGTTTTCACCATTTCAATCGCTTCCGCTCCATTTACAGCAACATGGCATTTAACTTGCCATCGCTCCAGGATGGTTTTAAACAATAACCTGTTATATTCTTCGTCATCAACAACCAGGACCTTCAGTCCGGCCATCGCGGAAGGTATCCTCAAAGGCATTTCGGTTTCCTTCACAAGATTTTTCTCATCACCTCTCTTAACAGGGATTATACATGTTATTCTTGTTCCCTGGTTCCTGATGCTTTTACATTCTACTGATCCGTTATGAAGATCAACAAGCTTTTTAACGATCGACAAGCCAAGACCGGTACCTCCATACCTTCTTGTAATGCTCATTTCAGCCTGGGTGAAATCCTCAAAAATATATTTCAGCTTGCTCTCTTCGATTCCTATCCCTGTATCAGTAACTTCAATTACAAGATCTGTTTTATCCTGATCTCCTGAAATACATTTGACACTGTAAAGTATTGTACCATCTTTAGTGAACTTCACTGAATTACTTACAAGGTTGATTAGTATCTGTTTAAGCCGGTAAGGATCACCAACCAGGACCTCAGGACACCGGGGATCAAGAGAATAACTTAGCTCTGTACGGTTCTTCACTGCATCCCTTTCGAAAAGAACATACACATCTTCAATTATATTCTTTATCCGGAAATTGACCTGTTCAAGCGCCATCTTACCATCCTGAAGTTTTGAAAAATCGAGAATATCGTTGATAATTGCCACAAGATGATCAGATGATGACTTTATCACCCTGAGAGTGCTCAGGCTTTTCTCATTCAGCGGTTCATGAAGCAGCTGCTCCGTAAAGCCTGAAATAGCAGTTACAGGAGTTCTTATCTCATGACTCATGTTAGCCATGAACATTTCTTTAATCCTTACAAGTTTCTCAGCCTCATCCCTGGATTTTGCCAGTGCTATCTGATATGCATCCGATTTCCTTACATACCTTACAGTTATAAAAACAACGGCGATGGCCAGAAGAGCGCCTGAGACAGCGAACATTGCCAGCCACCTGTAAAACCTGGCAGCCAGAATACCGGCATTGGAAGCTTTGCCTTCAATACTCACCGACACCTCACTTTCCATCTTGGAGATAAGATCATAAAACCTGTCTCTTATCTCACTTCCTGTGACAGCCAGTTGCTTTTCCCTGGCAAGGAGTTTTTCCTTTATCTCCTGATCCTGCTGTTCAATCCTGCTGATGTTATCCCTGAGTTCCTGTTCATCCAGCTCTATCTTTCTATCCCTGCCGAAGACTCTCCCCAGTATACCTTTCTCCTGCTCCTGCTTCTGATTATTCACTGTTACACTGTCGATCATTTCCGAGAGTCCTTCAAGATTTTCCATTACCTGCCGGTTCGGATTAAGAGACAGCATCTGTTTCCAGATCACTATATTATCTTCAATAAGAGTGCTGATAGTATCAACCTGTTGCAGCATTATAGTATCATCACCGCATTCTTCCCTCAGCTTATTGACCTTATCATCAATATTCGAAATGATTGAATAAAATGGCTTCAGGACTTTTGTATCATTTATTAAAGTATATAACCTGATGCTGTTTTCAGCCTTTTCAAGCTCCTTGGAGATCTCTCTGATTGATAAAAGTCTCTGGTCGGGTTTTGTATCGACCCTGATCAGGGAAACAACTGATGACAGATTTATATAAGATAAATAACCGGTAGCTGCCAGCAATAATACTGCCAGGAACATTAAGAACCCGATTTTGACCTGGAGAGGGATTTTTCTCATTGCAGGATTTAAAGCATAAGTATCCTCAAAGCTATGAAAATTTATTGTCAATGAACTGCTCAAGATAGAGGCAGCATAAAGCAGGAGCATGCGGATCTTTTATTACGAAAGAATCATGCATGCAGTTTTTGTTCCGGCCAGGTTCTCCTGATTGTGAAAGAAGTACTACAAAAGCATCCCGACAGAGCTTCTTTATGAGCTTTGATATGTGTTCCCCGTTTATCTCATCGCCGGTATAATAATCAATAAATGCAACAACATTGCACTTATTAAACTCTCCTGACCTGATCTTTAAAAGGCATTCACCGGGGTCGGTAAATGACAAGAGCCTTACTGAACATCTGAATTTCTCCTCAATCAGGGAACAGGTATTAAGCAAAGTCCTGGTGAGGAGGATATTGTAATATTGATTATCCTCCATTACCAGAACTGTGAATGTCTTTCCCATCTCAGGCATAAATAGATTACAATAACTTAAATCCAACATTATGCCACCGATTGAGATCTTTCCCTGTTAATCTTTAAATGGCTGACATTAAATGAATTAATTTTTCAATCCTGATATTTTCAGGGATTTTGCCCAAATCCATATTCTCAATTTGAGAATTCCGGATAAAAACATGACACAGAAACCAAAGCTGCATAAACAATAGAAGTTTCAATTTTCACTGAAGTAATAGATAACTTAAATGTCAAATGGCATATTTTTTGAAAACTCAATCTTGTATAATTGATCCCGGAATAAAGTAATTAATTGATCAGTTGATGCTTAACAAACAAACTGATCAAAGAATTAAAAAATATTGACCATGGATATGAATACACAATATTTTGCTCGGTCGGCTTACAGGGCAATGTTTTTTGCATTCGTTGTCCTGGCGGGTCTTTCAATAAATTTCAATGCGTCGGCCCAGTATTTCGGCAGGAACAAACCAGGTTACAAGACATTTAAATACGACATACTGCAGACGCCGCATTTTGAGATATATCACTATCTTAAAAATGATTCCTTACTGAACACCCTTTCACAATGGTCTGAGAAATGGTACCTGGTTCATCAGAAAGTTTTCAGAGATACCTTCAAGGTTAAGAACCCTCTGATTTTCTATAATAACCATGCTGATTTTCAGCAGACAAATACAATAAGCAGCATGATTGGTACCGGAACCGGAGGTGTTACGGAATCTATGAAGAACAGGGTTATACTGCCTGTTGCATCGTCTCTTGCACAGACTGACCATACTCTTGGGCATGAGATGGTGCACGCGTTTCAGTATCATATGTTCCTTAAAAGCGATACATCTGAAAAGATGTCACTTAACAACATCCCGCTCTGGATGATAGAAGGCATGGCTGAATACCTGTCTATCGGGAGCTATGATCCGCACACAGCCATGTGGATGAGAGATGCCGTCATTAACAATGACGTACCTACGCTGAAGAAAATGACAACCGATTCGAAATACTTCCCTTACAGATACGGACAGGCTTTCTGGTCACTTGTCGGAAAAACATGGGGCGACACAATCATTGTACCCTTGCTTAAAAAAACTGCACAATATGGATTATCAAGAGCAGCCGATTCCCTTATCAAACTAAAGGAAAATGCGCTGTCAGACCTGTGGAAGAGCTCTATTGAGGTGCATTTCAGGCAATATATTCAGGATAAATCTGACTCTTTGGCAGGTAAACTGCTTATATCGGAGAAGAATGCAGGAACCACCAACATATCTCCTTCACTGAGCCCGGACGGAAAGTATTTAGCATTCTTTTCCGAGAAGAATGTTTTCACCCTCGACCTCTTCCTGGCAGATGCCGTCACCGGTAAGGTGTTAAAACGACTTTCAAGTACCGTCAGAAGTAACGAAATTGATGATTTCAACTTTATTGAATCAGCAGGAACCTGGTCTCCCGATTCTAAAAAATTCGCTTTCGTCGTCTTCAGTAAGGGTAAGAACAAGCTGGCCATTGTTGATGTCGGCAAATCGCGTATCAGCAAAGAGATAACTCTTAACGGAGTCCCTTCATTCTCAAATCCTTCATGGTCACCAGACGGGAAAAAAATTGTTGTAACAGGCCTGGTTGACGGAATAAACGACCTTTATCTTTATTACCTTGATTCGGGAGAAGTAGAGAAACTTACCGTTGATTTCCCTTCAAACCTTCATCCTTCATGGTCGTCAGATGGAAATTATATAGTTTTTTCCCAGGAAAAAATCAATTCAGAGTCAGGCAGGAGAAAATACAGTTTTAACCTGGCAATTCTTGATGTGAAAAGCAAGCAGGTTAAAGAGCTGGATGTTTTTCCGGGAGCTTATAATCTTAATCCGCTCTTCTCAGCTGATGATAAATCGATCTATTTTCTGTCGGATGCCGATGGATTCAGGAATTTATTCAAATACGACCTGGTAAACGAAAAAGTTTACAGACTAACAGAATACCCGACAGGTATAAGCGGTATAACTGACTTCTCTCCTGCAATAAGTGTTTCAGGAAAAGATAACCTGATAGCCTATACTTACTACTTTAAAAGCAATTACAAGATACTGGTTGCACCCGAAAACAAGTTTAAAGCCAGGGAGATTGACAGGCACTATATGGATTATGATCCGGCTACTCTGCCTCCCCTTAAAAATGTATCCGTCAATATAGTGGATACCACCCTTCAGAAAAGACTGAAGTTTGCAGATCTGCCAAAGGATTCACTTAAAATAATACCATTTAAGTCGAAATTCAAGCTTGACTATATCTCAAACAATGCAAATATAGGAGTATCGACAGGTCTGTATGGCAATAACCAGGGCGGAAGCATAAATATGATCTTCAGCGATATGGTTGGCAATAACCAGCTGTACTCTTCCTTATCACTCAACGGACAGATTTATGATTTCAGCGGACAGGTAGCCTATCTTAATCAGAAAGGAAAAATAAAATGGGGGGCTTCCATCGGGCATATTCCTTATCTCTCGGGAAGAATGGCCCTTACCTGGGACACAATAAGTGTCAAGGATCCGAAAAATCCTGATGAATACATTGATCTTCCTGTAAATAACCTTATTGTAGATTATCTGCGGCTCTTCGAAGACAATATTTCTGTTTTTGCTTCATACCCGCTATCACAGACAAGAAGGTTTGAAGCCGGAATTTCGGCATCGTGGTACTATTACCGTATCGACAGATTTAACAACTATTATACACTCGATGGTTATAATATTGCATATTCAAAAGAGAAACTTCCTGCACCTTCAGGCAGCAATTATCAGCAGGTTTCCATGGCTTATGTAGAAGATAATTCCTACTTTGGCCTGACCTCTCCGATGCGGGGACACCGGGCAAGGTTCCAGGCAGATAAGTATTTCGGAGCCGCTGATGTTTTAACTGCACTTCTTGATTACAGGCAATACTTTTACATGAAACCATTCAGCCTGGCATTCCGGTTTTATAATTACGGAATGTACGGGAAAAATGCTGAAGGAGGTGTTCTGCCTGAGCTTTACATCGGATATCCATGGCTTATAAGGGGCTATGACAATATATCAGGAGGAGGCAACTACTCCCTGGAAAGAAACACTTTCGACGTATCATGGCTCAGCGGTTCAAGGATAATGGTGGCAAATGCCGAACTAAGGATCCCTTTTACAGGGCCCGAGAGATATGCCCTCATAAAATCAAAATGGTTCCTGACCGAAGCCAGTCTGTTTTTTGATTCGGGATTGGCATGGAACAACGACAGCAGGATAATGTTTGATTTCAGCCCTGTATCAATAATGAATTATAAGGAAAAATATCCCGTTTTCAGCACAGGTGTCTCTATGAGGGTTAACCTTCTTGGATATCTCGTCATAGAACCATATTATGCATTCCCTTTGCAGAACGGAGGTTTTAAAAATGGCTCATTCGGAATAAACTTCACCCCCGGTTGGTAAGAATGCTAACCGGTTTTAAAGTTGTTCCTTTACATCAGTGGGTTTTGTCCTCCACCAGCTGGCCAGTGTTGATCCTGTGATATTCATTAAAGGTCCAAAAATGGCAGGAGCTAATCCTACAGTTGCCACCTTGCCCATCTGAAGGGCCAGCCCTGAAGCAAGTCCTCCATTCTGCATCCCTACTTCAAAAGCAAGTGTACGACGGTCCTTTTCCGGCATGCCTGTAAGCCATGCAACAGTATATCCAAGCGAGTATCCTGCCAGATTATGAAGCAAACTGGTCACTAAAAGAAGGGCTCCAACCTTTAAGAGACTTTCATGTCCCGCAGCAGTAATAATTGTAATTATAACAGCAATACCTGTCATGGATACAAGTGAAAGCAGCTTGCTCAACCATACCTTTTCCCCCTTAACGAGATACCTTAATGATAATGCCGCTATGCATGGCAGAATGAAAAACCATGCAACCGATTTAGCTAATGCTATAAGAAAGGCTGAGAAATCGGCGTTGGCTGATTTCACATAGACCAGGTTGGTCAGCAGGATAATAATGAAATACCCTGCCATTTGAATTGTTTTTTGCTTTTTGTCAGAACGAGAGCCGGAAAAAAGATTGAATATGAATCCTGCGACTATCGGGAGTATGATCATCTTCAGAATATCGAGCATCATACTCCAGAAACTGACCTCAATATACTGTCCTCCAAGGATTTTCATCAGGAACGGAGTAACAACGGGTGATAATAAAGTTGATATAGCTCCGATAGTTATTGCAAGAGCAAGATTAGCGTTGGCTATGTACGACATTACGTTTGAGGCAAGGCCGCTTGGCACGCATCCGATAAGTATTATTCCTGCTTTTATTTCAGCAGGAAAATTAAATATATTCGCTATCCCGAAACCTACGAGGGGCATGATTGTATAATGAGAAAAGATCCCTAAAAGAACTCCTTTTGGCATCCTGATCACGCCTGTGAAATCGTTCAGGCTCATCTGAGAACCCATCCCGAACATTATTATCTGGAGCAATGGAACAATAAGATTCTTCAGCTGAAAATCTCCAACCGAAAGAAATAACTGCGGGTAGAACATCGAAGTTGTAACAGCCGTAAATATCCAGACCGTATATGACAACCCTTTTACTTTTTTATAGCCCCGCATGCCAAGAGCCAGTAAAATGAAAAATCCTACATAAAGAGGTCCAGCTTTTGATAACCTGCCGCTTAAAGAAATTATCAAAGCCAATACAAGGCAGACAGCTGATATTATCAGCGCTATCTTAAATAAATTTATCCTTTTCAAATTAAAAATCTTAAGTTTTAGCCCTTATTAACTCCATAATCTGTCGTGAGAACGCTTCTGATCCCATTCCGGTGTGGGTTCAAAATAACCTTTAGCTGATGGCAGAAGATGTTTTTTAATCTCTTCTTCATTCAGTTCAATACCCAGACCGGGTGCTTCAAGAGGCACGTTGGCAAATCCTTTTGAAATCATTGGCTGATCACCAGTCATTATTACAAGATTAGCCCACCAGGGGACATCAACTGAATGATGTTCCAGCGCAAGGAAATTTTGTGTTGCAGCAGCACAGTGCACATTTGCCATAAAACAGACAGGTGTTCCTGCCATATGCAGCGCCATAGCCACACCACATTCTTCAGCATAGTCACCGATCTTCTTTGTTTCCATTATACCTCCTGCAGTCGCAAGATCGGGTTGTATTATGTCCACTGCTTTCGCATCAAGAAGCGGTTTAAATCCATCTTTCAGCATAAAAATATCTTCCCCCGTACAGGTTGGTGTCTTAAGGGCATCTGAAACGGTTTTCCATCTTTCGGTATCGAACCATGGGACCATGTCTTCAACCCAGGCCAGCCTGAATCTTTCCATTGCTTCCCCGAATCGGATTGAATTATTTATGTCAAAATGTCCGAAATGGTCTGATGAAAGTGGTATTTCATACCCTACAGCATTTCGTATCGTATCAACATATTTTTCGAGATCTTCAAGTCCTTTGTCCGTGATCTGAACCTGGGTGAAAGGATGAAGGGTGTTACCGTATCCCATATAATCGCGCAGGTCATACTGAGCGAGACCGCCCCAGAATTTATTGTTAACTATGTTCCCCTCGGTCTTGTTTACAAGGTGTATTCCCAGATCCATTTTCAGCCATGTAAAACCCTGTTCATCGACTCTCTTTTTAAGTTTTTCGGCAAAACCCTGGGGATCGTTTACTCCGGGTGTATCAGCATACAGGCGTATCTTGTCACGGAATCTTCCGCCCAGCAGCTGCCATACAGGAACGCCATAAGCCTTCCCGCAAAGGTCCCATAATGCCATTTCGACAGCACTGACACCGCCTCCCTGACGGCCATGATATCCAAACTGTTTTATTATCCTGAACAGCATTTCAATGTTGCAGGGGTTGAGTCCGAGTAACCGGCTTTTCAGCATCAGGGCATATCTTTCATCAGCCCCGTCTCTTACTTCACCGAGACCATAGATACCCTGGTTTGTATCAAGCCGTATTATAGGCTTCCTGCCACTATCGTTTATCACAGCTACTCTCATATCAGTGATCTTCAGCTCAGAGGGACGGGAAGCTCTCTGAACCTTTGATGTCATCTGTTCCAGGGTTTCCTCAACAGGCATATTCATAAAACTGCCAATAGCAATACCACCCATTGCAGCTTTCCTGATGAAACTGCGGCGGCTTCGCTCACTGTCCCCGGTATGATCCTGGTTCTCAGTGATCTGCTTTAAAATACTTTTCATAGGTGTATATTATTAGGTTTATCTTCTTCTCCTGTAAATTATCACCTGTTATTCGGCAACACAGGACAGAAAGTTACAAATCTTTTAAATACCATCTTTAGCATATAATGCCAGAATGATCTATCTTAACAGTAAAATGACTGATTTTTTTAAAATATAATTCACTGTTCAACGTCTCCAGGATTAAAGACAATTAAAATGAGTCCCAAGGATCTGGAAAAAATAACATCGGCGTATAACCGTGAGCATAAGATGCTTCTCGGTTATATAAGGAAGAGGATCCCCGATTATCCTGAAGCCGAGGACATTCTGCAGGATGTCTTTTACCAGCTCACAGTGGGCTTTAACGACATCAGAAGGATTGAAAGTCTGACTTCATGGCTGTTCCGTGTAGCTGACAACCGGATAACTGATCACTTTCGAAAAAAAAGACCGGTTACCTTTAGTTATAAAGATTCATTTTCCGAGAGTGAAGAAGGGCCCCTCACACTTGAAGAGATACTACCGCAAACCGGATCAGCACCTGATGATGAAGAACTTAAAGAAATGATCTGGGAAACAATTGAAACAACTCTCGCTTCTCTCCCCGAAGAGCAAAGAAGTGTATTTGTTGATAATGAATTTGAGGAAATGAGTTTTAAAGAGATCTCTGAAAGAACCGGTATTGGTATCAACACTCTTATATCAAGAAAACGGTATGCTGTCCTTGCTCTCAGGAAGAACCTGGAAAATTTGTATAAACTTTTAAAAAATAATTAGTATGAAAGCAAAGAATGTTTTTAAGTATATCGGAATAGGAATTCTTGGCACCGCATTCCTTTTCCTTGTGATATTTGGTGTCCAGGCGCTCTGGAACTGGCTGATACCGGATCTGTTCGGCGGACCTGAACTGGGTTACTGGCAGACAGCCGGATTGTTCCTGCTCTCGAAGATCCTCCTGACGGGGGTCGCACCAGGGCAGCACAGTGACCATAGGAAATCAACCTGGAAGAAAAAATTCAATGAAAAATGGGATCATTCCGTCAAGGAAAGTCCGGATATTGTTTCCTGAACCAATTCAGAAGGTTTTTTAAAAACCAATATTCAGAGTAACAATCCGGAAAAAATTTTTCAGATTTTCACATGTAAAAACGTATCTTTAAGAAATCACGCCTCTCCAAAACCAAAAGTAGATGGAACTGGCAATTCTTAAAGATATTGTTTTAATATTTGCTCTCTCGACATTCGTAAATCTTGTTTTCACAAGAATAAGGATCCCGACTATTGTGGGCTACCTTATAACCGGTGTAATTGCCGGGCCTCACCTTTTATCGCTCATAGAAGCCAGACATGAAATTGAGCTGATGGCTGAAGTTGGAGTAGTTCTGCTTCTTTTCACAATCGGGCTTGAGTTCTCACTTACCCACTTGCTCAAGATCCGCAGAGTAGTATTTGTTGGAGGACTTATCCAGGTTTTACTGACTGCTTCAGCTTTTATTTTAATTGCTCATGCCATTGGAATGGAATGGAGAGGCTCATTTTTTATAGGTTTCCTGGCTGCTTTAAGCAGTTCCGCTCTCGTACTCAGGATGCTTCAGGAACGGTCAGAACTAACGTCAAATTATGGCAGGACTGTGGTGGGGATACTTATTTTCCAGGATCTTCTGCTTGCTCCCCTTCTGCTTTTTGGTGATCTGCTGGCTGGAACAGGTATTGATCTGCCCCACGAAATAATAATACTTACAGGTAAGGTTATAATCATTCTAATACTTGTTTTTGCCGGAAACCGGTGGCTCATACCCTGGCTGTTGAATCTGATTGCCCAGACAAAAAACCAGGAGCTGTTCATGATGAGCATCTTCCTGATATGCTTTGCTGTTGCACTGTTTACTTCAAAACTTGGTATGTCACTTGCATTCGGAGCTTTCCTGGCCGGACTGATGATTTCCGAGTCGGAATACAGTCATAATGTATTCGGGAACTTTCTTCCCATTAAGGATGTTTTTGCCAGCTTCTTTTTTGTATCAATAGGGATGCTGCTTGACATGTCTTTTGTTGTTGAGAATTTTAAACTGGTTATTGCAAGTGTTTTGCTCGTTATAATACTAAAGAGCATTATCGGGGGAGGTACCGGTTTTCTACTGGGACATACGCTCCAGGGAACCATCCTTGTGGGATTCGCGTTGAGCCAGGTAGGGGAATTCTCGTTTATCCTGGCCAGAATCGGGTTTGAACATGCTATCCTGTCTGATTTCTACTATCATCTCTTCCTTGCTGTTGCAGTCATTACAATTGCGCTTACGCCTCTCCTGCTTTATCTTTCATCACCTGCAAACAGAGTACTTTCCAGATTGAATCTGCCTGAATTTCTGGTAAAAGGCCTTTTCCCCCTGAAGGAGACAGAGATCCCGGGAATGAGCAACCATCTTGTAATAATCGGTAAAGATGCCAGTGCACTGAAGCTGTCATTGATGGCGAAATTCGAGAATCTCAGGCATGTGTCAATTATTTTCGACCCTGCAATAGCCCGTGAAAAAATAAATAACAATGAGTTTGTAGTTTATGGCGATGCAGTCAATGAACCCATTCTAAAGAAAGCTCATGTCGATACTGCTGATATTGTTGTTATTTCTATCGGAAGTATAGTGCCATGCATGGCAATAATTGAAAAAGTCCGGCAACTTAATAAAAATGCCTACATCCTTGTAAGATCTCCACTGATAGAAAATGTGGAACAACTCTATAAAATAGGAGCAGATCAGGTGCTGCCTGAAAAGCTCGAGATTGCTATCGATATGATGAACAGGATCCTCGTAAAAAAATTAGTTCCGCAGAAAGAGGTCAACAGGATCATAACACGTATCAGGAATAGAAATCTTGGTGTATTTACTGAAAGAGATGTGGTAAACAAGCCTTCAATACTTGACGAATTTTCCAATATTAATATTGTGGCAGTTAATGTCGATAAGGGTTCCAATGCCGAGGGAAGATCGATAATTGAAATTGAGCTCAGGAAAAAAACAGGAGTGACTCTGTTGGCTATTAAAAGGGGTAACGGTATAATTGAGCATCCGGTGCCTGAAACAAAATTACAGGTAAACGATATTGCCTATCTTCTTGGGGATCCGGAACAGATAAACCGGGCATCAGAACTGCTGCAACAAATTTATAACCTTTAGGGATTCTTATTAAACGATCCTTATCCCTTTTATCTGGATTGAACGTTTGTTAACAATCTATTTATGAAAAAAAAGAGGGTGTCCTCTTACTTGTAAAACAAGCTTCACCCTCTTTCAGTAATGCTAATTTATATTACTTTATCTGCGCTTTGCACCTGCTTTTGCAGCCTGGTTTGCCCGGGATTGAGTACCAGCCCTTCTGGCATTATTTACACCTGAATTTTTAACGGCCGTTCTACTGTGAACTGCACTTCTTTCACGCATCTGATTTCCGGAACCGGTATGTGCCTGAACCGGGTCCTGAGTGCGGGTCCTGGTCCGTGTCTGGGTCATGGTGCCGTTCTGAGACTGAGTCTGGGTCATCGTTCCCGATTGGGTCTGTGTCTGAGTCATAGTACTCGATTGGGTCTGTGTCTGAACAGGATCCTGTGTCCGAGTCTGGTTCCTGGTCCTGTCCTGTTGCATCGTCTGTCCTGTAACAATTGCACTACATAAAAGTACTGCTGCACTTATAAGAAATAACTTTTTCATTTTTTCTGTTTTTAAATTCATATCAATAATTTCTTTTTCAAATATGCAACCATGAACATGAACGTTTCATGAAAATACCCTGCAAATAGAAAATATTATAAAAATTTTTAGTTATGGATTAAAAGATCCTGAAAAATCCGCTTAGAAGGAATATAAATCCTTCAGGTCCTGGATACTCAAGGCTTTTATAGGTTGGTAACACATAAGCAGCTTCAGCCTCTATCGTAATTGAGTTTAAATTAAAGGCTACTGGTAATCCTAACTCTACCTGCATGATATTGAATTCCTCTTTGTATGAGACAGAGTATGTCGGGACGCTTGTTGTTGTTGTGGCAGATGTTGATGAGCCTGAACCTGCTCCATAACCACCGGAATAACCTGTTCCGTGGCCTGTTGATGAGTTTCCGGTTTTGTCACCTGAATTCCATGGATTATTATATTGCTGCGTTGTAGTAATTGTAGAGACTCCGTTGGTAATTTTTGTAGTTATAAGGTTACCGAATAAAAGATTAACATAAGGATCAAAGGATATAAATGCTTTCCCATTAAAGAAATCAGGAGTTTTGAAATATCTCGAATTCTTTATTTGAAAATATGTCTGGGGATCTTTCATCAGAAAGCCCCCAAAAGATAATTTTGAATACAGCAGCTTCCAGTCAATACCGATCACAATATCGCTATAAAAGAAACTATTGAAAAGGGAATCGGTAAGTGTTTTGTCAACCTGGTACCTGTAAGCACCAAAGGACATATCGAGCCAGGAATTAAAGACATGGTTATAGCTGAGCGAAAAATTATGAAAAGCGAAGAAGGGCTTCACCCCTGAAAGATGAAAAGACGATGCTGAAAGAAAAAATTCATTGTTGAATCCATATGCCAAACCTGAATACATAAAAGGCTGATTATGCGAAATTGTCGATCCCAGATAAACCATATTGCTTCCAAAGCCTGCAAGAGGATATAATGAATGTTTTGATTCTTTCACATCAGTATTGACAGTGTCTCTTAATTCAGTTTCGGCATAAGCTGATAAAACTTTATATGGAAACAGCAGATAGAGGAGTGTGAAAAATAATATGCTTTTTAATGTAACTTTATACATGATGTATATTTAATTTTCTTTATGGGCGCCCCATAGCTTTAGCTCCCCCTGGTCTGCCAATTCCTTTTGGAATGGCTGATCCGGCTGGCCTTACAACTGACTGCGGACGGGCACCCCGGGCCCGACTCAGGTCAGGATTACCGCTCCTTACCTGCTTGATCGCAATATTCTTTCTTACATTTTCTGTTTTCTTCTCATTATTAACTGTGGATTCTTTTCCCTGCTTCAGAATGAGAGTGTCCTTTTTAACTGAAACATCCTGAGCTGCTGAAAGAGCAAACGGAAGGATCATTAACGTAATAATAAATAATATCCTTCTGCAAATCTTCAAAATTCTGTTCTCAGCAGCCATTATTTATAATTTTTTATAAATGTATAACCTCATGGATGAAGATCTGATGAAAAAAAGATCCGGGCTCTTTAAGGCCCGTAATAAAAGCAAAAAGCCCTGATTTCCTGTCAGGGCTCCGGATCATATTTTACAAAAGACACCTACTTTCTGCCAGCTCCCGAACTTCTCTGTGTTCTTGCTGCATTTCTTTGAGGAGTAGCATTACGAGCACCTTTGTTCTGTGTGGCAGTTTTATCCTGCTCCTGGTATTGAAGACGTTTCTGGGCTGCTTCCTGTTTTTTCATTTCTTTCTGTTGCTGTTTGAGAGCCTTTCTTTCGGCATTTCTTGCCTGTTTCTGGGCTTTTGTCATCTGACCCTGGTTTTTGTACTGTTCCTGAGTCTGGACACCTGCCTGCCCCCTGGTCTGTGTCATTGTTCCTGCCTGAGTTTGAGTTTGAGTCTGAACAGCTTCCTGTGTACGGGTTTGTGTCTGAGTCCTTGTACCCGACTGAGTTTGAGTCTGGTTTTGCTGAGGAACCTGAGCTATAACGGCAGCACTTACAAGAAGCCCCGTTATAACCACAATAATTTGCTTTTTCATTGCTTTCACTTTTAATGGATTAACATAAATTGCATAGCCAAATTATAATTGGCAAAATGAAAATCAGATGAATTTTTAGAATATTTTATAAAAAATATTGAAAAACAAAGTAAAACCTTTCGGATCAGTGATGCCTGTATCAGAAAAAGTTGGAATAATATATCCGGGTTCTGCCTCTAATGTAAGTTTACCAAACGTAAAACCTGCAGGCAGCCCCAAATCAAGCTCCATAAGGCTGAAAAATGTAGAAGTGGTAACTCCTGAACCACTGCCACTTCCTCCTGAAGAAGATCCTCCTCCTGGTTTAAATGGAGGAGTTACACCAGTCGATGTTCCATCAGCAGTAGTGGTCCTTGTAAGATTTCCAAATAACAAATTAAAATAAGGATCAAAATAGAAATATGCTTTACCCCCTGCCAGATCCGAAGTCTTTATGTAGCGTGAGTTCCTGAGGGAAAAAAAAGCCCCGCTCCCTTCAGAAAATACACCTCCGGCATTTAACTGTGTGTAAAGAATTTTCCAGTCAAAGCCAAGATTAAGGTATCCATAGAAAAAACTGCTGAAAAGCGATTCAGATAATTCTTTGTTAACCTGATACCTCGACAAACCAACCGATATATCAAACCAGGAATTAAGATCACGATTATAATTAAGTGTGAAAGAAGTGAATGACAGCAAAGGATCATAAGCAGTAAGGTGGTTGACTGATACGGAGGCAAAAAATTCATTCTTATAACCATAGGCAACTGAAGTGTAAAGAAAAGGTTTGTCCTGGGATACATTTGATCCCAGGTAGATCATATTGTTTCCAAATCCTAAACCGGAATAAACTGAGTGCAACGACTCACTTTTCTCATTCCCTGATTTATCCTTTTCTTGCGAGGTTACTGTAAGATTACTCTGCCCCGATGCATTTTGTTCCAGGGAGGTAAGAATAATTCCACACAGTAATAAAAAAGTGCCGATAAAATAATTTCTTCCAACATTTACTTTTACCATTTATCTTATGTATTGAATTCTTAAGCTTTATCAATAATCCCATCATACGTCCAGAGGGTTACTGATTTGCAATTTAATTACATTTCAACAATCAGGACTTAAAATTATTTGAACAAGAATTTGATTTTATTAACGTGCAAAAAACATTTTAAGGATTTCAAGTCAAGTTAAACGCTTTATGCTCCGACGATGATTTTTAATTATTTTTGTTTGGTAACGATTTAATTAGAATTATCACGTGGAGCATCTTCCAGGATTAATAAAAGACCTGGCCCTGATATTAATTACCGGAGCTGTAACAACGATCCTGTTCAGGAGAATTAAGCAGCCTCTGGTTCTTGGATATATAATTGCCGGCATACTGGTTGGTCCTTATATCCATTTTACACCTTCAGTCACTGATGAGACAAATATTAATACCCTGGCCGAGATCGGTGTAATATTTCTCCTGTTCAGCCTCGGACTTGAATTCAGCTTCAGAAAACTTAAACGTGTAGGAGGGGCTGTTACAATAACGGCATTTGTTGAGATTGTAGTGATAACCTTAGCCGGTTATCTGCTCGGCACCTGGATGGGTTGGTCATTAATGGACAGCATATTCCTTGGAGGCATGCTTGCAAGCTCATCCACGACTATAATAAGTAAAGCTTTCGATGAACTGAAAATTAAGACCGAACAGTACGCCCGGGTAGTAGTAGGAGTTCTGATTGTGGAGGATCTTGTTGTTATAATGTTAATGGTTCTTCTTTCAACTGTCGCTGTTACTAAAGAGATCCAGGGCGCTGAAGTTCTGTTCAGTATACTTAAACTGATGTTATTTCTTGTCCTCTGGTTTATTGCCGGGATCTTCCTGATACCAACATTACTGAGGCGAGCAAAAAAAATGTTGAATGACGAGACACTACTCATCCTCTCCGTCGGTATGTGCCTTGGTATGGTGGTACTGGCTACAAAAATCGGTTTTTCAGCTGAACTTGGCGCTTTCATTATGGGATCCATCCTGGCTGAAACTACATCGGCAGAAAAAATTGAGCATCTGATCAGACCTGTTAAGGACCTGTTCGGGGCAGTTTTTTTTGTATCTGTAGGAATGATGATTGACCCTGCTGTAATGGTTGAATACCGCTGGCCAATACTCTGGGTTACACTGCTGGTTTTGTTCGGAAAGTTCTTAAGCACATCCGCAGGTGCCCTAATGTCTGGGCAACCATTAAAGCAGTCTGTTCAGGTTGGGATGAGCATGGCCCAGGTGGGAGAATTCGCATTTATCGTGGCATCCCTCGGCCTTTCACTGGGAGTGACCAGCAATTTCCTGTTCCCTGTTGCTGTCGGAGTTTCAGCAATTACCACATTTACAACACCTTACATGATTAAATTCTCGCCAGCAGTTAATAGCTTGGTTATCAGGATAATACCTGCATCATGGACCGCAGCACTTAACAGCTTTACTTCCGGCTCACAGGATATCCGTGCGAAAAGTTCATGGCAGAAGATCATTAACGCTTATCTTAGAAATGTGATCACAAACAGCATTCTTGTCATAGCCATTTTCACAGCTTCAATTGAACTGCTCTTACCGATCCTTGAAGAATATATCCCTAATCCGTTCTTTTGTAATCTGGCCCTGTTATTCATAGCACTTGCGTTTGCCGCACCATTTCTCTGGGCTCTGATGGCAAAACGTTTTACCAATCTTGTATACAGAGAGTTATGGGTTGATAAGAAACAATATATCGGCCCGATGTTCCTTCTTGAGATTTCAAGAGTGATAATCGGAATTTTAATTATCGGATATCTTCTGGACAGGCTTTTTTCTCCTTCTATTGCAATAATAGTAGGACTTTCAGCTATTTTAGTGGTCATAATCTCCTTTTCCGACAGGATCAATAAACTATATCACCGCCTGGAAAAAAGATTCATGACCAATCTGATGGCAAGAGATAAAGAGGAATCTGACAAACGACTTTCAGAAGAAGCGCTGCCGGGATTCTTGAAATCATACCCTCAGCTATCCGTGTGGGATGCTCATATCGCTGATATGGAAGTTAACCAGAATGCCGCTTTTATTGGTAAGACTCTAAAGGAACTTGGATGGAGAGAAAAATATGGGATCAACGTGGCATGCATAAAAAGAGGTGACAGGTTAATATTCGCTCCGGACAAAAATGCCAGGCTACTAGCTTATGATCACGCCGGTATTATAGGTACTGATGAACAGCTGCATAATTTCAAGCCTGTATTTGAGGCGTCTGAACGGTTCGATCCTGCTGAACTTAATATGGAAGATTTTATTGTTCAGAGAATAATGGTTGATGCAAACAATAAGCTCAAAGGATTCTCCATACGTGATTCAAAAATAAGGGAAAGGACCAACGGTCTCGTGATAGGTGTAGAAAGGAACGGAAAAAGGATCCTTAATCCAGATTCTGAAACAGTGTTTGAATGGGGGGATATTGTTCTCATAGCTGGTGAAAGAGGTAAGATACAATCTGTCAATAACCCTCAAAAATCAAATGAATCATGATTTTCAATTATTCACTTCAAATATATCAATATGAATTACCGTAAATTAGGAAAGACAGGCTTCAAAGTTTCAGAGATCTCCCTCGGGACATGGCAGGTCGGAGGTAAATGGGGCTCAGTATTCAATGATTACAATGCTGAGAGAATAATTAACTCAGCTATTGATAAGGGTATTAATTTCATCGACACAGCCGATGTCTACAGCGATGGGCTAAGTGAAACTGCTGTCGGGAGGGTTGTCCGTTCCCGTTCTGAACGTATTTATGTAGCTACTAAATGCGGCCGCCAGATCAGCCCTCATGTCAACGAAGGTTACCAGCCTAAAGTTCTGGTAAAATACGTGGAGGATAGCCTCAAACGTACCGGACTCAAGACCCTTGACCTTATCCAGCTTCACTGTCCTCCTTCTGAGGTCTATTACAGACCTGAGATATTCGGGACATTCGAAAAACTGAAGGAACAGGGTAAGATACTTAACCTGGGAGTCAGCGTTGAAAAAGTGGAAGAAGCCCTGAAGGCAATTGAATATCCCAATGTAACAACAGTGCAGATAATCTTCAACCTGTTCCGTCAACGTCCGGCCGAACTTTTCTTCAGAGAAGCTGCCAAAAAGAATGCCGGGATAATTGTAAGAGTACCGCTTGCAAGCGGACTGCTTACCGGGCTGTTCAATGCTTCAACAAAATTCGGGAAGGATGATCATCGTTACTTTAACCGCGAAGGTAAAGCTTTTGATAAGGGAGAAACATTCTCCGGAATTAACTATGAGCTGGGACTTAAAGCTGTACAGGAATTGAAATCGCTATTCCCCGGTGTGAATAATCTCGCGCCTGTAGCACTGAAGTGGATACTACAACATAAAGAGATCAGCTGTGTAATCCCCGGCGCCTCAAAACCCGATCACGTAACTTCCAATCTGTCAGTATACAACATACCTGCGCTGACTGAAAAACAAGTTTCTGCAATGAATGAAATTTATACAAGATATATAAAGCCTGAAGTTCATCAGCGCTGGTAAGGACAATAAACAAGGTGCGTGAATGTCTGATAAAGTCTTACTGTTACTTAATCTTATCCTGTTAACGTCGGGTCTTGTCTCCTGCAAGGATAAAAAGGAGGAGAAACCTGAAATGGCTGATGAAATCAGACAACGGGTATTAATGTTTTCCGGTTATGAGTGGATAGCGGAAGGGTATGGTGACAATAAAATAAACCCGGGGCAAAACTATTTCTCCTGCTCAGAAGAAAATGTCTGGATTGATAAAAAAGGTAATCTTCATCTTAGAATTACTAAAAGAGGAGACAAATGGTATTGCGCCAAACTAACCCTGAAAGAATCGCATTCTTATAATAAGTATGTCTTCACACTCGGTTCGAGAGTCGATAAACTCGACAGAAACGTTGTAGGCGGCCTGTTCACTTACCTTGATGATTCAAATGAAATTGATATTGAGTTCTCAAAATGGGGAATAAAAAATAACCCTGACGGACAGTTCATTGTTCAGCCTGCTCATAAAGAAGGAAATTCATACAGGTTTAAATTAAAACCGGGAGGAAAATATTCCACTCATATCATTGACTGGGAAAAAGATAAGATTGACTTTAAAAGCTACCGTGGAACCTATACCGAAAATCCAAAAAAAAGAAAAATCATGAGTGAATGGAGCTATACAGGAGAAGATATTCCGGGGGAGGATGATGAAAGGGTAATTATAAATCTCTGGCTGTATAACGGAATGGCTCCGTCAAATAATAAAGAGGCTGAAATGATATTAAGCTCTTTCCGGATCCTTTAATGAAAAATGAATTGTTTTCTGACTTTCTGAAGGGCCTGTGTTATTTTTTTATCCCAAGCAGATCCATTATTCCATTTATAAATGTAAGCGGATGAGCAGGATTCCCTGGCACATAAAGATCAATATGATGTTTTTCCAGGAAACTCCTGTCAAGCGCCGTACTTCCTGCGAAAATGCCACCGCTTATTGCATCAGTGCCTGCAAGGATTATGATCCTGGGTTCAGGTATTGCATCGTAAGTAATTTCCAGGGCTCTGGACATATTCTCTGAGATTGGTCCGGTAATCACTACTCCGTCAGCATGACGGGGACTGGCGACGAATTCAATTCCGTAACGGCCCATGTCAAAATTCACATTACCTGATGCAGCCAGCTCCATCTCGCATGAATTGTCTCCCCCCGCTGAGACCTGACGAAGCTTCAATGCCCCTTTAAACAGATCTCTTACCTCCTGCCTTACCTTCTTTTCATCAAGCTTTATTAAATTGTGATCCCCTGGTTTGATTATCAGGCTATTACGATCATTTGAAGCGATATGATAATCATTTGTGAATTCAATCTTTCCGGGTAACAGGAATGCACACTCCTTACAGAAGACACATTTGCCAAGGTCTATCGATCCCGAACTCTTGTCGACGGCCCTGACCGGACAAACAGCAGCAGCGGACCTTATCTCCTCTTCTGAAATGCTTTCTGATATTACAGGACGACCTCTGAAAAGAGGAGAGATCTTCTGCCTCCTGAGATCACTAATATACTGCTTACCGTGATGCTTTAGTATCTTGAGTTCTTTTAACATCTTAACATACCGTTGATAAATAGATTAAAGATCATGCCCGCAGTAACTCAGGTTAAAACTTTTATTACAGACCGGAAAATCGGAGATTTCCTGGTTCCTGACTGCCAGTGCCAGTGCCATCCAGTTATGAAATGAAGGGTCCTTAACTTTATAATGACTTATTTTGCCATTCTTATCCGTCATAGCCGAGTGACATATCTCTCCTCTCCATCCTTCAACAAGTGCAAGTGAAAAACTATCTGGTTTCAATCTGTAATTGTAAACCGGTTTTTCTTCATTTCGTTTACTCTCCGACCAGATCTTCAGCAGATCCCTTATGATTTTTATTGATCCCTGGACTTCAAGGCTTCGGAGCATCCCGCGGGCCAGTATATCACCGCTTTCAAGGATCACCGGATCAACAATGTAATTCCTGAAGTACTGAAAAGGGTGAGACCGTCTGATATCTCTTTCTATTCCGCATGTCCTGGCTGACGGACCAACTGTTCCGATCGCATGAGCCTGTTTTTTTGTCACAATTCCTATCTCATCAAATCTTGCAAGAACGCTGGGAGTTGAATAGATGCAATCAGCTATCTCACCAAATCTCTCTTCAACTATACCGGCAGTATCATATATTGCTTGCGCAATTTCTTCATTCAACGGGTAATTACTTCCTCCCGGACGAATCAGTCCTTTCCCGAACCGGTTCCCGCACCATAGCTGTGTAGTATTGATCACAACTGTCCTGAGAGCTTCACAGACCACCTGGCCCAACTGATAGGCTACATCTCCGCATAATGCTGCAGTGTCTCCAATATGAACGGCGACTCTCTCAAGTTCCAGTGCAATACATCTTTCGATCTGCAGCCCTTCACTGACCTCCATACCACTAAGTGATTCAATCAGCTGTGAATGTGCAAGAGAATGACCGACCGAGGTATCTCCTGCAATAGATTCTGACAAGATACACCATTGCAAGGCATCCTGCTTTGAGAGGAATAATTCTTCCACTCCCCGGTGCTGGTAACCCAGCTGTATTTCAAGATGATGTACTTTTTCGCCGTTACAGATGAACCTGAAATGGCCCGGTTCTATCACTCCGGCATGTACCGGACCAACTCCTACTTCATGCAGCTCCTCACTATGAATTGAATAAAACGGATAACCATCCACGGTTTTTGATTTATCTGCCCTGCTATGGGAAAACCTGACTGGTTTCAGCCACGGGTGACCAGTGAAAACAATTCCGGTATTCTCATGGATCTCGCGTTCAAAAATATGAACCTGAGGACTTAGTGAAGCTGCGGATTCAATCAGCTTTATGTCTTTGCCGGATTTACATGAGAATATTTCAATGCTTTTATCTGAATCATCAGCTATACAACAAATCAGTCTTAAATAATCTTCAGATGGAACACTATAGTATGATATACAGTGTTTATTTTCTTCATTCAGAGCAGAAATTATCTTTTCACGGAATGACACATAATCCATAACAGGAATATCCTCAAGATCTGCTGATGATGAGTTATTCTTAATTATAAAATATTCCTGATTATTCTTCATATTATGGGAGAAAAATATCAATACTCTGGTTTATAAGTCCCGAGATGAATTCAGGCTGATAAAAGCACAGGATCACTACCAGGCCAAGAAAGAGGAACTGGCTTATCGTTTCCACCGGTTTTACGTCGGAAATGGTTTCCTGAACCTGCTCTTTCCGGGGATTTGAATAAACAATATGCATTATTCTGGTGCTCATGGCATACAGGATGAAACAGAGCAGAAGGATCACGATGACGAGTACTATCCACTGATTGTTATTCACAAGGGCCCTGAAGATCATCAGTTCACTGATAAACAGGCCCGATGGAGGAATAGCCATTATGCTTATCATTCCTGCAATAAGTACCAGTGCTCCTGCAGGGTACAGAGCCATATACCTTCCGCAATCATCAAGCCTGAAGGTATGAAGCACCCTTGAAAGCTGGCCCATCTGGTAAAACAGGCTTGATTTTGCCAGAGAATGAAGAATAATGAGCAAAAAAGCAGCATAATAACCCGATCCTCCGATCCCTATTGCCAGGGCAACAAGTCCCATGTTCTCAAGACTTGAATATGCAAGCATCCTCTTGAGATGCTTTGCCTTCAGCATATATCCTGATGCTATCAGCAGCGACAATATTCCTGACAGAATTAGTACATGATTCATGAAACCCAGGATTTCGGACGATGCGAACAGTGTATACACTCTGAATATTGAAAGGAAGCCCACATTCATCAATGTGGTTGAGATAAGGGCACTTACCGGCGGGGGCGCAACAGAATGAGCGTCTATTGTCACTGTATGCATCGGGAAAAGTCCCATCTTGGTACTGAAGCCTACAAGAACAAAGAGGAATGCTATCTTCAAATATAAAGGATTGGCCTGTTTTATCAGTCCTGCCAGTGTGTCGAATGAAAGATTTGCAGCATCACCCCGGCCGTAAATGAATCCCAAAAACAGGATCCCCAGATAGGCAAGAGCTATACCGGTGGAGCAGATAAATACGTATTTCCATGTTGCTTCAAGAGCGGCTTCACTCCTGTCGTGATAGATAAGAGCAGCAACAGCCAGTGTCGTTGCTTCAACAAATATCCACAGCACGGTCATGCCATTAGCCAGGTATGCACCAGCCATGAAAGTCATGAGCATGATCAGGGCTGCATGATAAATACTGTGCTTCTTCGGGTCATCACCGGAAGTATATATGAATCCATGATAGACAGTCGGAATGCCAAGCAGGGCAAGGACTGAAAGCAGTAATACCCCGGCGCTGTTAAAATTAAAATAACCAAGTTCTGTCCGGTTTAAATTATTCCATGAATAAAAAGTAAATACAATAAGGAGACCGGCATAAAGAACTGAAACGATCTTTGTAAAGGTTTTATTCCTGAGGAGAATAATTAACGAACTGAATACGACTGCCGCTGAGAAGAATAATAATATCATCTGTCAATCTTTTAATAATGTTAGTTCGTTTGTGCGTGGTTTCAGCCGTAAACCAAAAAATCCAAGGATCAGAACTCCGACGAAGATGTCGAGAAGTATTCCTATGTTGATCAGCATAGGCATCCTGTTCCCTACCGCCATCGAGAAAAGAAAGACAGCATTTTCAATTACAAGAAATCCTATCAGGTGAGATATTATTAATTTGTGCGTGACAATAAGGAGCAATCCTGTGAACAATGTAAACAGTGCAATAGCCATGAACACTGTATTTATATACTGATTGAGGACCAGGTTAGCTATTATTACACTGAACAAAAGGGCAAATATCGACAGTATCAGGAGATAAAATCCGGGCATTGCCTGCCTGTGCACCTTTGCAACTCCGGAGCGTTTTATTATCCTTCCCAGAAGATAAGGAACAATAATAGTTTTAATCAGCAGGGTTTCTGCGGCTATGAAGATCATATTCGCACTGTTGATCTCCTTAAGCTCAAATATGGCTATTCCAAATAATAATAATCCCTGTATCCCGATCAGCCTTACATAATTGACAAGCCTCTCTGCCGAAGCAAAATAAATAAGCGTGACTGCAAACAGTATTATCAGGTAATCGACCATCTATCCCGGTTATGTTAATTTATTTGTCATTATAAGTATAAGAACAAAGGCGATCCATGCCACAGCTGAAATTGTAAGTATGAATTTAGGATTCTTGTTCATTTTATTCCTTGCCCTGAATGATTCCACAAGTCCAATTGTCAACGCAAACACAAACTGTATTGAAAAGAACAATGCTATCTGAAGAATTGTATTAATTCCGGCCGGGACGACAACATTGTAAAGCAGTGTTCCGAATACAGCAAATTTGAGATATGATCCGATATGTATCAGGGCTTTATCAAATCCGCTGTTATCGAGTATCATCACTTCGTGGATCATAGTAAGCTCAAGATGTGTTTTCGGGTCATCGACAGGGACCCTGCTGTTTTCCACAACTGCTATCTGGATAATGATATAAACAGCTAAAATGCTATATATCAAAATAAAATGATCTGAAGAAATATGAAAGCCGGCAAAAATATCTGAGAATGAAGTGTGGCCTGTAAACATAGCGAAAGTAGCCAGCAGAATAAAGAATGCCGGTTCAATCAGCATTGAAAAAAAAGTTTCCCGGTTCGCTCCCATTCCTTCAAAGCTGCTTCCCGTATCAAGTGCCCCGATTATTGAGAAGAACTTACCGAGGGCAAGGATGTACGAAAAGAATATGAAATCTCCTTCGAATGAGATCACAGCTTTCAGATTGCCAAATGGCAGAACCATCATTGCACAAACCACTGCTGACAACGAAATAGCCGGAGAAATCCTGAAGATGATGCCCGAAGTATCTCCGAAAACACTCCCTTTCCTGAAAAGAATGGCTATTTCCTTCATTGGCTGCAGTACTCCCGGCCCTTTGCGTCCCGATGCTATACTCTTGATCCTGAGTATTATACCCGGGAAAAACAACGCCGTGATTATTATCAGAATGATAACTGCCATCTCAGATCAGATTGAAAAAAGTCAATAATAAGACTAACAATATGAATACAAAAGCGTATAATATATAATGCCTGATCTCTCCAGTCTGCATAACCGCGATTTTCTTAAGTAACCCGGATATCCGGTCAACAGGAATATCTATCACTCTGGTTCTGAAAACGTCCTCGCTGAATGATTTAAAGTCTCTCTCCCCAGGGAATATCTCACCCTCTTCCATCTCCTCCATTATCTTTTGGGTCCCCAGCAGAGGTTTAGCCAGATGATTGTAGTTGTAGGCATAAGATGTTGCCGTATATTGCTGCTTCGGTGAGCTTGCTGTGTATCCGCAACCCCACACAGATCCTGTTGTTACAATCCTCCTTTGAAGATGAAAATACCTGTATACAAGTAATAGTGTAACAATAACGACAAAGATCCCGCTCAGTATACTTATATGAGAAAGGCTGATAAGTGAGGTGGCTGATGCCGGAACCGAATCAGTAAGGTTAAATGCAGCGGCGGCCATGTCAATTACCGGCCTGACGAATAACGGGGATGCCAGCCCGATAAGCAGAATAAAGATGATCGTAATAAGCTCGGGCAGGATCATTATCGTGTCTGCTTCATGGGCAAAAGAGGCTTTCTCAGAACGGGGCTGCCCAAGGAAAACTATCCCGAATGCCTTTGTAAAACAAAAAACTGCGAGTCCTCCTGTAAGAATAAGGCCGGTTATGGCTGATAATAAAACGATAGCCTGGTTAAGATCAGCAGCTGACAGGCTCTTAAACATCCCTATTGCAATAAGGTATTCCGAAATAAAACCGTTGAACGGAGGAAGTCCGCAAATAGCAAGTGAACCTGTAAGGAAAAGCGCGGCCGTCCAGGGCATTTTTTTCATTAGCCCGCCAAGTTCCTCTATGTTACGGGTGTGAGTAGCCAGGTAAACCGATCCGGCATTGAAGAACAATAATGATTTGAAAAGCGAATGATTCAGAACATGAAGTAACCCTCCGCTGAAACCAAGAATACTTAATACGTGATTACCTTCAGCAATTCCAATAATACCCAGTCCTAAACCGATGCCGATAATTCCGATATTCTCAATGCTGTGATAAGCAAGCAGCTGCTTCAGGTCGTGCTGAACAATTGCCATCATCACTCCATACAGGGCAGAAATAACTGATACACCCAGTATAATAAGACCGATAGGCAGCAAATCATTTTGCAGGGAAATCAGTATTCTTACGATCCCATAGATACCCATTTTTATCATTACTCCTGACATGATCCCCGACACGTGTGAAGGAGCTGCAGGATGAGCCCGGGGAAGCCAGGTATGCATCGGGACAAAGCCTGCCTTTATACCGAAACCAATGAAGAATAATAAAAACAGGATAATGTTTGAATGTTTTGAAAAATATTCAGGAAGTGCATCAAAGCTCATCAGCCCGGATTCTTTTTCTACGATCAGGAATGCAACCAGTATAAAGAACATTCCGACATGCATCTGTATAAGGTAACTGATACCCGTTTTCATTATCAGCCTGTCCTCAGCATCAAAGATCACCAGAAGAAAAGATGAGACAGCCATCATTTCCCATGCTATCAGGAATGCCACACCGTTACGTATCATCACAACGAGGATCATTGAGAGATACAACCAGATATATGAGAAATAATGAATTGAAAAATGCAAAGGGGTTTTAGTCTTTGAATATTGTTTTAGATAGCCCCTGGCATACAGAAATCCCACCGGGACAGTGATGTTGACTACAAGGATGAAAAAAGCAGATATCCTGTCTATTACAAGAGAAAGTGAATGCTGTAAAACAGGAAGCTGAAGAGTCAGTTCAACGGTCTTATTGTCAGATAAAACAGACAAACTCCATACAGAAGTGATGATAATCCCGGCTGACAGAATAAAAAGTGAGAGGAAATACTTTAAGGATCCCCGGACTATGAAAACTATAAAAGAAAAGAGTGTTAATAAGATAAAAACTCCAGTTATAAGCATCAGATTTTACAAGTGACCTGTTTTTTGGAGCGCAAAAATAGAAAAATATATTGCTTAACGAAAAAATTTAAAAAAAAATCCGGGATCAAAAGCCCCCGGATTAAAAATGGCGGTATCAACCTTTCTTTCTGAAGTACTGATTTGGTTTCAGCTTTTCAGAAGTTGCATTATCTCTTCCAGTTTCGGTGAGAGAATTATTTCAGTTCTGCGGTTCCTGGCTCTTCCTGCTTCTGTTTTATTATCAGCTTTTGGGAAGAATTCACCTCTTCCTGAGGCAGTCAGTCGGGTCGGTGCTATATTATATTCTGTACTGAGTATCCTGATTATTGATGTTGCCCTGGCAACACTTAAATCCCAGTTATCCTTGTACACAGGTGTCTTTATCGGGACGTTATCTGTATGGCCCTCAATGAGTATGTCAATATCCTTATTCTTATCAAGTACATCTGCCAGCACTTTCAGAGCTTCCTTGCCTTTTGATTCGACTGCTGCACTGCCTGATTTGAAAAGCAGCTTATCCGACATTGAGACATAGACCTTCCCATTTCTTACCTCAACAGATAACTCATCTGAATTGAATCCGAGCAGAGCATTTCTTAAAATTGAATTAAGCCTTTTTGTGATAGAATCCTGCCTTGCTATTGTTCTGCTCATATCTGCAAGGGCTCTCTCTCTTTCTGTGAGAAGTTTTTCCTTGGCGTTCAGCTCATCTGATTTTGCAGTAAGAGCTTTATTCAGTCTGTCGGTCTGTGAAAGACTCTCATTTATCAGATTATCATAATTTTTCTGCAAATTATTCAGCCTGGTGGTAAGGTCATCCCTTTCGCTGCTCAGCTCTTTGATTTTATTGTTGGCACCTTCAAGATTGATATTCAACTCTGCATTATTCTTCCTGCTGGTTTCAACGTCCTGGCACAACCTGTCTCTTTCCCTGACTACAAGCTTGAGGTTTTTGCTCCAGTAGATCGGTGTCTTAACCGGTCTCATCTCACCACACCTGTATACAGGAGCACAGGAACTCATTATCAAGATGATAACTAAAGAGGATCCAAAAAAATTGATTTTTTTCATTTCTCTTAATTTTAAATCAGCCCAAAAATATAAAACCGTTATGAAGAAGAAATTAAAATGGGATTAAAATTCATTAAAACGAACTAGGTTATTAATTAATTTTATTTTTATATTTACCACCCAAGGATTTTTTTTTATTAACCTGATAATCTGAAAATATGAATTTTATATCACGAAAAATTGCAGGTATAGTTGTAATCTCTGCTTTGTTAACTGCATCGCTTACTGCGCAAACGACCAGGAATGATGTGATCAAAGCCTATAACGAAGGTGCAAAAGCTGTTCAGGCTGACCTTAAGGTAGCCATTGAATCATTTGAAAAAGTCATAACCCTGTCAGATCAGGTTGGTGAAACAGCCAACGATCTCAAGCAAAAAGCAATACAGGTATTGCCAGGGTTGTATGTTAAAGCTGCAAATACTGCGCTTACTGAAAAGAAACCGGCCACTGATGTTATCCGTGCCGCCAGAAGGGCTGCAGCCGAATCAGAGAAATACGGGAATGCAGCAAACAAGGAAAATGCTGAGAAAATAATGCTGCAGGCTTACAGTTCAATGGCATCTGGTTTCTTTGGCCAGAATGATTATGAAAAAGCACTTCAGGCATTTGACAGTGCCTTGATGATCAATCCCGGATATGCAGCCGCTATTTTTAATAAAGCTCTTATTTATATCAGGCAGGACAAACCCGAAGAAGTTGAAAAGACGATCGACCTGTATCTGGAAAAACTTGGTGGTACAAACGAAGAATTGTCTAAGCAGGCACGGACCACAGCGCTTGAATATTTCAGGGCTGACGGATCAAAGGCAAACCAGGCTGAAAATCTGGATGAAGCTCTTGTTATGCTGAACAAAGCAGCAAAATACGGGGATGATAAAGACCTCTTCTATTACTTTGCCGATGTCTATAACAAGAAAAAGGATTTCGACAAAGGGCTTGAGTTCGCAAAGAAAGGACTGGAAATGGAGACAGGCAATGCTGAAGCCAAGGCAAAATTCTATTATCAGCTTGCCGTTGCCCAGGCAGGGAAAGGTCAGACATCTGATGCATGTGCTTCATTTAAAAATGCCCTTTACGGGCCATTTGTCGAAGCATCAACTGCTCAGAGAAAGAACCTTAAATGTCAGTAGGGCTACTGAAAATCATTCATATCTGAGCACTTCTGCAGGATTCTTTGATGATGCCCTGTAGCTTTGCGTTATAACAGATGCCGTTGCAATTATAAATGCAACAACACCTGTTATAAAAATGATCCATATACTGAAATCAGTCTGGTAGGCAAATTCCTGAAGCCATCGCCTCATTAGCAACCAGGCCAGAATGCAGGCAAGGATGAAGGCGGGGATCTCAAACCTTGTGAAATATGAAAGCATCATTAACATGATGTCTTTAATAGTGGCGCCGTTGACTTTTCTTAATCCGATCTCTTTTGTACGTTGTTCAGCTATTGAACTTACAAGGCCGAACAATCCCAGTGCCGTAACTATTATGGCAAATAATGTGAATGCAGTCAGAATCCTTATGAGCCTTATCTCTTCACGGTACTGAAGAAGGAAATAATCATCGCTTAAGAAATAATCGCATGGGTCGTTAGGATAGTGTTTGGGCCATACAGCCTGGATCTGAGCAATTGATTTCTGCATATCCCCGTTTATCCTGAAGGAGTAAAATCCGAATTCAAAAGGATGACGGTGATTAAAAATAACCGGTTCAAGAGACTTCTTTAATCCCTCATGGTGGAAATCGTTCACCACTCCCTTAATTGTAAAGTTATTATTGCCTATGCGCAGCTGCTTACCAACCGCATTTTCAGGAGAGCCATAATCAAGTATCCTGACAATTGATTCTGAAACAATCACTTTGGCTGAATCGAGTCTTATCGGCTGCTCGAAGTTCCTCCCGGCAAGAAGCTTTAAGCCATAGGTCTCAATATACCCGTCGTCAATATTGCCCAATGTAACTTCCTGTTTCAGTTCTTCCGGCTTATCTGGTCTTGCAAGGTTACTTATCCTGTTCCTCATTGGCTGTCCCGGTACATTCATGCTGGCTGTACCGCTCTTAAATTCATTAAGCTGAAGCAGCTCCTCCCGGAACGCATTGAAATGTTCCCTGCGAAGCGGATCAGTGTGAGTTGAAGCTGCTCCCCTCAGCACAACGACATTCTCCAGGTTGATACCAAGATCAGCCTTTTCCATAAATCGTATCTGTTTTGCTACTGTAATCAAACATATTACAAGTAAACATGACATGAAAAACTGGATCCCTACCAGCAACAGGGAGCCACTGTTTTTCGTTATCTTCCTTTGCTGTAAAAGTGCAGGATTGACTTTTAAAGATGGTACTGAACCAATAAGCGCCATGATGAGTATCCCTGCAAAAATTACTGAAACCATCAGAACAGCGATATTGGCATAGCTCATGAAACCGTCAGTTATCGGAGTGTCGATCAGCCTGCTGAACAGGCGGGAAGTAATAAAATACAGTGCAGTTGCAAGTATTATTGCAGCAAAGTTGATCATTATCGTCTCGATAAAAGACATCCTCAGGAGGTTTAGCTTAGTAGCTCCCAGTTTCCTGTATGTTGCAAAAACATCAAGTCTCTTACGGGCAACAGCCGTCGACATGTTAACATAATTCATCCAGATTATGATCAGTATCAAAGCCGCAATAACAATCAGGGCATTCACAGTTCTTTCGCGGGTGCTTGTCCCGAATTCTCCGGCACGGTCAGTCGTATAATGCAGTTTTGCAAGCGGCTGTAACGAAAATTTTCCGACGCGGTTCTGGTTCTCGAGATGAGTAAGATATTTTTTCGAAACTTTTTCAAGGTCTTTCTCTACTTTTTCAGGATCAGCACCTTCAGCAATTTTTATATAGGTCCACCAACCCGCACCCATGAAGTTCTCCTCATTCGGAATTCCTCCTGATTCCACCCAGGTACGGATAGGCATAAAATAGTCGCAGTTAATGTGGCAATTTGCAGGCAGATCTTTAAAAGTACCGGTGATTGTATGTCGCATCCCTTCATTTACCCATATAACTTTTCCTATCGGGTCTTCATTCCCAAATATTTCCTGTGCTTTTGATTCTGAAATAATGCAGTTCCAGGCATCATTTAATTTTGCCTCTCCCCTGATCATCTCAAGCCTGAATATCTCTGTAAAATCGCCCTGCACCCATAGGTCCCTCTGTTCGCTAAAAAGTTGTTCTTCATACTTTACAAGAACGTCCTCATAATAGGTCATGGCAGTTAGTTCAATTTCGGGGATCTCATCCTTCAGAACCCTGAAAAGCCTGCGCGGGGTTTTGGCAGAATGCAGGACCGATTCACCATTTTGGGTAATGTCATAATTTATCCTGTAGATCTGATCGCCCGATCTGAAGTATTTGTCATATCCTTTTTCATAGGCGATATAGGTGACAAGCTGAAGAAAAAACAACAGTCCCAGGGCTAGGCCTAAAATATTAAGTATTGCAGGGATCCTGTTCTTCCTGAGATGGTTCCAGGTGGACCTGAGATCGATAAGGTTCATTGCCGGAATTGATTAACAATATTATCAGCCTTTAAAGTTAGCTAATTTCCTCGGCACCTGATCTGCTCATTATTTCATTCACCATTTTAGTCACTGTGCGGAAGTCGATCTTACCTGTCCCCATCATTGGCATTTCACTTATTGTAATGAATTGTCTCGGGAGAGCTATTATCGGGAGATCATTCATCATTTTTCTGAGTATTTCAGTTTTATTGACCTCCAGCGAAACTGTTGCGACAATTACCGAGCCCTTTTTCTCATCTATAACCTCAACGACGCAGCAGGAGGCTCCCTGCGGAAGATATTTCTCGAGGGTATTCTCAACTTTGACAAGCGATACCATCTCTCCTCCGATCTTTGTGAATCTCTTGAAGCGGCCCGCATGCCACAGGTATCCATCTTCATCCATGTAACCCATGTCACCGGTGTTATACCAGCCGTCAACAAGAACTTCAGCAGTCTGCGCGGGGTCATCATAGTATCCGTTCATCACTGAAGGTCCCTTTACAAGTATTTTTCCAACCTCACCGGGCTGGCAATCTTTTCCTGTTTCGAAATTTTCAATTCTCACCCGGATGTTTGGTACCACCTTCCCTGTGCTGCCCGGTCTGTTGAACTCAAGAGAGTTTACCGAAATGACGGGAGATGTTTCTGTGGCACCATAACCTTCAAGCAAAGTTACGTTATGCTTATTCCTGTATCCTTCTCTTAATGCATCGGGACATTTATCAGCTCCTGCTATCATTAATCTAAGGGTTTTAAAATCTCCGGGTTCTGATTTCTGAAGGTAGCCCCAGAAAAAGCTTGGTGTTCCAACCATTATGGTAGGCTTCTCATCACGCGCTATCCTGCTGATAGTCTGAAAATCGAGAGGATTGGCATAAGTGACACTGGTCATACCATGGTAGAACGGGACCCAGAGATTGACTGTCAGACCGAATACATGAAAGAAAACAAGATTAGCCAGCAGCTTATCCTCAGAGGATATCCCGACATATTCACTGAATCCTTCAATATTTGAAGCAATATTTTTATGGGACAACGGAACGGCTTTCGGATCTTTTTCACTACCACTTGTGAAAAGCATTACAGCAGTATCATCTTCTTTCCCTTTATGGAGAGTTGAGAGGAGAATACTTACCGGTAGCAGCGACTTAAGGGCAGCTTTCAGCTTATCTCCTGTTGTAACTCCGGTCATAATATCCTCAATCATGACCATTCCCTCAATGACCGGACAACCTATTTTGTCCAATAAAGCCTTCGAAGCTATAATCGTCTTGAATTTGCATTTCTTCTGAGCATACCGGGCGTTTATTTCAGCGCCTGTGGAATAATTGATCATGACAGGTATCCTTCCGCTTAGCAGTGCAGCAGCAGAAGCCAGTGCGCACCCGGCTGATGTAGGGATCATTATACCAATAAAACCTTTATCGTATTTTCGGAATTTTGATCTGAGGATCAGAGCTCCTATGAGTGCTTTTGAATAGGTTACACTCTTCCCTGTAGTCTTGTCAATAATTGCGAGTTTCTTTGCATGTTTCTTTGCCATGCGTACAAATTGCTGGTGGAGTAGCATAACGTTCGGAATTAGTTAAAACTGGATTTATAGGTGATATTACTTATTTCTCTGATCATTAACTGTAATTATAATTATCCCATTTTGGGTGGTCGAAAAATAATAAATAAATTATTAATTATATACTATTGTATGCTAATTAATTAACTTATATATATTAATATTTAATTAAGTGACTGGAAATATATTCGAATTTTTCATGAATAAGCCCTTAATTTTAATCATCTTGCCTTTCATGCTTCACTGAATTTTGCGAAGTTTTGCATAACGTTGGTAAGGTAAGTTTTTGATAGCGGGATATCCATCACTTCAGGATTGTCGAGTTCAAGTTTCAATCCTTCCTTTTCTTTCCTTATGACCTTAACCTTTTCGAAATTAACCATATATGATCTGTGGCAACGGATTATGTTCGTTCCTGCAAAGTTCTCCTCCAGTTTCTTCATTGTTGACCTGAGCAGGTATTTTGAAACCTTACCTTTGTTGAGGTAACAGATCGTTATATAGTTTTCAGAAGCTTCGAGATAGAGCAGCCCGTCTCTTTTAACAGAGAATTTAAGCACCGACCTGTCGTCATAAAAGGGGATCATGTCGGGAGTATTATTACCTTCGGCGAGAATCCTGATCTGCTCCTTTTTATCATGCCACGACAAATACAGCCAGGAAACTGAGTATGGAAGAAGCAATACAAGGGCAGTGCTCCGGGCAGATATGTTTATCAGATGAATGAATTCCCTTTTGTCGTGGAGGGCAAATTTCTCGAAGAGAGCATAGAAAAGGGCCATGGCAAAAATTTCGGCAGCTATCCATAAAAAGAACATAAGCAAGGTAATCACTCTTCTTTTACTTACCAGGTACATCAAAACACGGCTTATAACTACAACCAGGACGCCCAGAAGTATTACAAGGCTTGAGAATGTGAAGAATTCAATTTTTGTAAGGTCAAACCACTTGTCGGAACCAAAGGGGGCATACAGGTTTATAAAAACAAGTGCAAAGAAAGCCGTGAAAAGAATCAGGTTTATGATATTCCTCTTTTCTATCAGATAATGCGGGATCGGTTTCTGACTGTCAGACATTCCTTCTTCATTAAGAAATGCAAAAATAAGGTTTTTATTTCTCAGGTTTGATATGCTGTCATTTTGCCTTGAAACATAACCTGGTTTTCGTCCCTTATAATACAAATTCGTCACGAAGTTTTGCTTTTCGTCACACACTCCCGCGTTCTGACACATCATTTTGCAGAACAAATTTGAACATTATTCCTTTGATGCCTGATCTAGTTCATTTAACCGAAATATGGTCTATTCGATAAAATACGCAGAACTGACTTCAGCCTTTGATATTGAATCCAGGCAGATATCATTGCCCTGTTCAGGAACACAGATTCTCAATATGGGTTTCGTTTCAGACACCCTCTCCCGGGATCTGTACAGCGGCAATGATTTTTCGATCGCCGAGAACTTTGAGTTTTCGTATCCGGTATTTGTGCCTGCCGGGATCAGCAATAAGGTGATCCTTCTCCTCCACGGACTGAATGAAAGAAGCTGGAACAAATATCTTGCCTGGGCATACTACCTGTCCGTATCAACCGGAAGCTATGTGATATTATTCCCGATATCTTTTCATATAAACAGAGCTCCGGATTCGTGGAAAGATCCCAGGTCGATGCTGAAATACTCCAGGGAGCAAAGTGTAACCAGAGGATTGATCAGGAATTCGAGTTTTGCAAATATCGCTATCAGCTGCAGACTTTCCGACGATCCAGGGAGATTCGTTAAGTCAGGTTACCAGACTATAAACGATATAAAACTGCTTGTTAACCAGATAAGGACTGGGAAACACCCTGTCATTCCTGCAGTTAAGGCAGTTAACATATTTTCATATTCAATAGGTGCTTTCCTCGCTCAGATAATGATAATGTCTGATGACGAAGGCTATTTTAATGATTCAAAGATCTTTATGTTCTGCGGAGGATCAGTTTTCAGCAGTATGTATGGGGAGTCACGCCATATTATGGATAAGCTTGCCTATGATAAACTATATGACTATTACGAAAACCTTTTCGAGAACGATATCCGCAGGCGTAATTCGCTGTTAGGCAGGATTGCCTCCGGCAATATGGGAATGGCATTCCGCTCGATGATCAGTTTTAACCGTTTCAGAGATGTCAGGGAAAAAGTTTTGAAAAAACTGAAGGACAGGATCTATGCCATAGCACTTGCCCAGGACAAGGTTACTCCAGCGACAGGAGTCATTGAAACACTGGGTAATGACAGCCGGTTCGAAGTCATTGATTTTCAATATGACTATACACATGAGAATCCCTTTCCCAGATTGTCGGGAAGTGCTGCTTATGAAGTAGATAGATGTTTCGACAGGCTAATGAATAAGGCAGCCAGATTTCTGGAATGAAGCAATATTTTTGGATTTAAGAGATGGAGATAATATCCCAAAGAATTTATTTTCCTTGCTTCTATTTACTTTATTTAAAAGTTCACTTATCTGAGTTTTTGCTTAGGCTTTCAACTGTCTGGAAGTATAAGATGAGATTGATTGGCCTTTAATTTCACAGGAACAATTTCCATATCTGATTGTTATAATATTCCAGTACCTGTACAAATTTTAAAAATTAATAATATGGTAACCTTAAGCACATATTTAAATTTTGAAAGAACCACAGAGGAAGAAGAGACCAAACATCTTTTCGATGAACTTTCAGCCGGCGGCAAAGTGGAGCAGGAATTACAGGTGATGTTCTGGGGGGATTATTATGGCAGCTGCAGGGATAAATTCGGAATTCAGTGGATGTTTAACTGCTCTGAAAAGTAATAACTGATTTGCACTAGTAAGGTTTAAAATAACTACCCATGAAAAACAATTTATATCGCTATCTTTGATTTGATGGGAATGCAAGAGAATCAGCGGAATATTATTGCTCTGTGTTCAAAGATTCTGAAATAAAGTCAGACAATCAGCTTGTAGAAATTTTTGAATCATCGGGGCAGAAATTCATGTTGCTCAACGGTGGACCTGAATTCAGGATCAATCCTTTGATCTCATTAGACATTATCTATGAAAATACTGAGGGGCTTGATACTGCCTGGGAGGTGCTTGACCCAGCGAAATCCAAAAATTTAATGGATGCCTTACTCAAAATGAAAAAGTTCGAGATTGCCAAGTTGCTCGTAGCTTCCCGATGAAATAGCAGTAACCCCGATTCCGCTCTATTTCAGTTAATGGGTTTCAACACTCTCGCTCCCGCTGAGTTATTGAAGACGAATCACAAGTTGCCTGTATGCCGGCAGCTTTATGAAAGCATTCGTGACGCTGAAGAAATAAGACCCACAATAATTTGATCGATAAAAAAGTATTGAATAATTGAGCATTTCTCGCATATGTTCGCATAAATGAAACAAATAATAATGTCTGAAGTCTCTGTAACGCATTAAATGAATGTAAATTACTAATACGAAAGCCATATTTATTTGACTTGTGTCATCCTAATTCATAAATTTGAATTAAATAGTTCTTTCACACACTTATAAACCCCTGTAATATGAAAAACGGATTAATCTTAATAATGATTTTTCAGTACGTTGTCTGAAAGATTAGTCCGTCTTTTGGCTTAATTATGAATTAAACCTTCTTTATGAAAAAACTCTTTCCCCTCGTGATTAAATGCCAGATAGTAATATTTTGTATGCTTCTTCAGGCAATCGGTATTAATTCTTTTTCTCAAACAGTAAAAGCCAAAGAGGTTCCGGTATTCAAAAAATCACTTGCTACTGTTCCTTACACTGAATCAGTCATACTACATTCAAAATTATTTGACCAGGATTTCGAAATCATGGTCCACCTGCCAACAACCTATCATCCCGATAGCTCCAGGGTCTTCCCTGTCATGTATGTAACTGACGCTAACCGAAGCTTTCCGATGATTGCAAATATTTCTTTTCTTCTGGGATTTCCCAGGACGGATTTTCCCGAAGTAATTGTTGTCGGTGTCGGTTATAAGATCAGGGGGCTGGAAGACTGGTCAGCATGGAGGACCAGGGACCTGACCCCTACTAATGTACCGACGACCGACAAAAATACACGTGAAATGCTTTCCAGACTATCCGGCAGGGAAATGACCGTAAATTCAGGTGGTGCAGAAAAATTCCTGAACTTCATTGTTTCAGAGCTCATTCCTTTTATTGAATCCGGTTACCATGTTTCAAGAACTGACAGAACACTTGCAGGTTATTCTTATGGAGGACTGTTCTGCCTCTATGCACTATTTAAACATCCTGAATTATTTAATAAATATTATGCCGGTAGTCCGAGTATAACATGGGATAATGGGATACTATTCCGTATAGAGGAAGAATATGCCGGATCACACAGCGATCTGAATGCAAAGTTATTTATCTCAGCCGGAAGCCTTGAAGGAGGAGCAACACTTCAAAATCTGCGAAAAATGGAATCGCAACTACTCTCCCGGAATTATCAGAATTTAACTGTTGATTTTCAGGTTTTTGAAGACGAATCACATGTTACCTGCATGCCGGCAGCCTATATGAGAGCATTCGTGACGCTGTATAAATAATACCCACAATAAATTGATCGATAAAAAGTATTCAATAATTGAGTTGCTCCCGCATATTTTCTTGCATAAGATATTTATCCGGGTTTGTACTGAAAATGGTTCTTGATATAAAATAAGCCCTGGAGAAGGATTGGAACACCAAATAAGATCCATGGTCCCGAACCACGAAATTCAAAACTGGTAACTGAGCCCAGAGTCAAAATTGCATACCAGAATATAAATAATAGACCTGCCAGAAATTCCCTCTTCCATGATAATATAAAACCCGTACAAAATATCAGAAGCAGCATTGGGAATAAAATATAAGGTAAGCTAAAGTAATCAGTATGCTTACCGTTTGTAATCTCAGAAATCACAACAATGATATAGAGGACAAGATAATTGATGAGAAGAACACGAAGAATGAATTTCCATTGCTGTTGTACAGATGGTTGCGGTGACACAGAGCTTTTATACCACCGAAGAATTAATAATGTCCCCAGGACCAGAACCGGAACAGCCATGACACAAAACATACCACCATCCTGATGCCTGTTTAAAAAAAGTCCATACGCCCAGATACCTGCATTCCAGATCATTAAAATAATACCTGCGATTTTCTCCTGCTTCCAGCACAAGACAAAACCGGATATGAATATAAGAAAGAGCAATAAAAATAAATTGTCTGATAGATTTAAAAAAGACAATTCACTATTCAGCAGTGAGCTTACAATACCTATTACATACAAAACCAGATATATACCTGTTAATATCTGAAGGGTTTTAGCAGTTCTAAGTTTCATTCTCTTTGGATTTAATTATTTTTAAGAAGCCATATTCCTGAATTCACAGGTGAAAGCCAGATTCAATTTTTTGTCGTTTATCATTAAACATTATATCAAGAAATAATGATAGAGGTACTCGCGTGGAAAAATACAATTCATGCCGAAGGTAGACGTCTTCCTCGTGAATAGCATGAAGTAAACAGAGTCAGCACACTGGCAATAAAGTTGAATCCGGCGCCAATAAACATTGAAATAGCTGCTCTTTTCATAGTAGGATCGGTATTGTCTTTATAAGCAGTTGCACCATCCAGGACCATTAAGCTCAATAGGAGTAACATCACTCCTGCAGCAATTAGTGGTCCTTTATTAAGTTTCGCTCCCCGTTTATTAATCAGGATTGTCCTTACCAGTGCTGCCACAATCAGCAGGTGGATAATGATAACGAATACAATACCCGGCACTGCTCTTTCAGGATCTGCCTGAGGGGATGTGTCTTTTAGAACAGATGGAATTACTATAAGTGAACTAAGTACATGACAAAAATTTACAACATTGGTTAAATTTATCTATATCGTTGCTAAAAAGCAGGTTGGCTATA
>MWDJ01000022.1 GCA_002070505.1 Bacteroidetes bacterium ADurb.Bin145 | reverse complement strand
CTTGTATCAAAACTCTGATTATTAATAAATAACAAAATGTTGCTTTACATAATTATTTACTATGCATAACCCAGTGCCAGCGGACGGATGGTGTTCTCCACAAGGTTGTTATCTATCTGATACCTGCCATCGAGATGATACCTGGAGAGTCTGTGGAACAATGAGTATGTATATTTTAAAGCCTGACTCATTCTGCCACCATTTAATGCTTTTGGCATATAGTTTACGATCCATTTCTCAAAAGCACACAATATTGGATATGCAAGTCTTGATCGAAGCTCTGCCCTTTGCTGGTAATCGAGGTCCTGGTCGTCTGCCATGGTCTCCACTCCATAAAGCAGACCGATTTGCTCCAGTGCATACACGGCTCCGGCCTTATCTTCTTTCATGGCTTCATTGAACTTTCTTCTTGCATGCGCCCAGCAACCCAGAAGCAATACCCCCTTCTTGTTCTCATAGATGGAATAAGCCTCATAACCGTCAGTCTGTACCGCACCTTTGTAATTATGCAGAAGATCTGTAACCACTTTCTGAGCTCTTGATCCCTTGTCATAATGAAAGAATACCATTTTCTTCATCACTGCCCGGACAACCCACAGGTAAGCTTTAACGGCCCGGTGCTTTTCATTGTTGATAACCGGCACAGTACTTTCATCGATCTGTATATAGTCAGATTCAAGAACTATCTCCTTTAACCTGTAATACAACGCCCTGAGCAGATCACTGCTACCCGAGAACCAGTCATTTACCGTAGATGCGGGTATTTTTACTCCCTCAAGCTTAAACAGTGACAGTTGCCGGTGGAACGGAAGATGATACATGTACTTACCCATCAGCATCTCGGCCAGCAGACTTGCTCCCGCGTTACTCCTGGGAAGTGGTAAGAGAGGAAGGGGGGCGATCGTAACAGTTTTATTCAGAATGCCATCTGCTTCCAGTTCCTGCTGCAGCTGAACATCTTTTTTCAAAGCATATTTCGGGCGGATGATGCGATGAACGTACAGTTCGCCGGGTCTGTGTTCCAGTTGTTCGGTTACTTCTTCGCCTATACGCACCCAGTTCTCATCTATTCCTTCCGGCTCGATGGTTTCTTCCTCCCGGCGAAGATGCTCCGGAAGAGGTAGTCGAACTGGCTGCTTTTTTTCATGTTCCGGTTTCCGGCGCTCATAGGTGATGATTTCCGTGGCTGAAGCTTTTACTATATCCTCTTCTTCGGGTAGTATATCGAGACCATCAAAATCAAGCTTCCTCTGGGCGGGATCTGAGGGTATGTATTTTTCACTCGATGGCTTCCAGAACTTGCGTCTGAGCCAGGCCAACTGGTCGGTTAGCTTTTTGATTAAAAGGTCTTTCTCTTTTAAAAGCTCCTCATAACGTGCATTTTTCTTCTCTGCTTTTTCCAGGGCCCCACCATCGGCCTGACGTAATTTTGAGAGTTCCTGATAAAGTTCATCACGCTCCAGAAGGAGCGCTTCTATTAATGCATCTTTATCAGCTTTATTGTTCACAGTTTTCTTACATTTTTTGTCGTGTTAAAGATAACAAAACAAACCGTGGCAACAAACTGATATAATGTTAATAACTAACTGAATAACAGGTTTTTATTAACAATTTTACGTGACTTTACATGTTTTATTCTTACGCTCTGAACCATGGTCATTAAATCCTGCCAGTTTATGGTTATTGAAGCTGTGTTCTCATCAAAAGCCGGCAGCTTAAAACGTCCCGATTCAAGTCTTTTGTGATAGATCACCAGTCCTGCATATTCCATATGAAGGATTTTCATAACGTTCTGGTTCCGGTTCATGAAGATGAAAACACCACCGTCGCGGACATTCTGGTTCATCAGTGAATTTACAACACCACTCAGGGTGTAAAAGCTTTTTCGCAAATCTACAGGAAGAGGATATAGGTAATACCTCAGAGAGTTATGAAGATGGAACATGATGTCAGTCAAGAAGTGAGACAAGTAAACGAAGGTTGTCAAGTTCAAAACCGCTTTTTACACGGAGCCTGGTGCCGTTTGGGTAACTCAGCTCAAAAAGAAAATCATCACTCGTGTGGGGTTCATTCCGGGAACCTATATAATTTTTTGTAGTGTCCATCATTGTTGCAGGTGTGGTATTAACCAGCAGAGGGATAAACTTTCTGCATTGATTATCGCTGAGTTTTTTTCGCCAGTAATAAAAAGAGGATTTTGGGATGCCTTCGTTCGCACAGAAGGCTGTGATGGTAAGCCCCGTTGCTTTCTGTCGCTTGATCAGGTCCAGGGCTTTTGTTTCATTAATCATAGTTTATTGTTTTGGCTGAAAATACTCAGCCTCTACAAAAAGAAAAATATGCACTAGACCGAAGGCTTACGAATAAAAAGGTAGTATCCACTAAATCGATATTCCATCTTGCACTGTTAAGGAATTTAATGCTCGCTGCATATCTACTGTTGATAGTACAAAGTAGGAGTTGCCGCCTGATAAATTCCAGAAATTTTTCAGAATTATACAAATAAATTCTATCAAGCAATGTAATTTTGTGACATGCAATTTAATAAATAATGCATTTTGGGATCCCAAAATCCCGAATTAACATTATCCCGGGTATTTGGGGATGATATACTAAATGACTAATTTGTTTCAGTATAGTTTCAGTAAAAAAGAATAAAAAAGCCCTGATATTATTGTATGTCAGGGCTTTATTGCTTTAATTAAGTAGTCCATAGGGGAATCGAACCCCTGTTACCAGGATGAAAACCTGACGTCCTAACCACTAGACGAATGGACCATGTAAAGAACTTTAAAATGCGGATGCAAAGAAAAGATGTTTTTTCCTCAATGCAAAATATTTTTAAAGAAAAAACAGATCAATGCATTACATGGTTCTCAGGAAGACAAATTCGCGGAGATTCTCAGAAGACGTACCTGATTGAAAGGGCTCCGTTTATTCCACCCCAGCCGGTGAACCCTATCAGATTGACCGAAGGCAGCAGGTCAAGTGAAAGGTTGAGAGGTATTTCTTCAAAAGTATATTCAAGTCCGAGAATCCCATCTAAACCGATCACTGATCCGGTATAAGTGTCGTCAATATTCGGATTCCTTCCTGCATCCCAGAAACCGACATGACCACCGGCGCCCCAGAACCAGTTCAGTCCAGGGTACTGTCCCGTCCAATGTTCATTCTCATAAAGCCCTGTAATGACGAAGCCGCCATAACTGCCGGCAAGTATACCCTCCACCGCATTAGTTTTATTAAGAAAGTGCTTTACAGTCAAACCGTATGGGAGTCCCGCCCTTAATCCCAGACTTGTCCTGTATTCCTGGGCATTTGAAGTAACAGTCAGAAATGCAAATAATAACGTTAAAAGTATAACTCTTTTCATATCAGTGTATTTATTAAGTTTTTAATAATTCTTCAGCCAGTGTTTTTAAATTAATTCCGTCAAAATCCCCGGAGCTCATAAAAAGGAAAACACTGTCCCTGTAATTTTGTTTTTGAATAAACGAAAACATTTCGGCAGAATTGTTAAACACCAATAATTTTGTGTTGCCGAATGCTTCTTTAACCTCATCTAGAGAAACCATTGGAAGTCTTTTCAGCTTCAGGGCATGAGGGTTAAAATAAACAAAAGGAGATGATGCTTTATCAAGCGTACCAAGGTATTGCGGAAGGAAATCAATATTAAGGCTGGAATATGTATGTAATTCAAGACAGGCAATGATTTTCTTCCCCGGGTACCTGGATGATACAGCTTCGATTGTTGCCTTCACCTTGGATGGTGAATGAGCAAAATCAAGGTATGCTACCCCGTTTTTATTCTCACAGATTTTCTGAAGTCTCTTCGCCGTGCCTTCGAAACTCTGCACCGCTTTGTAGAATTCATCTTCCGTGATCCCTGTACTGATGCAAGCCTCCTTCGCTGCAGAAAGATTCTGCATATTATGTTCACCAAATACCTTCAAAGGAATTACACGATCAAGCGTTGCTCCGTAAAAACCTGTCTTGTTCTGGAAGTGACCGTGTATCCTGTAAGGGATCTTCCTGATCTTTTTAGTTGATTCAAGAGCCAGCTTCTTCACTTCACTGTCACCATCGTAATAGATCAATGTGCCGCCCTCTTCAATGCAATTGATGAAGATCCTGAACTGCTCAACGTAATTTTCAAATGTCGGAAAAACATTCATATGATCCCATGCAATACCGTTAAGTATTGCAATGCCGGGTTTATAAAGATGGAATTTAGGTCTTCGGTCAAGCGCCGAGGTGAGATATTCATCTCCCTCAAGCACAGCGATCTGCGAGCTATCGGAAAGTCCCACCATTGACTCATAGCCATCAATATATGATCCGACCATGTAATCGAAATCAATTTCCAGGTATTTCAAGACATGCATGATCATTGCCGTTGTGGTTGTCTTTCCGTGACTACCGGCAACGACTATCCTGAGCTTGTTTTTAGTCTGTTCATAGATATACTCGGGGAAAGACATGATCTTTATCCCAAGTTCTTTTGCCCTCAGCATTTCAGGATTATCAGCGGTGGCATGCATCCCCAGTATCACTGTATCAAGGTCTCTAGTGATACGATCAGGATCCCATCCTTCCTTTAATGGTAACAGACCGTGCATGGATAACCTTGATCTGGACGGCTCAAATATTTCATCATCAGACCCCGTGACTTTATAGCCTTTCAATTTAAGTGCAATTGCAAGATTATGCATCACTGCACCGCCAATCGCAATAAAATGTACCCACTGCATCATCCGGTATAATTGTTTTCAGCAAGGCAATGTAAAGAATATTTATCAATATACACAGGCTGTAAAGTCTTATATTTGTAAAGTGTTACAGACCGGAAGGATATATGGTGAAGTCTTCTCAGAAACCGGAGTATAAAGGCGGGCATTATGTCGAACTGCTTCAGGGAGGCGAACCGTTTTTTGCAGCTGTCGAAAAATTGATAGACAATGCAAAATATTTTATTCATTTCCATGCATATTTGATTGATGAGGATGAAGCCGGTATCAGGATCTTTAATGCCCTTATCAGGGCTTCACAGAGGGGTGTCCGCGTTTATTTGCTGCTCGATGCATTCGGGACAAAATACCTTTCAAAAGAACTTGTCGACAGAATAGATGGCTCAGGCATTCTGTTCCGTTTCTTCTCACCAACTTTTATCTCCAAAGGTTTCCAGCTGAGCCTGAGGCTTCATGTGAAGGTTGTTATGTGCGACGGAGAGGCTGCAGTTATCGGAGGAATGAACTTTGCCAACCGCTACCACGGGACACCGGAGAAAAAAGAATGGCTTGATTTTGCTGTCCTCATAAGAGGCCCGGAGTGTATCCATGTACTATCGATCCTTAAAAAACTCTGGAATAAAAGATTTATCCCGAAGAACGAGAGATCTCATGAGATGGTCCATAATCCGGTCATCTTCAATGAAGACGTTAAGCTTAGAGTAGTTCAGAATAACTGGTACCGTAATAAAATAGAAATACTCAGAAGTTATCGTTCAGCATTTAAGAGTTCGCAGAGCAGGATGATAATATTTGCCAGTTATTTTCTGCCCGGGAGGAATGAGAGGCGCCTTCTTCGCAATGCTAGTTTGCGAGGTGTGGATATCAGGATAGTTCTTGCAGCAGAATCAGATACGCCGATGTTTAAAAGGGCAACAAGATTCCTCTATGATTTTATTCTAAGGAACAACATAAAGATCTATGAATACCTGCCTTCGAATCTTCATGCCAAGGTAGCAGTTGTGGATGGTGAATGGTGCACAATAGGCAGTTATAATCTCAATCACGTCAGTGACTATGCCAGCATTGAGATCAATGTTGATATTCTGGATGATAGTTTTGCTCAGAACTTTGAGAAGAAATTGCAGGACATAATAATGACCGATTGCAGGCAGATCACTATTGAAGAGTACCATCGCGGAAACTCGTTGTTTTCACGTTTTTCCGGCTGGTTTTCGTACCAGATGATAAGATTATTGATGAGAATAATGTACCAGATGACTGCGAAGAAGAAGAAAAGTGTTCAGAACAGAATAAAGAAAATCAAACTTTAAGATATGAAGCTGTATCTGTTCAATATTGCCAACTTTAAGGTAGACGGAGGAGCTATGTTCGGGGTTATTCCCAAAGCCCTGTGGTCGAGAGTTTACCCCGCTGATCCGAATAACCTTATTGTACTGACCCTGCGTTCCCTTATTGCAGAGATAGAAGGCCACGTATTGCTTGTTGATACAGGATGGGGAGACAAGCAGGATGAGAAATTCTTCCGGCATGTTCACCTTCATAACGGTGAAGGTCTGCTGAACGGTCTGGCAGCAAGGGGATTTTCACCGGAAAGCATTACTGATGTTGTTCTGACTCATCTGCACGCCGATCATTGCGGAGGTTGTGTCAGGAATAAAACTGATGGAACAGGATATGAGTTGGTTTTTCCGCGGGCAACCTATCATGTAAGCAGAGTTCAGTGGGAGTGGGCCGTTAAAAATAATCTGCGTGAGGAAGATGCTTTTCTTGAGGAAAATATACTTCCGATTCTGGACAGCGGCCGGCTTAATCTTATTGATGATGAGAGCTTTTTCCTGAAGGATTTTTCCCTACGCATGTGCTTCGGACATACACCCGGATTAATGATCCCTGTTATCAGATATAAAGGCAAAACAATTGTCTACACAGGGGATCTGATACCGACAACTGCTCATATACCCCTGATCTGGAATATGAGTTATGATATTGAATCACTTAAGACAATAGAAGAAAAGAAGCGAATCCTCACGGAAGCTCTTGAAAATGGTTATATCTTTGTATTTCAGCATGATGAACATGTTGAATGCTGCACTCTTGAAATGACTCCGAGGGGAATCAGAGCCGGAAGAAAATTCAGCTTTGCAGAACTGGAAAATATATGATTTTTAGCTTCTTTTTATTCCTCATTTGTTTATATATTTGATTAATATCGGTTTTATTAAGATCCGATAATTACATCATTGTTAATAATTTAACAACATCATTATGGCAGGGTTCATATATGAAAAACCTTTTCACATCGAAAGGGATACTACAAGGTACAGACTTCTGACAAAAGATTACGTTAAGGTTATTGAAGCTGATGGCAGAAAGATACTTAAAGTCGACCCGCGGGGACTTGAGCTTCTTGCAGGAACCGCTGTTTCGGATCTGTCATTTTTCCTGAGGACCTCTCATCTTCAACAGCTTGCTTTAATACTGGACGATCCGGAAGCAACTGATAATGATCGTTTTGTGGCTCATGTTATGCTCCGCAATTCAGTCATCGCAGCAAAAGGTGAACTTCCCTGGTGCCAGGATACGGGAACAGCTATAGTCATCGGGAAGAAGGGGGAACAGGTCTGGACCGGAGTCAATGATGCTCTGTATCTTTCAAAGGGAATATACCAGACATATCAGGATAAGAACTTAAGATATTCTCAGATCATTCCTTTATCAATGTTTGATGAGAAGAACAGCTGCACCAATCTTCCTGCTCAGATAGACATTTACGCTACGGAAGGGAACAGTTATGAATTCCTTTTTATTACAAAAGGCGGGGGCTCAGCCAATAAGACTTTTCTTTACCAGCAGACCAAGTCGCTTCTGAACGAAGAGTCCCTGGCAAAATTTGTAAAAGAAAAAATTAAAGATCTGGGTACTTCTGCCTGTCCGCCCTATCATCTGGCGCTTGTAATTGGCGGCACTTCAGCTGAAGCCACACTAAAAACAGTGAAGGAAGCTTCAGCCGGGTATCTCGATCATTTACCAACTACGGGAGCTGAAAGCGGAAGAGCTTTCAGGGACCTGGAGTGGGAAGAGAAGATCGTGAAGATCTGTCATGAATATGGAGTAGGAGCACAGTTCGGAGGAAAATATTTTGTTCATGATGTAAGGGTGATAAGAATGCCCCGCCATGCAGCTTCCTGTCCGGTTGGACTGGGCGTCAGCTGCAGTGCCGACAGGAATATTAAAGCGAGGATCACGGCTGAAGGTATTTTCATTGAAGAGCTTGAGAAAAACCCTGCCAGATTCCTTCCGGCAAAGGCGCCGGAACTTGAGAAACCTGTTGAAGTGGATCTGGACAGACCCATGAAAGAGATCCTTGCCCAGCTGACCAAATATCCTGTTAAAACCAGGCTAAGTCTTAATGGCACTTTGATTGTTGCCCGCGATATAGCTCATGCCCGGATCAAGAAGATGATAGATGAAGGCAAGCCTGTACCGGAATATTTTAAGAATCATCCCATTTATTATGCCGGTCCTGCAAAAACTCCCGAAGGAATGCCATCAGGCAGTTTCGGACCCACAACAGCTGGAAGAATGGATACATATGTTGATCTTTTCCAGAGCCTTGGAGCTTCACTTATAATGGTGGCCAAAGGCAACAGGAACAGGGCAGTGATCGATTCATGCAGAAAACACGGAGGATTTTTCCTGGGTTCGATAGGAGGTCCAGCCGCGATACTGGCAGCTGAAAATATCAAATCAGTTGAACTTGTCGATTTTGAAGATTTGGGGATGGAAGCAATCAGGAAGATCAGAGTCGAAAATATGGCTGCATTTATTCTTACTGACGATAAGGGGAACGATTTTTTTGACGGGTATAATAAATAAAAAACAATTCTCCTTTTCCTCTCAGAAAATAATTGTTTTACCTGATTTCCTCGATCAAAAATATTTCATGACGATCAAGGTCTTTCCAGTATTTAATAGTATTCTTTCGCACAAGCTCCCAGTAAATATCACTGTCAAGACCGTATATGAAATTAATTTCCTTCGTTTCGGCACTAATTTTTTCAGCCAGTTCTGGTTTTAATGTAATACGTATTTTACGGTTCTTATATGTGAATTCTGCAGAAGGACTTTTATCCGGGTCGGAACTGACTGACAGAAGACCGTGGCCGGGAGTTGCTCCTGTACTGGAAAGGAGCCCGTCATTCATGCAGCTCAGAGGCGGATTAGACCCCGCAAAAGACACTACGCTGAATTCATCAACACCAGCCTTGAAATATTCAATAACCCGGATACCCATTTTTACTCCGATGATCTCAAAAACACCGAGGTGTCTGTGCATCTCACTTGCAAATACTCCGGATACCCATTCTTCATGGCCATATTTTTCAATTATCTCATTGACATATATGCTTATATCATCAAAATAAAAATCCGGATCAAGTGGTAAATTTTTGATCAGCTGATTCTCTTCAACTGTCTCTCCTTTCAGGATCCTTATTGCACTTTCCCTGATGCCACTGATGTCGCCCGGAGAACAATCGGATATGTTTCCGGCTGTTTTATTGATAAAAAGTGATGGATAGTGAAGAAAAACAGCTACCATTTCATCAACTGCGGATTTAGCAAACTCATGAGTATTTGCTGAACCTGATTCAAGAAAAGCAGAAATTCTTTTGCCATAGGGTGTGCTGACTCTTTGCAGAGCTTTGAGAAATTCTTCATCGTAGAAGACAGTATTACCCTTTTCGAAACTCCTTACTATTTTTACAGGGATCTCTTGTTTCAAAACTGCTACAGAAGCTATTTTATCTATATTATAATTAAAACCTTTTTTATCTTCTGCACCGTCAGCGCTCCAGATAATATCCTTAACCTGTTCCCTGAACAATGGAAGATCTCTGATTGCCATAGAAGCTGTCGTTAAACCTCCCAGACTTATGAAACTGATCTTTGTACTTTCATTCGATAATACATCCTTAATCAGCGGCAGAACATCAGGAGCTTTTGTTATGTCAATCCCGCTCTCATTACCCCAGATGATTTCAGCTGCGAATGAAGATCCTGTTGGTTTGTAACTGCCGGTCCGGTTTATACCCACCTGCAAGCCTTCATGATGATAAGAGTCAAGCAAGCTTCTGACTTTAATGTAGGCCTTTTCTGCTGAAAGTACTCCGGGAGAAACAGTTATCGCCAGAACCCTTACATCATGTGAAGCAAGAAACATTGAAATGGCTTTTATATCATCAATCCCGCCATCAGTATCGATTATTACATAATGCGATGGTTTCCACGGATGGGCATTGAGGCCCTCTGCAAATAATATGAGAAATATAAGGAATATGTACTTTTTCATTGTTAAACTTTTGCGGTCAAAAATACCTAAAAATTACAAGAAAGAAAATCTGTTCAAATCAGTATAGTCGGGATCAGGGATATTTTTTATCTTCACAAAGTTATTGCCGCCCTATGAAGAAATTCCTCATCTGGTTCATCCCAGGAATAATTGTTGGCATCTTAATAATGGTTGCTTCCGGATTGGCAATTAAAAGAACTTCAACAAATGATTATTGCATATCGTGTCATATACATCCGGAAGCAGATGCATCCTGGAAACAATCAGTTCATTATATAACAAAATCAGGCGATAGGACAGCGTGTGTCGAATGCCACCTGCCACCTGAAGGAAACGGGTATCTGCTGGCAAAAGTAAGCACAGGGTTAAGAGATCTCTGGAGTTACTGGACAAAAGACTCAGCCTCATTCAACTGGGAAGAAAGCGGAAAGCTGGAAAACGCCAGGGCTCATGTCTACGAGAGCAGTTGTATAAAATGCCATGAAAATCTATTTCCACTGGAACTCACTAAAGATGGCGAGGATGCACATCTTTACTACAAACAGACTGAAAAGACACCTGATCTTCATTGTATAAACTGTCATCTGAATGCCGGTCATTTTATTAAAGGATATACGCACGGGAGCAATAAAACTTTCGGCAGTACTTCCTCTGAACCGAAGGAAATATTCACTAAACCGGCAGTAGTCTCGGAGTTCAGATCATTTAATGAGTACATACCTAATTCTTCTGTTTCCTTCAGGATGGTAGCAATCCCCGGAGGGAAGTTTAAATTAGGCAGTCCGGAAAACGAACCATTCAGGAATAAGGATGAAGGTCCGGTCAGGGATGTTGAGATAAGTCCTTTTTTCATGGCTGAGGTGGAAGTAACATGGAATGAATTTCTTGCTTTCTATGCACAGACATCTGCTGAAGGACGTACGACAGATTCGGAAGGCATAAGGACAGGGAAAACAGCAGGTACCGATGCGATATCGGGAGCTACTCCTCCGTATGGCCAGCCTGACCAGGGTTGGGGATTGGGACAACGGCCGGCAATTTCATTTACATATCATACCGCTGAGATATATTGCAAATGGCTTTCACTTGTTACCGGAAAAACATACAGGTTACCTACCGAGGCTGAATGGGAATATGCATGCAAAGCAGGATCAGCAACACCTTATTTCTTCCCTGGTAACCCTGAGAAGTATCAAAAGACAGGGTTGAGAGCCAAATTGTCGAAGAATGATACAACAATTATTAATTCATATATTATCTATAAAGAGAACAGTCATGGAAAGACTCAGCTCCCGGATATTGTACGACCGAATCCCTTCGGACTTAAGAACATGACAGGCAATGTTGCTGAATTCTGCTCGGACTGGTATCAGCCTGATACGTATTCACAATATCCTGAAGGGATGATAAAAGATCTTAAGGGCCCCGGGGCTGGTGAAGAACATGTTATTAGAGGGGGCTCTTTTATGGATATGGCGGGCAACCTAAGGAGCTCAGCCAGAAGCTATACCAGAACAGCAGATTGGCTCAAAACTGATCCCCAGATACCCAAAAGCATCTGGTGGTACTCGGATTGTTTTCACGTCGGATTCAGAGTTGTATGTGAATTTGATGAAAAGACAGGGAATTTGTAAATTTAAACCATATAAAACTAACCCTATGAAAAAAGCAGGAATTTCAAGACGTAAATTTTTGGGAACAACTGCAGCTGTTGGAGCTGCAGGCATTATTGCACCATCAATGATTGCCGGTTGTACACGTGAAGCTTTAAAGAAAGTACCTGTGGTCTCATGGCTTGACCAGGCTCCCGACGGTCCTGTTCTGAAAGCAGGAGTCATTGGATGCGGGGGCCGTGGAACCGGTGCAGCAATTAACTTCCTTAATGCAGGTCCAAATCTGCAAATAACAGCTCTGGGCGATACGTTTAAGGACCGGGTGGAAAAATGCCGCGCTGATATCTTAAAAGAAAAAGGACAGGAAGTTCCGGAGGACAATTGTTTTGTAGGGTTCGATGCTTTCCAGAAAGTAATCGGATCGGATGTTGATATCATTATCCTTGCAACACCGCCTTTCTTCAGACCTGAGCATCTTGCCGCCGCTGTAGCCGCACGCAAAAACATTTTTGCCGAAAAGCCTGTATGTGTTGACCCTGTAGGAGCCAGGTCGGTAATGGCAACGGCACTTAAGGCGAAAGAGCTGGAATTATCCATTGTTACAGGTACACAGCGCCGTCATCAACGCGACTACGTGGATGCATACAATCAGGTACAGGCTGGTATAATCGGGAATATAACCGGTGGGAATGTATATTGGAACGGCGGCAAGCTCTGGCATCGGGACAATGACCCTAAATGGAGTGAAATGGAATGGATGATCCGAAACTGGGTAAACTGGACCTGGCTTTCAGGCGATCATATAGTAGAACAGCATGTGCATAATCTTGATGTTATGAACTGGTTTATGGGCTCTCATCCCGTCAAAGCAGTTGGCATGGGATCAAGGCTGCGCCGTGTTACAGGTGATCAGTATGATAATTTCAGTGTGGACTTCGTTTTTGATAGTGGCATCCATTTTCACAGCATGTGCCGTCAGATAAACGGTTGTGCCAATAATGTATCTGAGAGAATACAGGGTGCCGATGGTGCTGCATATTTATTCCAGTCTCAGGATAACTACCTGCTTAACCTTGCCGGTGAAGAAATATGGAGATATAACTATCCTGTTGATGAGGAGGGCAAACCTTCAAAAGCAAAGATGATGGATCCGTATGTGCAGGAGCATATAGACCTGGTCACGGCTATCAGGACAGGAACGCCTTTAAATGAACTCGAAAATACCGCAGTATCTACACTATGTGCTATTATGGGCCGGATATCAGCTTACACAGGGAAAGAAACCACATGGGATGAAATGCTGAATTCCGATCTGAAACTTGGACCGAAAGTTTTTGAATTCGGTCCTGTTGATATCCCAAAGGATGTTCCGATAGCCGGAGAGGCTTATGTCCCCCAGACCAAATAGAAACCAGCAATATAAATTATGAAAAGCTCACGTAGAGACTTCATTAAAAAAGCTTCTGCTGCAGGGGCGGCTATTCTTGCTGCTCCTGCACTTTCAGGATCACAATTGCAGGATACAAATCAGGGTTCGCCTGATCAGATAACTCCTTTCAGACTTAAATATGCTCCCGGATTCGGGATGTTCCGTGAACATGCGGGTAAGGATCCGATAGATAACATTAAATTCTGCCACGATACGGGTTTCAGGGCGATGTTTGACAACGACCTGATGAAAAAACCAACAGGCGATCAGGAGAAGATAGCAAATGAAATAAGCCGCGTGGGTATGGAACTTGGCCCTTTTGTCCTCTATGCTGAATTTTCCGTCACTTCATTTGTCCTTAATACACAAGATATAAAAGATATGCTGGCGGCTAAAATGAAGGAAGGTGTTGAGTGTTTTAAAAGGACCGGCGTGAAATGGGCCCTCGTTGTTCCCGGCAGATATGATGAAAAACTTCACAGGGACTACCAGACTGCAAATGTGATTGATAACCTCAGGATGTGCTGCGACATCGTTGAACCGGCAGGACTGACACTGGTACTCGAACCTCTTAACACCCTGAATGATCACCCGGGGCTCTTCCTCAATGGTATTCCTCAGGCATATTCAATATGCCGGGCTGTTAACAGACCTTCCTGTAAGATAATTATGGATATTTACCACCAGCAGATAACAGAGGGTAACCTTATCCCAAATATGAATGCTGCATGGGATGAGATAAGTGCATTTCATTGCGGTGATAATCCCGGTAGGAATGAACCGACTACGGGAGAGATAAATTATAAAAATGTCTTTAAAAATATTTATAATCATAATTATCAAGGAGTTATCTGCATGGAACATGGCCTGAGCAGCAGGACAAGGGAAGGAGAACAGCGCCTGATCCGGGCTTACAGGAAATGTGATAATTTTGAGATATAATTGAGAGTCATTGAGTAATTAACTTTTTTCTTTCAGGTACATTAAGAAATATGAAGAAATATATTTTGTCGCTGGACCAGGGAACTACCAGTTCCCGGGCTATTGTATTTGATAATAACGGCCTGCCCGTCTCCACTGCGCAGAAGGAGTTCAGACAATTCTATCCGAAGCCGGGCTGGGTTGAGCACTCCCCTGAGGAGATATGGTCTACACAGGCAGGAGTTGCAATGGAAGCAATTGCCAAAGCGGGCATAGAAAGCAGGAATATTCAAAGCATAGGTATTACTAACCAGCGCGAGACTACTCTTGTCTGGGACAGGACAACAGGGAAACCGGTTTATAAGGCAATTGTTTGGCAGGACAGGCGCACTGCGGACTTTTGTGACAAGCTGAAGAAAGATGGATATGCTAAAAAGATCCTTGAAAAGACAGGATTGATAATAGATGCGTATTTCTCGGCTACAAAGGTCAGGTGGATACTTGACAATGTTCCCGGAGCACGGGAGAAGGCAAATAAAGGGATTCTTGCTTTTGGGACAGTCGATTCATGGCTTGTATGGAACCTTACCAAAGGGAAGTTGCACATCACCGATGTATCAAATGCTTCAAGGACGATGCTGTTCAACATTCATACTCTCAATTGGGATTCAGAGCTGCTGAAAATTTTTAACATCCCGCAAAGTATTCTACCTGAAGTAAGATCGTCAAGCGAAATATATGGCAATACACAAGGCCATTTTGCGACAGCCATACCTGTCGCGGGTATTGCAGGAGATCAGCAGGCTGCTCTTTTCGGACAGATGTGCATAGAGCCAGGAATGGTAAAGAATACTTATGGAACAGGCTGTTTCCTGATGATGAATATCGGGAACGAACCGGTCAGGTCAAAAAGCCGCTTGCTGACAACAGTCGGATGGAAAATAGGAAACAGGACAGATTATGCACTTGAAGGGAGCATTTTTATCGGAGGAGCTGTAGTTCAATGGCTTCGCGACAGTCTTGGGGTCATAAAAAAATCATCCGATGTGGAAAAACTCGCAGCAAAGGTTGCTGACAGTGATGGAGTCTATTTCGTTCCGGCATTTGCAGGGCTGGGAGCCCCTTACTGGAACCAGCATGCCCGCGGTACAATAACCGGGCTGACGAGAGGATCAACTGCAGCTCATATTGCAAGGGCTGCTCTCGACAGTATTGCCTATCAGACACTGGAAGTGTTACTTGCCATGAAGAAAGATTCCGGAATAGATGTCAGGGAATTAAGGGTTGACGGAGGTGCTACTGTAAATAGTAATCTTTTACAGTTCCAGTCAGATATACTTCAGGCAAAGGTTGTGAGGCCAAAAATTACTGAAACCACGGCTTTGGGAGCTGCCTATCTGGCAGGACTTGCCACTGGATATTGGTCTGGACTTGAGGAAATAAAAAAACAGTGGCAGATTGATCGGACATTTTCGCCCTCCATTCCGGAGAAGGCAACAAAAACACTTATCAAAGGGTGGCATAAAGCTGTTAAGGCAGCTGAATCATGGGCGGCACAATAAAATCATAATATATGAATCAGTTTTTTGCGGAATTTTTCGGAACAGCCATGATTATTGTCTTTGGGGGTGGAGTAGTGGCTAATGTACTTCTTTCAAAGACAAAAGGGCATAACAGCGGCTGGATAGTTATTACTTTCGGATGGGCGGTAGGAGTGTTCACCGGCGTTCTGATAGCAGCACCGGTTAGCGGTGCTCACCTTAATCCGGCTGTTACAATAGCGCTTGTGATAGCTCATAAATTTTCACCGTCATTGATCCCTTTATACTTCAGCGCACAGCTGCTGGGGGCAATGTTCGGAGCCGGCCTTGTATGGCTTGCTTATAAAAAACATTTCGACATAACTCCTGAGGCAGCTTCAAAACTGGCAGTATTCTGCACATCACCAAATATAAGGAGTTACTGGCATAACCTTATAACTGAGATAATAGGCACATATGTACTTTCCCTTGCAGTGTTGTACATGGCCGAACCTGAAGTGGGACTGGGTGCCCTGAATGCCTTACCGGTTGCTATTGTCGTTCTTGGGATAGGCCTATCCCTTGGCGGTCCAACAGGATATGCTATTAATCCGGCAAGGGACCTCGGTCCACGTATTATGCATTACTTTTTACCGATCCCCGGTAAAGGAGACAGCGACTGGAAATATTCCTGGGTGCCCATAGTGGGGCCATTTGCCGGTGCAGTGCTGGCAGCTTTAATGTACATGTTATTTACACCCTGAAGATGTTATCAGCAATTGAACAAGAATTTTCGATGCATTGTCAAACATTAAGCTGGTTTGATTGTTTAACTTAGAAGTAACAAAATAGATATAATGAAAAGAAAATTAATTTTCATAGGTTTTATTCTTCTGGTGAATTTAACATTGAATGTACAAAAAAGTGCAGCCCAGATATCACTTGATCTTGAATCAGGGTATGTAAGCACAGGCTACAACAATATCAGGATTCCCGGCGATCAGGGTACCGACTTCTCGTTGAGTGAAGAACTTAAGGCGGAGGGAAAGATGTTCTATCGCTTAAGATTGAATTATAATATAAACTCACGTAACACAATTTCGGTCCTGTATGCTCCTCTTACTGTAAACTCGAAAGGTTCAGTTCCTCGTGATATTCTTTTTGAGAATGTTCTATTCCCGGCAAACACCGATTTGGATGCAACCTATAAATTTAATTCTTACAGGCTTACTTACCGGTATGAGCTCGTGCAGAAACCGAAGTTCAATTTTGGAATTGGCTTTACTGCAAAGATCCGTGATGCTAAAATAGCTCTTGCCTCAGGAGATGACGAAAGTGAAAAGGTCAATGTGGGCTTTGTTCCGATAATAAACTTCAGATTGTCATACAATCCCATTGAAAAAATAGGCATACTCTTTGAGGGAGATGCTCTTGCGGCGCCTCAGGGAAGAGCAGAGGATGTGTTGCTTGCATTGACTTATAAAGCATCGGACAGGATAGGCATCAAGGCCGGATACCGTATCCTTGAGGGAGGTGCGGATAATGACGAGGTATACACTTTTTCATTGTTCCACTATGCTGCGGCCGGATTGTTTATAAGGTTTTAATCAGCTGGATATTTAAAATTATGGATCCGTTAAAGGAAGGTGATAAAATACCTGATTTTTCTCTCAGAGATCAGAATGGTGATCTTTTTGAAATAAAGAATGTCCTTGGACGTAAGAATCTTGTTATTTATTTTTATCCGAAAGATGGTTCTCCGGGATGCACAAGGCAGGCCTGCAATTTTCGTGATCAGTCATCAGCGTTTGATGAAGCAGATGCGATTGTAATTGGTATAAGCGGACAATCAGTCGAGAGTCACAGGGAATTTGCTGAAACCAACAGCCTTACATTTCCATTGTTGAGCGACGGAGATAATAATGTCAGGAAAATGTTTGGTGTGCCTTCAAGTTTCTTTGGAATTATACCGGGACGTGTGACATATGTAGTTAATAAGGAAGGGAGAATAGTATATATATACAGTTCTCAGTCCAATATAGAAAGGCATGTTGATGAGGCGCTTAAAATAGCGCTGATTCTTAAAAAATCAGAAAAGGCCAAGGAAACTGTAGTTAGTTCATGATTTAATACAATAATATTTTCAGGATTTAGCAAAATCAGTAATTTATTTAAAATCAAAAACAAAGTTGTTATGCGACAAAAATCATTTACTGCAATTCTGCTGATAATTTTCTCATCTGCAGCTCTGTTGAATGCCCAGTCTGCCGGCAATAATGTGGTTGATCACATTTTGTCTGCTTATTCCGCTCAGATGTTCACATCAGATCCGGTCTCGGACAATGACATCGATGCGATCGTGAAATGTGGTATAAAAGCTCCAAGTGCAAGGAACGGACAACCCTGGAAATTCACCATCCTGAAAGATCCTGCCCTTGTTGCAAGCGCCATAACCAATGCAAATCCCGGTAATATAGTAATTCTTGTTTCTGCACCGGAAAGTGCGGACCAGGGAATGAGTTATGACTTCGATTGTGCACTGGCTACGGAGAATATGTACCTTGCTGCACAAGGTCTGGGATTGGGAGCCCGTATTTATACAGGACCGGTAAGGATCATTAATTCTTCAAAAAAGCAATCACTGGGGGTTCCCGATGGTTACAAGGTAATTTCCCTTCTCAGGGTTGGCCATGTTTCAAAGGATGTCGATGCATCATCAGCGGCCTCGGCAAGAAAGGCTAAAGAAGAAGTGGTGAATTATAAGTGATATCATTTCTTCAGATTATACTGCATTTCAGGAAAGGTTCCGGAGAAACTGGTCCCAGTGTATTTTTATTGACTCTGATTAATGGGAGATTCAGGATTAAGCTCATAGGTAAAACCCTTTTCAGAGCAATTCATGATAATTGTTTTAATTATTAACAGATTAGCCAGTATCGATTCTGCCCTGTATGATGAAATACCGGTGATCTTCCGGAACTTTGAAAGAGTGACTGATCCATTTTTGGACAGATAATCAAGCAGGGAATTTTCAGCTGCCCCGAACCTTACAGTTACACCGGTCTTATTCTTTTGTTTTTTCCATACGAGCAGCAAAACCTTGTTTGCTATCAGATTCTGATCGTTATGTCTGAAATAGGTAAGCCATCTTCCATCCTCATCTTTTGCCTGATATGGTTTTTTTTCTCCCTTAAAAACCTCTACCTCAAGTATCGATTTCGTTCCGACTGAATGTTGTTTGATTTTGTAGCTTATTTCCGGCCGGCAAAATAAATGGACCGCCGTATCGACCATATAGATCTCCTCGTCAGATTTTATCCCTGATATCCTTCCATTATCCTTTACTCCGATGAGAAGCTTCCCTCCGTCACTGTTTGAAAAAGCTACCAGAGTTCTGGCAATCTTCCTGCTGTCGGAAACGCAATACTTGAAATCAAGCTTCTGATTTTCGCCAACGGAGATAAGATCTTTTAGGTATTTATCCATGCTGAAAAAATTCCGATCGTAAAAATATAGTAAATTTCGTTGGATGTTTTTTGTTTATTTATAATTGTTGAATAGTATCTATAGTTTTATGAGGTATGACAGGTAAATACAAAGTTATAACATTATGCGGCAGCACAAGATTCAGGGATGAATTCATTGCTGAACAGAAAAGACTGACCCTGGAAGGGAACATTGTTATCAGCGTTGGATTGTTTGGACATTCCGGCGACAATGAAGTATGGTCAGAAGATATCAAGGAAATGCTTGATGATATGCACCTGTGTAAAATAGATATGGCAGATGAGATTTTTGTGATAAATCCTGGCGGCTATATTGGCCAGTCAACCAGAAGAGAGATTGATTATGCCATCAGGAATAACAAGACTGTAAAATATCTGGTTTAGCCCTAATCTTTATAGGGATCAAACGTTTCTCCTCCGGCCATTGCAACTCCAAGGGGATGCAACCTGAACAGTATTTTTATTGTATCACCCTGGCGCCTTAGCACATCATCAAGTCTTTTATAACATTCCGGAGCCTCATCCGCATCTCCGCCTCTGAGTTCAATTCCCCGGGCAGTCATTTCCGATCTGACATCTTCAAAATCAATCAATCCTCTGGTAATAGTTTTTAATCTTGTAATGCCGTTACGGTCTCTAATCCATTTCTTTCTGCCAGCCGATTTTGTTCTTGACATTACTCTGCCGGCACCATGGACAGTTGTATAAAGAGCTCTCCTGGAGGTTTCAGTGTCAATACCTTCAACAATTACAGAATCCTCACCCATTGTGGCTCCGATAAACCCTTTCTGACCGGGGAAAGCAGGGGTACATCCTTTTCTGATAACCCAGTACATCGACCCGAAATGCTCTTCCCTCCAGGCGAAATTATGATTATTGTGTACACTGTAAGTAACTGCAGGATTTCCAAGTATTTCAAGGACCTTCTTTACAACCAAATCACGTCCGGCATAGGCATATTCTCCGGCCAGGTTCATTGCTTCAATATATGACTGACCCAGAGTTGTATCAATATTGAAGAGAATAGGAGGGGCATCCATTGATCCCTCTCTCACCCTTTCTTCAAAAGGCAATCCCCGCGACAATGCTATAAACCCCGTCGTAGTTTTATATCCGAATCCTCTTGAACCGAAGTGCACGCCGATCCATAAGAACCCGTCAGCATCTTCAAACAGATCAACAAAATGGTTCCCGGCTCCTACAGTACCAAGCTGCTCCTGTGCCAGCTTATATAATTTCCGTTGAGGCTGGAATTCAGCTTTATGGATCTTATCAAGGACCTCGTGATCAGCAGGCTCATTATTTGGCCGGCCTATACCGAATGATATCCGTCTGAATATTTCATTCATTACATCAGGTACCTTTATTCCCTTTGCCTGAATATCTGTTCTTACTGCATAATTGCCGCAAGCTATGTCAAAACCTACACCCGATAAGGAGATCTTTTCTTTATAGGCAACAGCACCTCCAATAGGATGGCCATACCCGTAATGTGCATCAGCATTGATAACCGCAATATCATCATCTGAAGTGATGCACCTCTCAATCTGCCTGACAGGATCATCTTCGATAAGATCCTTTCCGAAAATCAATATATTCTTTTTTTCAGTCAACTTTACAGATATTCCCTGGATTACTGTTAAAATACAAATCGGTTTGATACATGTTCTTAATACAAAGTTACCATATTTATCATATTGAATTAACAGGGCGGAGGAGATGAATATGATCACATTTTGTATCTTTATCTCAGTCATTTTCATGTTTTACGGAAGGAATTTCAAGGGATATTAATAAATGATAAATACATTCAATCTATGAAGCAAGAGATATCAGTTTTTCTTTTATTGTTTGTTTCCCTTAATATAATGGCACAGAATAACAAGGATAGAGCCATATTCAGGGAAAGCAAGCCGGGATTTTACCAGAATTACATACTCAGGGATGATCTTGAGATGAAAGAAAGAAAAGATCAGGCTTCGGCGACCCGGAGTTTTGCAATGGATCTTTCTTCAGCATCATTGCCCAATAAAATAGAACTGTATAAGAATAAGCAATGGCATAATGCCCCGGTATCCCAGGGTGCGACAAGCACTTGCTGGAGTTTTTCCACAACCTCATTCCTGGAAACAGAAGTTTACCGCATTAATAAAATGAATGTAAAGCTATCGGAAATGTTCACTGTTTATTGGGAGTATGTAGAGAAAGCCGGCAGGTATATCAGAGAACGTGGTAACTCGGCATTCGCAGAGGGATCAGAGGCAAATGCGGTTACACGTATATGGAAGAAATACGGAGTAGTTCCATATGATTCATATACCGGTTTATTGGACGGAAGAAAATTCCATAATCATGAAAAAATGTTCGGGGAAATGAATAATTTTCTGAAATCGATGAAGGAAAATTCTTCATGGAACGAAGCAGAAGGTATAGAAACAATTAAATCAATAATGAATCATTATATCGGAGTGCCTCCCACAGCGGTAATCGTTGGTGGTAAAAGTTATACTCCGCTTCAATACCTAACGGAGATAATTAAAATAAATCCCGATGATTATGTCGATATTCTCTCGTACATTCAGGAACCATTTTACAAGAAGGTTGAGTACAAAGTGCCTGATAACTGGTGGCATAGTGCTGATTATTATAATGTGCCCCTGGATGTATTCATGGCTACCTTAAAATCAGTAGTCAGAAAAGGATATACAATCAGCATAGGAGGGGACGTATCTGAACCGGGGTTTGACCGTGAAACACAATGTGCCGTGATCCCAGATTTTGACATACCTTCAGCCTATATTAACGATGATGCCCGCCAGTTCAGGTTCTCAAACAGGACAACAACTGACGACCACGGAATGCATCTGGTGGGATACCTCGAAAAAGATGGCAGGGACTGGTACCTAATAAAGGATTCGGGATCAGGTTCACGCAATAATGATTTGAATGCAAAGGAATTTGGTTATTATTTCTTCTCAGAAGATTATATTAAGCTGAAAATGATGGATTTCATGGTACATAAAGATGCCGTGAAAGATCTCCTATTAAAGTTTTAACAGAATTATATGATTCTATAAGAAGAGATCTTAATAATTTAAAATGCTCAATGAAACTATGACTAATCACAAGGGAATAAAGGGAATGATAATAATTTGTGCATTGACAATATTTATTTTCTATACCGCAGATGCACAAAGAAGACGCCCCATTACGATTAATACAGGATCGGGTTATGTTACAATAAATGAGATGACCGGTGGTTATGGACTGGCAGGCACAAGTTCTGATTACGCGGATTATTTTTATGGATTCACAACAACTCATGGCTATCAGTGGAATATGCGCGGGCTGGGTGTTAACCAGAGTATGAGCGGAGCCATGGGTGCCGGGATCCTTATATATGAAAGCGGGAAACTCTTTCCCCTTTTCGGAGATCTCAGATTTACAATAAACCGGACAAAAGTATCACCTTATTTCATGGCACGGGGTGGGATACTTATAAGTTCTGAGAATTTTGACAAGCTTACACAATTATTCATCAACGCCGGAGGAGGAATCAATATCAAGATCGCCGGCAGCCTGGCAGTGAATTTAGGCCCCGGGTTACTTGTTCAGGCCGGAGGCGGATCAAGAGAATCTTTCGCAACAATGCATGCAGGGTTATGGTTCAAACCATGATCAGGAACCGCTATAATGCGAACATCCTTCAGGAAAGAAGGATGTTCAGACCATATCTGAACAGAAAGATCCTGATACTGCTGGTTATAATGTGCCAGTTTTTTGCTACTGATTGTGCCAGAAAGCTTTCTCCGGCCCGGTCATTTGAGAATATTGACTCTAAAGCAGAAAAGAAAAAGCTTGAGCACTTTATCAGTGGAGGAGTAGAGAAAAGCTTAAATACAAATAATGTCAATACTGATGAATTAATAAAAGCTGCCCGGCAATACCTGGGAGTCCCTCATTGCATGGGAGGAACAACCTCTAAATGCATGGATTGTTCAGGACTTCTTTTTGCAGTATTCAGGAAATTCAATATTTCCCTGCCCCATAATTCTGAAGAACAGGCAAGGTATGGAACGATAATAATGCGGCGCGAGGACCTGAAAAAAGGTGATCTAGTTTTCTTTATCAGAACTTACCAGACAAGTAATTTCATTACACATGCAGGTATCTGTATAGGTAATAATGAGTTTATCCATGCTTCCACAAGCAATGGAGTGACTATCACCTCATTATATGATCCATGGTGGAATGGTAAATTCATTTTCGGAACGAAAGTCCTGAAATGATATGAAAACTGAAACCGGGACAGGACCGGCTAACCGGTCAGTTTTATCATACATCCCGGAATATCTCGGTCAAGAACCGAAATAAGCTGTTTCCCGTTCAGGACAATACCCTTTTCAGAAAATGTTTTATAAAGAGTCTCGAGTGCCTTCTCCGGGGTGTTGTTGTTCTTACTAAGATGTGCAAGACAGATGTGGGTGAGATTGTCACTGATATTTTCAGCAAGGAAAGAAGAAGCCTGATGGTTTCCCAGATGTCCGTGGTCTGAGCGGATCCTTTTCTTCAGGAAATAGGGATATTGGCCATTTACAAGCATTTGCTCATCATAGTTTGATTCTATTACAAGGAGGTTAGCTGTCTTAATATAGGGCGCTGCATTTTCGCATATATGACCGAGGTCAGTAGCAATTGTTATTTTCTTATGCCCGGCTGAAATGTGAAAACCGATTGTCTCCGGGGCATCATGACAAACCGGGAACGCTTCTATTTCAAATCCGGCCACATTGAACTTTTTTTTCAGCGGGATCTCAACTATTGTAGCTGACGGAGCCAGATTCTGAAATTGAAGTATACTTGAGCGTATTTTACGAGTTGTGAAAACAGGAAGGGAAAACTTCCTGGTAAGCAGCTCAAGGCCTCTTATATGGTCTATATGTTCATGGGTTATCAGGATACCCATGATCGTTTTCATTGAAATATTCATTTTTTCCAGGAACTTGCGAACCGAGGTTCCGGGAATGCCCGCATCGATCAGAATACCATGAAACTCATTACCCAGATAATAACAGTTACCGCTGCTACCACTGCTGAGACTGCAAAAATTCAGATCCATTTACATCCTTTCAGGAAACAGAGGCAAATTTAGAATTAATTCGCAATCCTGATCATCCCTTCTTTCCTCAGGTAATTTGTAAAATATTTATTTTACTTTGTACAGATAATTACCTTGCACCATGCACCCCGCACCATGCAACTTGCACCCAGTTTATATTAAATAACTTAATAATTTGACATTATGGCTTTCATCGGATCAATTAACAGGTTTAACGAATTCAGAAACGATTTCCTGAGAGATACAGGATTAACAAGTGTTGAGGCAAATATGGGACTTTATATTCAGTATGTGACTGCCAGGTTTGCCGATCAGAATCACCGTTTGCTCAGTAACCTGTCGAATGAGATACAGGAACTGCAAAAGGTCCTGAAAAAAGTCTGAGGCAGTTTCGATTGTTTAACTCCTGTGAGAATTTATGCGCTTATACTTTACTCGTGAATTTGCTTAAGGACCTTTATCTCAGTTTCCTGAGTCTTTATTAATTCACTTAATTCAGTCACTTTCTTATTCAGTTCAATTATCTGCATCTGGAGGTTTTCGACTGTCTCAAGTGTTTCAAATGCCATCCTTGTCATATCTGTTGCATCGCCATTTTCCCTCTTCTCTTTTTCAGCCGATGTAACCCATGGCAGATGATTTTCCAGATGCAGGTAATCTTCAACCTCGTTTATTTTCATCACTGAATACTCATTCCCGAATACATAATCAGGTTTTGTATAGGCAGTTCCGTTAGCTGATGTTGTTGAACCACCATAATAGACACTTCCGATGGCACGGATACTTCCGTTAACGTCCAGTTCGTACTGAGGTGTCCACGTCCGGATCCCGACTTTGTTCATCGAAGGATTAATTATCACATTCTCATTGGTTGTGGAACCCTGAATAACAAGGCTTCCCGCTCCGAATGACAGATCAAGGTAGCCGGTTCCCCCGTCAGTTCTCATTGCTATCCATTCAGTGCCGTTGACAAGACGGATCCTGTCTCCGGCAACATCAAGTTTATAAGTAGGGGCAGTTCCTATTCCAACTCTGCCGGTACTCTTATAAACCTTGAAAGTAGAAGAATTATTTACCTCAAAATCACCGTTTATTCTTACCATGTCGTTATCGATTTCCCCGTAGATAAGGGACCCCTGCCCTATATGCAGCCTGTCTGAACCTGTCTCAGCATTACCTGCCTGGTACCCGATCATTATGTTGCCGTGCCCGGTCGAATTAGAGAGGCCAGCTTCCCTTCCTATTATTACGTTCTGGTAACCTGTAGTATTATTTATGCCGGCCTGATCGCCGATAAGGACATTCATATAGCCTGTTGTATTCTTATACCCTGCGATAGTGCTTATAAAGACATTACTGTAACCCGTGGTATTGACTTCTCCTGACCGGTAACCAAGGAAGATATTCCCGCCGCCTGAAACATTCCCCTTCCCGGCCCAGAAACCGAGAAAAACATTATTATCACCAGAGGTCCCAACTCCTCCTGCATGACTTCCGATAAATATATTGTTATTTCCCGTTGTGTGATTCTGGCTGGTCAGATAACCGATAAACACATTATCAACACTTGATTCATTATTCTCACCAGCCTGATTGCCGAGAAATACATTTGATGATCCCGTCAGGTTTTTGAGGCCGGACTGGTTTCCAATAAATATGTTATTTGAGGCAGTTGTATTTGATTTACCGGACTGGAACCCAAGAAAAGTATTGAAGTTACCCGAGGAATTTGAATATCCGGCGTCTGTTCCCATGAAGATATTATTGTGTCCCCCTGAATTTGAATATCCTGCTCTGTATCCGATAAAGTTGTTTTCATATCCGCCGGTATTCAGATAACCGGAATAAAATCCGATAAAGGTATTATTGTACCCGGAGCTGTTATTAGTACCGCTGTAACTGCCGATGAAAGTATTAAGTGCTCCTGTTGTATTAGCATAGCCCGCTTTATATCCGACAAAAGAATTATAGCTTCCTGTTGTATTGCTGAATCCGCTCTGATAACCCAGGAACAGATTACTGTTGCCGCTGGTGTTGTTATATCCGCCCTGGTACCCGAAAAAAGCATTATATCTTCCTGTTGAATTGTTCAGGCCGCTCTGAAATCCGACAAATGAGTTGAAACGGCCGGTAGTATTTTTTGATCCGCTCCCTTCTCCTATGAAATAATTTTTAGGGGTCATTGACAGGAACTTAGGGGTATATCCCTTGGATAATCCAAATCCTCCGACAGCAAATCCGCCTTTTGCTGCCTTCGATGAAGTGGTATCGACATAGGCTCTGATGCTGTCTCCGTCGACGTAGAGATATTTCTGGGATTCCTGTTTTGCCAGTCCGAATCCGCCAACGGCAAAGCCACCCTTAGCGCCTTTTGCCTGATCGTTGACAAAGATCCTCACTCCTTCATCATAAACAGCAAATATTGTCTGTCCGTCTTTATTTTTTACCTCAAACAATACCTCATCCGGAAGGCCGGTCTCACCCTGAACAGCAAGTTTTGACCATGAAGCTGTTGTTCCGTTTGTTTTGAGGTATTTGCCGTTATTACCAGTCTGAGAGGGGTAGACAGCATAGCCGGCAAGAGAATGATTTCCCCAGCTGAAAGCAGTATTCCAGTTTGTAATCAGCGAAGAGGTTATACCATTTGCCACATGTGCCGTACTCATACCATCCATTATTCCATACCCGGCAAGAGTAGTTGGTTTTCCTGTCAGGCTCGAGAAAGCACCATTGAACAATATGGGTTTATTAGTGAGATCGTTGTAATCAGCGGTTTTAGCCTGTTTAGAATACAATGCATATGGTACGCTCAGCAACTGGCTTGTCCCAGTGATTGAATAGCTCGTTCCGCCATCCGGATCAGTTTCAGTTTTGATGTAGTAGATCCCGGTTGACCAGTTAATTGCATCGAAGTTCCCTGATACTGGTGTCCCTCCGCCTATTTCAATGGTCGCCAGACCATTTGCATTAGTTGTTGTGGTATGGGTTTCTGAATATACGGAGGCTCCTTCAGGTGAATCCTGCAGGATACTTATCCGGATCCCGACACTATGGCTCGTCACCAACTGGTTAGTGCTATTTCTTATGACTGCCTGATAGCTCATCCTTTGTGGTGTCTGGGCAAGAACAACAGCAGAGAATGCTGTTATAAGCAACAAGCAAAAAGACTTTTTCATAGTATCTGTTTTTTAATGATTCTTCTGATGTAGAACATGAAAATCAGATTAAGGAGTACGCAAAGAATATTTTATGTAAGTTACGATAAATTACTGTTTTATGCAAAAAAAAAGGGATGGAAACTTTATGCTTGCCTTTTTACATTATCAGGATTTGCAGCAATCAGGAGTAATTGTGGTTTGAGAAGTTGAAAAAGGTTGAAAAAGTTGAAAAGCTGAAGAGTTGATTCAGATAGTTTTTCTGTTGATTGTCCCGTAGAACTTAATCCCGATCTGATCAATAAGGATAGTAAAAAACACCAGGACCAGAAATGAGGCGAAAATCTGCCATTGATCTACAATCCTGTTACTCAGCCAGTCAAGAACCCCTCTGCCTTTAAGAAGCACAAAGACAACTGTAAGCAGGATCAGGCTGCCAATTACCAGACCTGTTTTCAGGAGCAGCTCAAATATCAGTTCTCTGAGAAGAATTCTTTTTTCAAGCTTTCTGATCGTCTTTTCAGCTAAACCATTGGGGATAATCAGATCATTATTGTTTTGCAATGCTTTACGGAAGATAGCATCCATGTCTCTGTCTTCTGATTGTTCTGGTATCATTCTATAAGGTTTTCATTATCAATAATCAGTCATTAAGTATCATGGCAATATCCGGAACAAGCACAGTCAACGCCTCACGCAGCAGATTCCTCCCGCGACTGATATAGCTTTTTACCGTACCTTCCGGCATCCCGGTGATTTCGGTAATTTCTTTGTAGGATAATTCATCCAGATGGTATAATGTAATGACTGTCCTGTAATCTCCCGGTAATTTCGAGATAGTCTCAAGCACTATTCTGTTAAGATCTTCTTTCGCTGTCTGATCCTGGATTGCATAACCCGAAGAGTCTTGTAACATCTGCAAACCGGATTCATTATCAATAAATTCCATCTCCTTCTTTTTCTCACGAATATGATCCACACAAACATGATGGGTTATCGAACCAATCCAGGTCGACAGGCGTGCATCTGCCCGGAATTGTTGACATCCTTTGAAAATCCGGTAAATCACCTCCTGGAAAAGATCCTCACTGTCACTGTTACGACCCACCATCGAAATGATTATATGCCACACCAGGTTCTTGTATTTTTCAACCAGGAATCTTACAGCAGTCAGATCACCTTCGCTTACCTTTTTTATAAGGGTCTTATCATCCATCCGGATAATTAGTCTTTTTTTGGTAAAAAAAGTTGCAACAGGATAAAAAAATACAATTTATGCAACATTTCAGCATTAACTACGACTCATTGTCAGTATTAACAATTAATCATATTATTATGGATGATGTATTTATAGCAGCAGTTATTTTCGCCGGTATCTACATGCTTGTAAAGGTCTTTACCGATTTCCTCCTGAAACGAAAGATAGTCAAGGCAGGACATATCGACAAAGCCGGCATACTTGATCCTCCGAAGAACCAGGAAGTAAACAGCTATCCCACACTTAAATGGGGCCTTGTAACCCTGTTTGCAGGCCTGGGTCTTTTAGTAATAGCCCTGACAAACAGAAACGGGTACAATGCGAATGGCAGACCGGATGAGATGGTATTCTTTCTCCAGTTCGGTATTGAGCTGATAGCTATTTCACTGGGATTCCTGGTATATTTTGTTATTGCCCGAACGAAAAAAAATTAGGTGTTTGATCTGCTATTCTATTGATTAAGCAGCATTACTGAGATTTCTTGATTTGAAATATGTAATGCTGTTTTTTCCTGACCAATATAAGTATTGATCTAAAAATTTATCAGGTATTATTTTCTGATAAACCGATAAAGTTTTACTGAATGAGGTGCAAGTTCAATGTAAACAGATGTTTCTTTTAGAGTGATGTTCTTATGTTCCCATAAATCCCTTATCCTGTAATTATCAATTGTAAGGGGAGTCATTGAGCCTGGTCTTCCCCCTCCGCCTGCACCGCGGAAAAATGATCTGATCTGGGCGAGAAGTGCAAAATCTACAAGGACTGATTTTTTTTCATCGCTTTTATTGAGAAGGCAGACGGCTTTCTCGTTATTTGCAAGAGGTTTGACCCATATCTGGTAATCACCGTTATCCCTGTAGCAGGTCGCCTGTCGTCCCAGGGTATCCTGATCCAGAGCTATGACTTCCTTATTCAGCAGGATAGTTTTCGTTTCAGCTGACATATTCTGAAGATCATTTCCGGCCATAAGTGGGGCAGCCAGCATACACCAGAGAGAGAAGTGGGTCTTATATTCTTCAGTTGTCATTCCGCCATTTCCTACCTCGAGCATATCGGGATCGTTCCAGTGCCCGGGGCCGGCATATCTTGAAAGATCTTTCTGCTGATTGAAAATATTTATCATACTGTTCCAGTTATCGCCGATATCACCTGTTGTACGCCATAAATGTCCTACCTCCCCGGCCCATTCCCATGGTTTGTTTGAACCCCACTCGCATATACTGAAAACAATCGGCCTTCCAGCAGTAAAGAGTGCATCTCTCATATTTGCATATGAAGATTTTGCATCCTGGGTACTTGAATTGCACCAGTCGTATTTCAGGTAATCGACGCCATATCTGGCATAAGTACGCGCATCCTGATATTCATGTCCAAGTCCGCCGGGTCGTTTCTGGCATGTAAGCTTACCGGCACAGGAATAAATACCGAATTTAAGTCCTTTGGAGTGAACATAATCGGCTACATATTTCATTCCGTGAGGAAACCTTTCTGGATCGGCAATAATTTCACCGTTTTCATCACGTGATACCTGCCAGCAGTCATCAATCACAATATACTCATACCCGGCATCTTTCATGCCGCTTGCCTCCATGGCATCAGCCATTTTCAAAATAAGTTCCTCACTGACATCACAGTGGTATTTGTTCCAGCTGTTCCATCCCATCGGGGGAGTTTTAGCCAACTGATCAAATTTCTGGGATGATGCAGAAAAAAATACAAATAATGCGATCAGGAATAGTAATGATTTTTTCATATTAAGGTAATTTTAAAAGTTTAATATTATCCGGCAGATAAATCAAAGATCTGGCAATCCATATCTGATCAGCTTTCAAGATATACATTATCTTTTTTCAAAGCATTTTTCAGATCTGCATAAGGTAGTTTCCTGGTTCCGGTCTTTCTCAAAGCGCACAGAGCTGCAGCGGTACCGGCTGCCTGTCCTTGTCCCATGCAACAAACTGTATTCCTCGTTGACATATGTGCGTGATGATCAGAAGTGATCATCATGCCTGCTGCCAGCAGGTTATCGATATCTTTTACCCTCAGAGCTTTATATGGGACTCCGTATGTGCCGCCATTTTTCACCTGAAGTCTCGGGGCCTCATCATGAAATCCATAAACCATAATATCATCGTCGAAGTGTTTCCCCTGAAGGATATCTTCTGATGCTATGTCATAATCGCATATTATCGTACGTCCGCGGCGTATATTTAATGACGGGCTTGTTCTGGCAATAAATGCGTTTTCACATCCGGGCAGGTATTTTTTGAACAGGTTGAGAGTCTTTAACTGGTTCTGCCTTATTATAAGCTCGGCTTTGGCAACCTCGTCACGATTTAGGGGACTGCCGGGAAGCTGGTAATTGATCTTGATGAACATCAGGTAATTATCATGTACGGTAGTTGTTATGAGGCCAGCACCAAGTTTCCTCATTTCTGCTACGTATTCTGACGGCAACCCGCTTCCCGTTAATGCCGCACCTTCAGCACCAAACCTGACCACCTGGTTGTCCTTGCCGTCACGCCTGCCAAAAGTCAACTGTCCTAAAGTGTTTATACTTTTAAGGTATTCATACAGCTTTTCAATATTGACATTGGCAATACCCATGCTGTTGCAAACCGAGTAGTCATTCAGTTCAGTGAATGAAGCTCCTGCCTTTGCCGACAGATCACCATATGCGGTGCAGTCGACAAAGCACTTTGCTTTAAACAGTTCACGGCCCATGCGGCTTTCTGTTATTACACCTTCAACGGAAGAACCTTTTCTCACAGCACCAGCCACCATCGTATTGACGCAAATAAAAACCCCTGCTTCGGCAAGCATCTCAAATGCAGTAAGTTTATACAATTCTGTGTCTATAGAGGTACAGACAGAATCATAGTCATAATTTGTTGTCATTTCATTATGACCGGAAGTGCCGCCGATAAGAAGCAATCTGTCAATAATTTCCTGAGGGATACCAACCACAACCTGCCGTTTTTCGACACCGGGGAAAGCTTTCCACAAATTAAAAAAGCTATGAAGGGCGGTTCCTCCCTCAACAACAGTTCCTCCCGGATATCCTTTAAGTTCAATGAGAGCGGTTTTTGCTCCCTGGCGGGCTGCAGCGATAGCTGCAACAACGCCTGCAGTTCCCGCTCCGGCAACCACGACGTCAAACTCCCTTTCAGGGAGATTCTTTCTTTCATAATTCTGGAATTCCGGTTGAGGAGAATCAGGACTGGTTTTCAGGTTCAAAGAAGGAATGGCGATCCCGGCCATAAGTACGTTTCTCGAAAAGTTCCTGCGGTTCATAGTTGTCAGAGGTTGGTTAAATATTTAGTATATAAGAAAATTTTAATAAGCCATTTATAATAAACATTGTAGAAGGTCAAATCAACAACCGCAACAAAAGATAACATGATTCTGCATCTTCATTCTGCATTTCCCATCCGGATTTCTGAAAAGATGATATACACAAATATAATTTAAATCTGTCACATGAAATTTAATGTTATCTGGCTCCGGGCATTTATCACATACTCCAATAATTGCCGGATAAAATCAGCGGGGTATGAAGAAGAAATCTGAAGAAAAAATTCCGGATAAGTGTATTTCTAACAATTATTTTTCTTACTTTTATTAAATCAAAGAGTTAACCTGAATTACGTAGATTCTTAAATGTAAAAACCTTATCATGAGAAAAGTTATTTTAGTTATTACAGTAATTTTATTGAGTGGCATTATAACCGCTCAGCCCGGTCGTGCTCCGCAGGTAGAACCATTACCGGCAGGATTCAAACCTTCTTCGACAAACACCTTCATATCGCAGTACCCTGCTGTTAATCAGCAGACCCGGCAGGCTATCTTCCGGGTTGTGGCTCCGGATGCAACTTCTGTTCAGCTTAGGCTGGGTGGAAATATGGAAATGAAAAAGGACGACAAAGGTGTATGGTGGATCACCACTGAACCACTGGTAGTCGGTTTTCACTATTATGGAATAGCGATTAACGGGGTTGAAGTGGCTGACAGGGGGACAAAAACATATTTCGGAAGCAACTGGGAATCATCAGGTATTGAGATACCTGAAGGCCCTGAAGGCGATTATTACAGGTTCAATAAGAACATACCTCACGGTCAGATCCGGTCAATTCTGTACTGGTCGGAAGTAAATGGGCTGGAGAGGCATGTAAATGTCTATGTTCCTGCTGAATATGAAAGTAACACGAATAAAAGATATCCGGTTCTTTACCTTGTTCACGGATGGGGGGAAGATGAGAACGGATGGTCGATACAGGGCCATATGGGGAATATAATGGATGGTCTGATAGCAGCCGGAAAAGCTGTGCCTATGATAGTTGTGATGCCCAGCGGAGATATCCAGACTAATCCGGACGTCAGGACGGCTTCGGGGAATATAACTGATATATTTGTTAAAGATCTTATTCCCTTCATTGATAAGACATTCCGGACAAAAACAGATCGTCAGAACCGGGCTATGGCCGGATTATCCAGAGGCGGCATGCAGACAACAACAACTGTATTCAGCAATATGGATAAGTTTGCGTGGATAGGCACCTTCAGCGGATTCTTCATGGGTGGAATGGGCGGCCCCGGCGGAGGTACGGCTCCTTCGGTTGAAACCGCCTTCAACGGTGTATTTAAAGATGCTGCAGCTTTCGACAAACAGATAAACCTTCTCTTTATCAGCACCGGTACCGAAGAACGTGGTCCCAAAGAGCAGGTTGATGCCCTTAAAGCTCATGGTATAAAACACATTGTTTACCATGAATCACAGGGAACAGCACATGAATGGCTTACCTGGAGAAGAGCGTTGAACGATTTTGCACCCAGGTTGTTTAAATAGGTTTGGTGATTTATTTGAGGTCAGGGGGTGCATTTTAGATGTACCCTCTTTTTATCTTTAACTGCATATGTAATAAATCTTTTTCAAAGTCAATAAACTAATTCATTAAGGAGGTCATAAAATGAAAGACAGGATTTTCAGCATTTTATTTATCACCCTGCTGACAGGCGGATACTGTTTTGCTCAGACAGGTCAGACAGGATTTTTCAGCATTACAGATGACGGTCAATGGCAGAAAGCAATAACTACACACCGTCTTGCGCAATTCCCGAAGATCCATAAGGATGGGAGAGTGTGGTTTCAGTACAAGGCGCCCGCTACTGCACAGTCGGTAAAACTTCATATGGGATCCGATGACTATGATATGCAGAAAGATTCTAAAGGTCTGTGGAACGTTGTACTGACAAATCCCAAACCCGGGTACCAGGTCTACTGGATAATTGTCGACGGGACCGAGGTCGAAGACCCGGGCAGTGATATTTTTTATTCGAACGGGTATCGCACTGTACTTGAAGTTCCTTCGCCAGGTGAGGATTTTTACCTGCCAAAACAGGTTCCTCACGGCGATGTAAGGGAACACTGGTTCTATTCAAAAGTGACCGGGTCGTTCCGGCGTATGTTTGTCTATACACCACCCTCTTATGAGAAAGATAATTCCACCCGTTATCCTGTTCTCTATTTACAGCATGGGGCCGGTGAGAATGAAGTGGAATGGACTCATTCAGGTAAAGTAAATTTCATCCTTGATAATCTCATTGCAGAAGGTAAGGCCCGCCCAATGATCATTGTAATGAATAACGGATTTGCCACACGGCCCGGTCAGGACGGGCAGGCTCTGACAGGCAATGCCAGATGGGCAGCTTTCGAGGAGATGCTCATCAAAGAAGTAATCCCTGACATTGATGCTTTCTACCGGACAATCCCGGATCGCGAGAACCGTGCTATGGCAGGATTATCGATGGGTGGAATGCAGACATTTACCGTGGGCCTGACTAATCTGAATACATTCTCGCACCTTGGAATATTCAGCGGTGTGCCCACCAACTTCTCAGAGCTTCTCAAAGATGCTCTGCAGCAGGGACCTGCATTTAACCAGAAGTTAAAACTATTCTGGACCGGCGCAGGTACCGACGAGGCCGCATTCATTAACCGTCAGAAAGAGCTCCAGGAGCTTCTGACCAAATCTGGTATCAGAGCACAATATTATATATCACCGAATACCGGACACGAGTTCCAGACATGGAGGCGTTGCCTTCGTGAGTTTGCACCGTTGTTATTCAGGCAAAACTGAGAATATTATGGATTAAACATAAAATGAGTATCAGGAATCAATAATACACAATGTTACAATCGCTTGAAAATCGATGAAATATTGTGTATTATTCCTGATACTCATTAAATATAATTCCTGCTATTTATTGTAATCGTAAGTTACCACTATTTTACCGGAATCCTTGCCGGGGAGGACCTTAAGATTCATCATTCCCAGAACTGTTGTGCCTTTACCCAATTCAGTCAGGTTCTTTGCAGTCAATGTAGGCTCAGTTCCTGAACCAATAAGTTCAGCAGCAGTCAATTCTCCGCTCCAGAGCACAGGGCCAAAGGTATGGCGTAATGTATAAAAATCAGGTGTTATATTATCAAAAACATACTCATTTACACCTTCATAAGTCATAATTCTTACAGTCGATCCGGCATCTTGTCCAAATCCCATTCCCATTCCTCTTCTTCCTTTTTGAAGCTCAATTTCTGCTCCCCTGCCCATTGTTTCTTCTGTCTTCTCCCTGTAGAAATCTGTTCCGCTGTCAAATGCTTCAACTTCAAAATAGTATTCCGGAGCCCTGTTAAGGCTGTGAATAGTTATTGTATTTGCATCATAAACCATATAGTTGTTGTACAACTTATTGGGTTCAATACCGTAACGGACAACATAACCATCGGCTTCCGGAACGGGAGTCCATAATAGTGTTGCATCGCGACGATCTTCCGGATTACGAACAACTTTCACATCAGCAACTTTTGTGAATTTGGCAACATCAGGATTGCCGAAAATACGGAAATCCTTAACTGAAAATTTTCCTTCTTCGTGAGTAAAGACATTGGTTATCTTAACATATCTGGCATTTACAGGTTCAGGAAGCTCAACATAATCATGCCTTAGGTCCTGTTTATTATTGCTTCTGTCAAGTACCATTGACCAGTTCTTATTATCGTTTGATACCTGAACAGTATATGACTGATAACGATCAAGCCCACTTCCTCCACCAAAACCAAAACCAGGGCCGCCCATTTGCACCTTTGCATCCTGCTGGTCAAAATTGATCTGCATTGCATAAACCTTACACTCTTTTCCAAGATCTACCGTCAAATATTCTCCGGGATTTCCTGTCTGTGCACTCCAGTGAGTCTTAAAATTCTCATCTACGGCATTAGCAGGTCTGTATCCTTCCAGCGTAGAGGATACTTCGACATATTTTTTCAGAGATAGAAGCATCCACCCGGTAAAGTTATTATTAACTGCATCTTTCTTAATACCAGGATAATACTGGGGATAATCGCCGAAAGCAGTGTTGGAGTGCATAACAGCTTCAGCATCTACAGCAGTGGGGAATAAGGACATTTCAGAGCCGCCTCTTCCGGCGCCATACATTGACGGGATCATGCAAATAGTCCATAATTGACCGTTTTTATCGTGAAAAGTACTGCCGTGGCCTGCTCCGGGAGAGAAGCCTGTTGTTTTAAATGTCAATGGATTATGCTGCGAATATTCAAATGGTCCCATAGGATTGTCTGACACGTAAACCCCATGAGAATAAGATAAAAATTCAAGTCCGATTGCTGCATATTGCAGATAATATTTACCGTTGTGCTTTACGATCCATGGACCTTCAATCCAGGGATATTCTTCAGGGAAATATGGTCTGTGGTTGAAGTACGGAAATATCAGATCTTCAGGTCTTCTCCGCTCAAAGCCATGCTCTTTATAGTCGCCAAAGAAACAGACTTTTGGTTCGCTGATTTCCTTAAAAGTATTTGGATCAAGCTCTACAACTTTAATTGGCATAACCTGAGACCAGCCATAATACATATATAAACGGCCGTCATCATCGAAAAACATATTGGCGTCTCCATACCGGTCACTGTCAAAAGTACCTGTTTGTTCCCATTTTCCTTCTTTAGGGTCGCCAATGCATTTATACACATTCTTCTGGTTCATCGAGCATGCATATAAAGTCTCACCCTTTGCGGCGACAGATAAAACACCTCCCGGAAATTCCGGAGCCGAAACATAGGTCCAGTCTCTCATATTATCGGAATACCAGTATCCCCTTCCGCCTGTTACAAAAAGGTAATAATAATCATTGTAAAGGGTGACAATAGGCTCACCAGCCCTTCGTGCCCTTTCAGAACCAACACTAAGGTTGATAGGGTTACAGAAAGTCATAGGTTTGTCCGTTATCCTGACTGTAAAGTCCTCTGTTTTTTCAGAGACCCGTGAACATGACATCCCGGTAATACATATAGATATTACCAGGAAAATTACTGCTTTAAATGCCTGCTTATTCATGATTTTAAAAGGTTAATTTGTATATTTTGAACCCTGGAATTAATTAAATGTGTATGTTACACTAATTAAATCTTTTATATTTTTGCGAATAAAGATATAAAGAATTAATTAAATGTGTATTTTACACTAATAATTCTTTCAATGTTTTTACGATAAGAAAGCGATATTAAAATTATGAAAAAAATTCAACCTTTATTTATTGTTCTGGTATTGGCCGGTCTGACTTTAATTAATTCCGGTTCAACCCAGGTCCCTGCATTGTCGGGACAACAGCTTTCAAGAACGGTGGAGGATGGCGGAACAGGTCCGTACCCTGCTATTATGCTTACCGAGAGCACTTTGCCGACCCACACTGTCTTCAGGCCGAAAGATATGACTGCCATTGGCAATTCGAACAAGCTTCCGGTTCTTGCATGGGGCAACGGAGCCTGCGCCAATTCTCCATGGGAGCATGTTAACTTCCTGTCGGAAGTATCATCCTATGGATTTCTGGTAATAGCAATCGGTCCCATGCCTGCGGAAGGAGAAAAAGGCAGGGGAAGATCCTCATCTTCCCAGCTGAAAGATGCGATTGACTGGGCTATAGCTCAAAACAGCGATAAGTCAAGTCCGTATTTCAATAAAATCAACACAGATAAAATAGCAGTAAGCGGGATGTCATGCGGAGGGCTTCAGGCGCTTGAGACTGCCCCCGATCCGCGTGTATCAACAGTCATCATCTGCAACAGCGGGATACTACCAAGTACAGGAGGCGGTATGGCCGGAATGCCAGCACTAACAAAGGATCATCTCCTTAAAGTGCATACCCCTATATTGTATATCCTGGGAGGAGAAAAGGATATTGCATACCAGAACGGGATGGACGATTTCAACAGGATTAACCATGTACCTGCCTTTGCTGCTAATATGGATGTCGGACATGGAGGTACATACAGTAAACCTCATGGAGGTGAATTCTCTAAAGTTGCAACAGCCTGGCTGCTGTGGCAGCTTAAGGGGGACAACGAAGCCGGTAAGCTTTTCACCGGCGAACCATGCGGACTTTCATTAGATCCCACCTGGAAAACTGAGAAAAAGAACATCAGGTAACAGGGATGTTCAGCGTTAATGTATCGATGCAAATATCTGCTGTAAGACATAGATACAAAAGACACGGAGACTCTCATTTTTCTTTACGGGAGTATTATTACAAATTCAATAAAACTATTCATATAAATTAAACTTAAACTCTATGAAAAACTTAACTTTTTTTCTTCTGATAATCATTGCAATGGCACTCGCCTCATGTAGTGACCAGAACCCTGTACTGACAATCGAAGGTGGCAAAATAATCGGGGTGCCAACAGCTACAGAGGGGGTTATTGCCTATAAAGGTATACCTTTTGCAGCCCCTCCTGTTGGCGACCTTCGCTGGAAAGAGCCACAGCCTGTTGTGCCGTGGGAAGGGATAAAAACAGCTGACACTTATGGTGATGCCGCATCTCAGACGACCTGGGATCCTGAGAGTTTCTACGGCAGGGAATGGCGTGCAAGCGGAAGTGTTCCTTTTACAGAGGACTGCCTCTATCTTAATGTCTGGACTCCCGCAGCAGGTAAAAAAGGAAAAAAGCTCCCGGTAGCCATGTGGATACACGGTGGAGGTTACAGGGAAGGCTTTGCCTATGAACCGGAAATGGACGGTGGTGAAGATTATGCTTCGCGTGGTGTAATACTGGTTCAGGTGACTTACCGCCTCGGCTCAATGGGTTTCTTTTCACACCCGTTGCTGTCGGCTGAAAGTCCCAATGGGGTGTCAGGTAATTATGGTCTGCTTGATCAGGCTGCGGCTCTTAAATGGATCAGGAATAATATTGAACAGTTTGGCGGCGATCCGGATAACATTATGATCTTTGGTCAGAGTGCCGGTGCCGGAAGTGTTCAGTCATTATGTGCATCCCCATTGTCAAAGGGCATGATAAAAAAGGCTGTTATTATGAGCGGTGGTGGTCTTACGGACTCGAGGCCGGGTATGTCGCTCGATACTGCTCAGCTGGCAAACAAGAAGATGATGGACTACTTTAACAAGACAACACTGGCAGAAATGCGTGCTCTCACATTTGAGGAACTGCGGCAGATGTCGGCTGATTATACAGCTGCCACCAAAAAGCGGGTTATGTGGAGCCCTATTATTGACAACTACTTTTCAACAGGTACATTCTCGGATGTTGCACGTGCCGGTCAGCTTGCAGATATCCCCTATATGATTGGATTTACTTCCAACGATCTGAGCGATATGACTAAACCAGTCACTGATTTCTGTATGCTGCGCTCTGAGCAGAGCGATAAACCTGCATATGCCTATCTGTTTACACGGCAGTTACCAGGCGATTCGAGCGGAGCATTCCATTCTTCTGATCTGTGGTATGTGTTCCATGCCTTCAGGCACAGCTGGCGTCCATTTACAGAGGGAGATAAGGAGCTGAGTCTTAAGATGGTAGATTTCTGGACCAATTTTGCCAAGTATGGTGATCCGAACGGAAAAGAAAACGATCTATGGACTCCCTGCACTCCGGATTCACCAAGATTCATGGTTTTCGATGCTAATGAGGAAAAGGCGCTCCTCGTTGTAACAGACAGTCCCAAATATTTAGGGGGTACTTACCCGAGGTAAAAAAACTTTTCAGAAAAAAAGCCCGGAACCCTGATTTAAGGTCCGGGTTTTTTATTTCCATCCCGGGGCCGGTCGGCGTATAACTAAAAATAAAACTGTCAGGGTCAGAAAAATATTTATTAATTTAACCAGGTTTTTAATTGCCACAATTACTGACAAACAAATCTTAATCCTATGAAAAACTCATCATTTCTTCTTCTGGTTTTGATACTATTTGCATTTGCGTCATGCAGAGATTCTAATCCGGTGCTGACAATTGAAGGTGGTCAGATAATTGGAGTGGAGACCCCGACAAAGGGAATTATTACGTACAAAGGCATTCCTTTTGCAGCGCCTCCGCTGGGCGACCTGCGCTGGAAAGAGCCGCAACCCGTTGTTCCATGGGAAGGTGTGAAAACAGCAGACAAATATGGTGATGCTGCTTGTCAGGTAACATGGGACCCACAGAGTTTCTATGGCAGGGAATGGAGGGCCAGTGGATCTGTTCCATTCACGGAGGACTGTCTCTATCTTAATATCTGGACTCCTGCAGCAGGCAAAACCGGAAAGAAACTGCCTGTTGCCATGTGGATCCATGGCGGAGGCTACCGTGAAGGATTTTCCTATGAGCCTGAAATGGATGGCGGAGAGGATTGGGCTTCACGTGGCGTTATTTTGGTGCAGGTTACTTACCGTCTGGGTATTCTGGGGTTTATGTCGCACCCGCTTCTGACAGCTGAAAGCGCTCATCGTGTGTCGGGTAATTATGGCCTGTTCGACCAGATTGCCGCACTTAAATGGATACATAATAATATAGAGCAATTCGGCGGTGATCCCAACAACATAACTATTTTTGGCCAGAGCGCCGGTGGAGGCAGTGTCCAGTCACTATGTGCCTCTCCCTTATCAAAGGGTCTTATCAGCCAGGCAATAAGCATGAGCGGCGGCGGACTGTTAGACGTAATGCCGGCGATGGTACTTGATACAGCCCAGATGGCCAACAAGGCTATGATGGATTATTTTGGGAAGGTCAGCCTCGAGGAAATGCGTGCTCTCCCATTCGACACACTGCTGAAGATGTCAGCTGATTATACTGCTGCTACAGGTAAACGTATCATGCCGGCGCCTGTTATTGATAATTATCTAATGACCGGGAACTTCAGCACTGTTGCACGTGCAGGCGGTATAGCCGATATCTCCTATATTTTTGGATTTACAGCCAATGATATGCTTGATATGACGAAAGCTGTCGCAGATTTCTGTGCACTACGCGACAAGACGAGCGATAAGCCTGCGTACGCCTACCTGTTTGCCCGCGCTTTGCCAGGAGATGATAACGGAGCCTGGCACTCATGCGATCTGTGGTATGTTTTTCACTCATTCAGGCATAGCTGGAGGCCTTTTACAAAGGGCGACGAGGCGCTGAGCAATAATATCGTTGATTACTGGACAAATTTCGCCAAATACGGCAATCCGAACGGCAGGGGTGAAGGATTATGGACAGCATATACGGCAGAGTCTCCAAATTTTATGATATTTAATACGGATGATGATAAGTCAGTCTGCACAATGTCAGATACTCCCGAATTCAAAGGTCCGTCTCCAAGAAAATAAAACAATAAACACAAAAACCTTATGAAATTCTACCTATGGACCTTCCCGGGAGAAAAACCTGTAAACTGATCCTGAAATTCATTTCTGATAAATCGATTTCACGCTATAATATGCTTTCTTCGGTTTCATCTCCCTGTCAAAAAGAAGAGGATAATCAGATCGGCCCCTTACAGGAAATCCGTTAAGCCAGGTCATCCCATCGTGAAGACCCCAGAAAGTGACTGAAGTTATCTTATCGGCATTTTTGTGCATTACCTCGAAATATGTCTTATAGTTTTCTGCAAGCCTGTCCTCAACCTCTTTTGAATATGGCTGGGTTTCCTGGACTTGATTTTTGCTACCTTCTCCATGAAAACTGGTATAGGTTGTTACATCAAGCTCTGTCATCTGAACTTCAAGACCAAGTGCTGCAAAACGATTAATGGCAGTGTTAATCATTTCACCTGTCACTTCCCTGCTCCAGTGAGCCTGCATTCCGACACCATCAACAGGAACACCTGCATCCTTAAGCTCCTTAAGCATAGTAATTGCACGTTCCAGCTTTGCCGGATCGACAAGATTGTAATCGTTGTAAATCAGTTTTACGTTTGGATTAACACTGCGGGCAATTCTGAAAGCCTGAGCAATAAAATCTTTACCGCATATCTTATACCACGGGCTTGATGTCCTGTAAATGTTATCGGGAGTATCTGACAGAGCCTCATTAACCACATCCCAGCAGAATATAACATCCTTGTAGCGGTTCATCACAGCAGTCATATAGATTTTCAGCCTTTCATAAAGTTGTTCTTTTGTAAGCTGGTTGCCTTTGTCGTCAGTAAAGAATGCGGCGGGAGTCTGGCTGTGCCATACAAGAGTATGTCCACGCATAGACATGTTATTTTGTCTTGCAAAATCGGCAATACGGTCTGCTGATGTCCAGTTGAATACCAGTCCGTTGATTGTATCGAGTTTTAAAGGACCCTGCTGGAACCCGGCCATGCCTTGTGGCGGCTGTCCGCCCTGGGGAAGCTGTCTCTGTTGTGGATTCTGTCCCTGAGGACCTCCGGCAGGACTTTGACGGGGGAAATACAGCAGAGACTGCGGTTTCATTTCGTTTTCACAGGTAAGTGTGTTGAAGTTACTGAGAATCATTTTACCTGCATCTCCTGATATCGAACGTCCGTTGACAGCAACGCCGATAAGGAAATCATTCTTGAAAAGTTCCTTAAGAGGTACAAAGTCAGGGTTTGTCTGAGCAGAAACGGTCAGGCCCAGCATTATGGCAACAATTAGTCCAGATAGTTTTTTCATGTTCGCTTTCTTTCAGATAATATAATGCTGCAATTTAACAACATTCCATCACAATCAAAATTATCGGTTAGGCTGTTTTATAAAATCTGAAAGGATCAATAATTCTTTTGTTTTTAACTTCATCATGGTTTAACTTTGCTTAGGGATCACTTAATTCTCAGATATCAAACTGTTTGTTATTTAGGTTTGTATTATGCTTAATAGTTTAAATTAAACTTAAATGCAACCGGGTATGCGAAACAAGCAATCACATAGACTGAACTTATGGCTTGAAAAGAAGCTTTCTTTTCCGGGTTGCACAAGCAAACAACTTCAGGGCAACATTACTGTATTTGAAAATCATATCTTTCTCTCCCTTGCTTCTCTGATGATTGGCATTGCGCTCATGCTTTTTGCTTCCGCGGCGACGATATTCATTAATTACATGATAGCCTTCAGCAGCCTGTATGCCCTTTCGCTTTTGCTGCAGATTCTGTTTCCCAGAAATTACATGCTGACTCATACTTTCATCAGTTCGACAATGCACCTGCTGACATTTTATTTTATCATCAGGCTGGGAGGGATACCTACCTCAGGGGGACTCATTCTGTCAGGTATTACAAATGTTCTTGCCACAATACCCCGGCAAAGGACCTGGTTACCGACTGCGATGTTTATTCTTTACAGCGTTATTGTTGTTCTTCTGGTGATATTAAAGCCCTGGCTGCATATCCCCGATCAGGTAACTCCTGCTTTAAACTCAATTATGTGGATGATCCTGTCAATAATTCTGACAGGATCGGCTCTCGCCTTTGTTCTCCGTTTTATAAGGCAGCAGAGGAGGCTTGAGGAGATTGAAGCTAAGCATCTGAAAGAGATAAACGAATTCAAGGATAGGTTTTTTACAAATATCACTCATGAATTTCGCACTCCCCTGACGATTATTGATGGTATGGTAAGCTTAATCGAGGCTCAACCGGGAAAGTGGTCAGAAACTGGTCTTCAAAAAATAAAATCCAACAGCACCATCCTTCTGCAGCTTGTTAACCAGATGCTCAATCTGGCCAGGACTGAAGCAGGCGCCATATCAGTTAACTTTGTCAGGAGAGACATAAACAAATACCTGGCTTATCAGGTCGAACAGTTTAGCTCAGAAGCCATCAGGAAAGGAATACAACTGAGATTTTCGTCAGACAGAGAAGCCTTCGAAATGGATTTTGATCCTGAGAAACTGATGCACATTACAAGCAACCTTGTTTCCAATGCCCTGAAGTACACTCCTGCAGGTGGATGTGTCGAAGTTACAACCGCAGTCACGGGTGATGGGGAAATGTACTCGATCAGGATCAGGGACACTGGAACAGGCATTGAAAAGGAACACCTCGATCATCTGTTCGACCGTTTTTACAGTCTGGAACACCAGTTGTCACCTGTCGGGACCGGCATTGGCCTTGCCCTGACAAAGGAGCTCGTGCAGGTATTGCGCGGAACAATTTCTGTGGATAGTGTTAAGGAGGAGGGCACCGTATTTATAGTTAACCTGCCCGTTACACGCAATGCACCCTTGTCTGATATTCCGGGAGCCGGGGTTCTGCCTTCAAGTCCGGATGATGAAAAAGCAAATCTCATTTTTGCTGGTGAATTGTTTTCTCCTGTGCAGTCAGGAGGGGAAGGGATTTCAACCGGATCAATAATTCCATCAAACCTTCCTTTGCTGCTTTTAGTGGAAGACAGCAATGATGTTGTGTTGTACCTTCAGGCCATCCTGAAATATGAATACAGGATAGAAGTAGCCGAAAATGGGAAGATTGGTCTTGAAAGAGCCCTGGAGATCATTCCTGATATCGTCCTGAGCGATGTAATGATGCCTGTCATGGACGGGATTGAACTTCTGGAAAAAGTAAAAAACGATATCCGCACCAGCCATATTCCCGTTGTAATGCTGACGGCAAAAGCCGACATTGACTCGCGCCTTACCGGATTGGAGAGGGGAGCTGACGCATACCTGGCAAAACCCGTTGATGAACGGGAGCTGCATATTCAGTTGAAAAACCTTGTGGACCTGCGAAAGAAGCTTTATGAACGGTATTCATCCCTTGGGAATATTCCGGAAACGACTGATATATTCCTGAAAAAGGAGGATGAGTTCATTTTAAAGGTAAGGAATATCCTTGAATCCAACCTGGGAGACGATGAATTCGGTATTAACAGGCTCTGCGACGAAATGGCAGTGAGTCGTGCCCAGCTTTACAGAAAATTCAAGTCGTTAAGCAACAGGACTATAGGCAGCTATTTAAAATCGCTGAGGCTGAACAAGGCAAGGGAACTGCTTTTGTCCACAGATATGAATGTATCTGAAGTCACATATATTGTAGGGTTTAAAAACCTGTCACACTTCAGCCGCGAGTTCAGTCATGAATTCGGCATACCTCCCAGTGAAATCCGGAACCAGTAAGCTGATACATCCCTTCCGGCCAGGAAACTACCCTTTATACACATCTTATAATTCACTACTGTAATAGGCTGGAGATTACCTTCGGTGAGCTTTCCCGACAAGTCGGGATGGGTTCCTCATCCTCCTGTCGTCGGATCTCCTCCTTTCGGCAGAGAATAAAAGAAAGATGTGTATAAAGGGTAGGCCCTGAAAAGGACATAACTGAAATTTTCAGCAAAGTTAAGGAGATTCTCAGCAAGACTTTTGAGATACTCAGCAAAGCCATTGAGATTTTCAGCAAGCCTTCGGAGATTTTCAGCAAAGCTTTATTCAAACCGCTGGTTTAAATTTATATATAAATTTCTTTCTGACACTTCATATTTAAAATATTCAGATAGTGTCTAACTAAATCAAAAAGCAATGAAAAATTTAAGGTTCTTTTATTTGTTTTTGCTGATCCTGATTTGTTCCTCATGCGCAAAAGATCAGTGGTTTGATGCTCCTCCCAAAGGTCCGGGCAATAATAACAGCCCCTACAATCTGATTTGTCCGCAAATCAAAATCGCAGTGATATCTGATATTCATTACACTCATCCTGACCTCTTACCTGATAATATCGAGGATAGTCCGTCACTGATGGAGTATCTCTATAAGGACCGCAAAATACTGGAACTGAGTGATCCTATTTTCAGGAATGTTGTTTCAGAACTGATACGCGAAAAGCCTGATATACTGCTGATACCGGGTGATCTGGCGAAGGACGGTGAGATGATGAATCACCATGTCGTGCAGGGCCTCCTGCAGGATCTTGAGAATGCCGGGATCAGAGTGTTTGTTGTTCCGGGCAATAATGATATAATAAATCCGGATGCTTTCTCATTTGAGACTGAGCCCCCCACGGCTGTTGACAATATTACTGCAGACCAGTTCGCTGAAATATACGGAGATTTCGGTTATAACGACGAGTCCCTCCTCTACAGGGATCCAAATTCGCTGAGTTATATCTGTCAGCCTCATAGTAACCTTTGGATTCTGGGGATTGACAATATCAAATACACTTTTACAACAGAAGGTTTAAAAGTCAGCGGTGCCATAAAGCCGGAAACAATGGCCTGGATACAGGAAAAGATGGTCGAGGCAAACGAAAAAGGTATCAAAGTTATGGCGATGATGCATTACGGGATACTTGAGCACTATAACGGTCAGAAAGGGATTGAACCACTTATTTCAGGCCAGAGGGCTATCGCAGAGGCTCTTATGGATGCGGGGATAAAACTGATCTTCACTGGACACTATCATGCAAATGACATTGTTTCATATGAATATAACGGTAAACCCCTTTATGATATACAGACAGGTTCCCTGGTTACGCCGCCATACTCTTACAGGATAATGAGACTCGACGATAATTTTATCAATATCGACTCCAGGCGGGTAACAGACATTGACGAGCAACTGCCTGGAGGGGTAAGCTTCCAGGAATATTCCGATACTGAAATCACGGCAAGAATCAATGGTTTCTTTATTTACTATCTGCCGAGAATGTTCGGGCTATCTGAGGCAGCTGCAACTTATTTTGCACCTTATGGCACAAGTGGCTATAAGGCCTATTTTGCAGGCGATGAGCAAATTCCGGATGAAGAAAGCGTTAAGCTTGATGCGCTGCCAACTGCTTTCGCTCCACTGGTGAATATTGTGAGGAGTCTATGGACAGACCTGCCACCTAAGGATAATAAGATACACATCAAGTTTAAATAAGAAATTGCATCTAAGAAGTACAAAAAGAGGTCGGAGATGACCTCTTTTTTCATTACAGGTACTTGAATGGGTTGATAAAGAGTCATTTATTATTGAAATAGAAAGATCATTCCCGTGATACTACGATAGTTTCACTTGCCCTTGATTTCTATTGTAAAAATATAAATTTTGCATTTACCCTGATTATGGTTTAAATTTGATAATAAACAAAAGAGCGCCCTGATGTCAAGCATAATCGAAGGATATAATTATGACATCTTTATAAGCTACCGCCAGAAAGACAACAAATATGACGGCTGGGTAACCGAATTTGTTGACAACCTGAAGAAGGAGCTGGAGTCAACCTTCAAGGAAGAGATCAGCGTTTATTTCGATATAAATCCTCACGACGGGCTCCTTGAGACACATGATGTGGATGCATCATTAAAAGAAAAACTGAATTGTCTGGTCTTTATCCCGATAATTTCCCGGACATATTGCGATCCGAAATCCTTTGCATGGGAACATGAATTTAAAGCATTTGTTGAAGAGGCATCAAAGGATCAATTTGGATTGAAAGTAAAACTGCCTAATGGAAATGTAGCAAGCAGAGTGCTTCCGGTCCGCATACATGATCTCGACATTGATGATATTAAAGAGTGTGAATCTGTACTGGGGAGTATGCTGCGTGGGGTCGAATTCATTTATAAAGAGCCTGGAGTAAATAAACCACTGGTCGCCGATGATGATGAAAAGAAGAATTTAAACAATACAAAGTACAGAATACAGGTAAACAAGGTAGCAAATGCAATTAAAGAGATTTTATCGGGATTGAAAACAGAACCGGTATCAGTCGTGAATGAAAAGGTTCAGCCCGCAGTACCGTTTAAAGCAGTCCTGGAAAACGAAAGAAAAAAAGAAGCTGATACACGCGTTAGATCAATAAAACGCAAATGGATATCTGCAGGTGTTGCCGGTGCAATGTTAATTACAGTTGCAATTCTTATCTATCCGAAAATATTCAGTAGTGATGCAATTGAAAAACTTAGAGCATCAGGCGAAAGAATCTCAGTAACTGTAATGCCATTCCGGAACATGACCAATGATACTGTCTGGAATATCTGGCAGGAAGGCATACAGGATATCTTGATCACATATCTTTCCAACTATACCGAAGAGCTGAAAGTACCGCAAGCAGAATCAGTCAATGATCTTGTTAATGTTGAAAAACTGGCTAATTACACTTCCATCACACCATCGCTTGCCGGTAAAATCTCACAGAAGCTCGATGCCGATATTTTAATCTACGGGAGTATAAAGCAGGCCGGCCCAAGAATCAGGCTTGATGCGCAGTTAATAAACTCAAGGACCCTGGAAACTCTCAAAGCTTTCGAATTAGACGGGACTGCAAAAGAAGAGTTGATCTTTCAAATCACAGACTCTCTTAAACTGATGGTGAAGAACTTTCTTATTGTTTCCAAACTTACGGAAGAAATACCTTTAGGTCTAAGGTTTTCGGGGACAACCTCAGATTCTCCGGAAGCAATCAGGTATTACTTCTACGGGAACAAAGCCTTCATCAGCAGAGATTATCCTGCTGCACGGAAATGGTATATGAAAGCATTGGCAATTGACTCCAATTTAGTTACAGCAGCTATCTATATTGCTGTGTCATATTCAAACCAGTATTTATACGATGAGGGCAGGAAATGGTGTATGCGCGTTTACGATAAAAGAGAACTTCTGCCATTGAGTCAGAAACTTCTGGCCGATTGGTTATATGCTTCATATTTTGAAACCCCTTATGAAGAGATAAAATACCTGAAACAAATCCTGGAACTGGATGATCAAAGGTCTCTCCCATATTATATCATTGGCATCAAATACAATGAATTGCATCGGTATGATAAGGCAATACCGGAATTTAAAAAAGCCCTGGATCTGTATAAAAAATGGGGGCTAAAACCAGTCTGGGCATATTATTACAGTGAGTTTGGAGCTGCTTATCATAATACAGAGCAATATAAAAAAGAGAAGAAACTGTACATGGAAGCGGAACAGGATTTTCCTGATAACGACTTGATAGTCCGCAGGCAGGCTATCCTGTTGCTTGCTGAAGGAAAGGACAAGGAGGCAAAGAAGTACCTTGATAAATATATTTCAATCCGTAAAGAAAATTCTGTATCTGAGTCAACAATAACCGATGGCGTGGGATATATTTATGCGGCTGCAGGTATCCTTAACAAAGCTGAAGAATATGTCAGACAAGCACTTTCATTGGAACCTGAAAATCCGGAGTTTATAAACAGTTTTGCCTGGTTACTTATTGATAAAGATATAAATATCAGCGAGGGTCTTGAACTGGCTGACAAGGCATTGATAATTAGTCCTAATGATTATCTTATAATTGACACTAAAGGCTGGGGATTATATAAACAAGGGAAATATAAAGAAGCTTTGGATATGCTTCAGCAAGCCTGGAACCTGAAACCTGTTTATGACCACGAGGTCTACCTCCACCTTGAGGCAGCAAAAAAGGCTGTCGCTGGGGAAAAGGAATAGCTAATCCAAAAACCGATCTGAATATTTCAAATTATTTGCATACAGAATCTGCAGGGTCCTTTAATTGCCGTTGGCTGAAGCCAACGGCAAAGAGGATATAGAATTTGAAAAGGACTTTAGCCCAATTTCTTTTGGAGTGGGAGGATTATTACATGATCCTCTGGGGGTAACAGCCCAAAGAAAAAACCCAGTCAGCCTCCTGCGTCGGCTGTCGGGGTTTTTTATTTCTTCACTTCGCATTCAAACTGCGTTTGATGCTCAGCTCGAAATAAAAAACCCCGCCGTTAACGCGACAGGGTTTTTTCTTTGTAGACAAGAGGTTTGAAATATCGAACCGAAATTTGATTAGGGACATAATGGCGATCGTCAATCTTGATAGTATAATAGCGGAAAGATAGTAGGATAATACGTTTTCAAAGGCTGTATTATCTGAACAAGCTTTTCCATCGAGCAAAAAGTCTTGCATTTCTTATATATTCCGATTATCTTAGTATGTGAAAATATTGATTGCTAAGTATCTTTGTTCTTTTAGTGAGTCTGAATATTCTTCCACCTTGGGCGAGATTAGTAGAAATATTAGTTTCGATAGTTAACGCCATAAAAAGCGTCGGTAAATTATTAACAAACCTTAAAAAAAATGTGAAAAATATGAAGACAAGAATTTTAAAAATGATTTCTAAAACTAAGCTGGTGTGGAACGTGGGTGGACTAAAACAGACACACTGGATTGGACAAAGAGAACCCTAATGAGGAGCATACGTTCCACCCGCCAAAAGTAATTATGCTTCATATTTTCAAGCCGAGTTATCTCGGCTTTTTATTTTAGGAAGGCGAGAAGTCAAACATCATATTGAAATTATCATCTTAGTAGTCCTATTTTAAAAGGTCTCACTAAGCAACCTAAACATATCCATCATATTTACATACCTTACTCCAAGAGCATCACAGGCATCAGGTATTTTTACCTTATTCCTACGAAAAGGTTCACTTACTTCCTGTGTCACTATAATATTGTTTGATGGATCATCAAGGGCGTAAGCTACAATAAATGCATCTGCCTCCTCTGCTGACAAGAATTCATTAATTGCATTAGGAAGATAGTGTGTACTTCTTGATACAACCCATGAGGTGACTAGCCTATAGCTTTCAATACTCGATGCAGTATCATGAAAAAAGTCATCGGGAAGGTTAGCTTCACACCATTCAGAAAGGAGGTCGTGATTATCAAAAATTTCATCCTTTACCTTATCTATACTCATTATGAACCCTGAATCCGCTAACTGCTTTACCTTATTCCAAAAGCTGTATGCAACGTCTAGGGGATAACTTACTCTATGAGCTTGAATAAAGAAGTTGCTATCCACGATGAAGACACTCATGGCAGCTATTAAAAATGTTCAGTAAAAAACTTCTGAAATGTATCTCCTTTCAAGCTGGTTAGCTTACAGGCATCACGATACAGCAATTTACCCGATTTGACAGCATTATTTACATGGGTTGCAAATACAATGCTGAGTCTCTTCTTTGTTGTGGCATAGAAATCACCGCCAGGTTTCTGATTTTCTTTTTTAGAAAAATCTCTTCTGATATAATCCTCGTAGAACTCAAAAAATTCTTTCCTGGAAATCTTACCTGTATCCAGAGCTCTTCGTGCAATAACAATCTCACTTACTTTAAAGAACCTGGAAGCATATCTGATTGTTGGATTTTTGCTCCAAACGGAATTGAAAGTTCTTTCGGGCACTAGGAATTCTGCTGCTACTTTGTCGCAAATAATTTCAATGGGTTCATTTGCAGGCTGAAGCCTGCGAAAATCAAATCCAGCACTGTGTCCAGTCCATATATGTGCAAGCTCGTGGATAATCGTAAAAAGCTGTGCCGATTTGCTGTCAGCATTATTTACGAACAGAAGTGGGACAATGTGATCAACCAATACAAATCCCCTGCATTCATCGACAGGTATTTTTCTGTACACATTATTCTCAACTACTCCATTAAAAGCAATTATTATTCCTTCGTTTTCAATTTTGTGAGTGATAAAATCAAGTGTTTCCTGCCATGTTCTAAATTCGCTTGCCCAATTCTCATTCAGTTCCAAGGTCCTTCGAATGTCTGCCACAATATCTGCAACATTAAGATGGTTTTCGAACCTGCCTACGTATGGTAAAGGTTTATAAGATAAATCCCTTAGATAATCTTTCAGCCAATCCTGCCTTTGCTGCATAGTCAGGACTGTGTCATATATGTTAATGTTGACAGTGGTTGTTTTTGTACCTTCAGTTCTGTAAAAGGGAATTGGTAATTTCTCTTTTGGTGGAGCAGGTAAAAAAAGATATCCGAAAGGAATATATACTTTTTTGGAAAAATCTTCTAACTGCTTGACTGTTGGGTTCTTTTCCCCTTCAATCCATTTTTGAACATTAGGGAGCTTATCAGTAAACTCATGCAAGTCAAATCCTGCACGGGCAATAGCCCATGTAAGAATATCAGCATTAACGTTTATTTCAGTCCTCACATTACAAATTTAGCATTTTATACCTTAAAATATCTCATAAAAGGAAGAAAGCATTAATGCTGTCATTATGACAGGATTGAGGATAAAATGGTTGTGAAGTAAAAGTTTTTAAGTTTTATGTCTACCTTTATTGAACAGTTATTCTTAGTATAATGAGCTTTCAGAAGATACTCGATAAGTACCGTAAAATTTCCTTTACTGAAAAAGACAAAGGCACCCGTTTCGAAAGGTTAATGCAAGCCTACCTTAAAACGGATCCGAAATATGCGTTTAAGTTTAAGCATGTATGGCTCTGGGAAGAATTCCCTGCAAAAAATGACCTCGGCGGCAGTGACACAGGAATAGACCTTGTTGCTTTGACACATGAAGGCGACTATTGGGCTATTCAATGTAAATGTTATCAAGAGTCCACTGTAATTGACAAACCTGCCGTGGATTCCTTCCTTGCTACCTCAAGCCGTAAATTTAAGGATGAGCAACTCAGGACAGTCGGATTTTCAGTCAGGTTATGGATTTCCACAACCAATAAATGGGGCCCGAACGCCACTGGTGCCATAAAGAACCAAAATCCGCCCGTAACAAGAATAAACCTTTATGAACTGCAGGAAGCCCCAGTCGATTGGGCTAAGCTTGAGAGTGGAATTCATGGCGAGAAATCAAGAATTACAGACCGTCAGATAAGGCCACATCAACGGGAAGCTTTAGAAAAAGCTCACGAATACTTTAAAACAAATGACCGAGGGAAATTAATAATGGCCTGCGGAACGGGAAAAACCTTTAATGTTCTTCGGATTGCAGAAAATGAGACAAATGGTAAAGGCACCATATTATACCTTGTACCTTCAATTTCACTTTTAGGTCAGATTTTACGTGAATGGACAACTTATGCCCAGGAACCCATAAACTCAATCTGCATCTGTTCCGATCCAGAAGTTTCTCTAAGTAAATCCAAGAATGAGGACTTAGATAGCTTTAGTGTGGTTGATTTAGCATTACCTGCTTCCACGGATGTGCATGATATAATACGTCAGTTTCGGTACTATAAGCGGAACGGGAGTAAAGGGATGACCGTGGTATTTTCGACATACCAATCAATTGAGGTAATATCTTCAACACAAAAGAAACTTCGTAAAGAACTACCTGAAATTGATGAATTCGACCTGATTATCTGTGATGAAGCCCATCGGACCACAGGGGTAACTCTAAAAGGAGATGATGAGTCAGCATTTGTCAAAGTGCATGACAATGATTTCATCAAAGCAAAGAAAAGGTTGTATATGACAGCCACCCCACGTCTTTACAGCGACGATATCAAAAGTAAAGCGGCACAGGCTGATGCAGTTCTGTGTTCTATGGATGATCTGGACATGTATGGCGACGAGATTTACAGGATTGGCTTTGGGGAAGCTGTTGAAAAGGATCTGCTAACCGACTATAAGGTTCTTATCCTTACCCTTAGTGATAAGGACGTACCTCCCGCTGTTCAGAAAATGATTGCAGACAAAGAAAGTGAGAT
>MWDJ01000021.1 GCA_002070505.1 Bacteroidetes bacterium ADurb.Bin145 | reverse complement strand
TGCCTTCTGGATTGATGGCAACATCCATTCAATTGAACTGCAGGGAACAGAAATGGCCATGTATACAGCCTGGTACCTGTGTGAGATGTTCCCCGACAATGCATTTATAAAGCAGCTCCTCGCTGACAAGACATTTTACATTACCCCCACGATCAACCCGGATTCCAGGGAGTATTTTACTTCTGTGGGAGTACCGCCAAGATCAGGTATGATGCCATATGATACCGACCGTGACGGACTATTTGACGAGGACGGGAGCGATGATCTAAATGGTGATAAGAATATCAGCCAGATGAGGAGGAGGAATCCTGACGGACAGTATAAAACTGATCCCGATGATCCCAGACGGATGATCCGTGTAAAACCGGGAGAGAAAGGAGAATATGAGCTCCTTGGCTCTGAAGGCATTGATAATGACAACGACGGTTTGGTCAATGAGGATGGACCCGGCGGGTATGACGGGAACCGCGACTGGGGATTTAACTGGGAGCCTGCCTATATTCAGAGCGGGGCACATAAATACCCTTTCACACAGCCGGAGAATCAGGCGGTCAGAGATTTCATTCTGAAACACAGGAATATAACAGGGGCCCAATCATTCCACAATTCCGGTGGTCTCATACTGAAGGGCCCGTCGATAGAAGGCGGAGGTGCCGAAGCATACAGCCGGGCTGATGATGAAGTGATGAATACAATCGGGAAGAAGGGAGAAGAGATAATCCCGGGCTACAAACTCGTTACAATATGGAAGGATATGTATACTGTTTATGGGGGCGAACTCGACTGGTGGCACGGTGCCATGGGATGTTTCGTGTGGTCAAATGAGTTGTGGAACAGCTACCTTATGTTTTACGACACAACTAATACTGACGATTACGAATTTGACAGGCTGCTCCTGTTTGAGGACTCTTTCATTCCCTGGCAGAAGATCAACCACCCTGTTTATGGAGAAGTTGAAATAGGTGGTTTCAGCAAGAGCTTCGGACGGCTTCATCCAGGCTTCCTTCTTGAATCAGATGCTCACCGTAATGCGGCATTCTGTATCTATAATGCATATCAATCACCGAAACTGGAGATAAGAGATGTGAAAGTAACTAAGCTTGACGGAGGTCTCAGAGAGGTGACGGCGACTGTTGAGAACATAAGGATGCTGCCGACACATTCAGCGTCGAACCTGAAGTACAAGATCGATCCTCCCGATTATGTCTTTCTCGAGGGCGGGAATATCATAGCGGGCATGATAGTTGAAAATGCCGATCTTAATATTACCAGGGAACAGAAGAAAGATCCGGGCAGGATAAAAATAACAAACATACCTGGCTACCAGAAAGTAAATCTGAAGTGGATAGTGAAGGGCGGAAATAAGTATACTATAAGGGTTGAGAGTGTTAAAGGAGGCAGAGCATCTGCTCAGACAGAATAAAAAATGAGACCGGACCCCACTTCCCGGCCTCATTTACAAAGGAATGAAAACAAATCACCAGCCTTCCGGTCAGCTGGCCTGAAGAGATATCCTGAAATAACCCGTTGCTTTTGAAGCTTTAATTTCAAATTTCCATTCTCCAACCTTGTCCTTGTTCTCGGTATCCGATATGTTGAACGATTTCCTCCAGTTCAGGTTACCGAACTCATCAATCACAATGTCGGCATATGTTTTCCCGCCGGGCATCAGGATCCTGATACGGATATCTCCTGCGCTACAGTCTCCAAATACCGCCATGGTGACATTCTTCACCGATTCATCAACGTCAAATATATAATCTCTCGAGAAAGAATTCTCACGGACAGATTTAGTAAAATCCCATGAAGTCCTCTGAGAATTTGTATCATACTGACGCCAGAAATCGGATCCGGGCCCCATAACGAAAGGATCTCCCATATTCATCGGCCTGTTCCTTGACCAGTCACCATAGATTCTTGCTGCATCCTTATTAATTGCAGGATCATCAATCTTAACTTTGCGGTCCTTCATAAGCTCCTGCATAAGCTCCTCATTATCTTTCGCCTGTTCCTTTTTAAGCTGCTCAAGTTCCTTCTGAGCTTCTTTAATAGCTGCCTCTTTGTCGGCCATTGCTTTTTTCTTCTCAATAATGGCCTCCTGCATCTTTAATTCCTTTTCTTTTTCTTCCTTTGTCTTTTCCTGTGCATAGATAACAGGAACCGATGAGAAGAGCAAGGTAAAGATGACGACTGCTGAAATTATGTTCTTCCTTTTCATGGCTGACCTTTTTGCTTGTTTCGATTCAAAGTTAATGCCGTTTACCCGGTTCTATTGTTAACAAAGGGTTAACGTAAGGTTAATGTTTCTGTCAGGTTTCCTGTCCTTACGGAAAAAGTTAATACATTTGACAAACAAACAGCTGCTTATGAACAAGAAGAATACGGTCCTGGTGCTCGGTATCTTTGCAATTATAGTCCTTATCGCGGCGCAGGTAATAATAATAAAGGGTGTGTGGCAGCAGAAAGACGAAATGCTTTCCCTCAGATACAGATCTATTTCCCAGGAAGCTGTAAGAACCCTTTTTGGAAGGAGAAGTGCATATGACACTGTCCGCTTCCTCCTTGATGACTATTCCGGGCTGGCCATAAAGGAGCTTGAAAATATTACTGATGAGAAGGCTCTTGCGGAAAAGAAAAAAGAGATTTATGATTATTTTCTGTTTGCACTGAACACTGAACAGGACCTCTCAACTTACCTCTCCGATTATTTTAAACGGATGGGCTATGAAGCCAGTTTTAATCACAGGATTGGAATTAACAATCTTAATCTGATAGGTCGCGATACATTCAATATTTATCAGAATGAGTTTTTCGCGAACAGGGGGGTCAGAGGACGGCCGCGACAGGAGCCTGTTGAGACAGGTTCAAAATCAAGCATTATGGTGTACCGCGATATCCTGATTGATAATTATTATGAATTGTTCTTTGAATATTACATCGATTTCTCCGATAAAAGTAAACTTATACTTCGTGAGACAGCCGCTTCACTTGGTACTAGCATATTCAGCATACTTATTGTTATTATCATTTTCCTGATAACATATCGCAATCTTGTGGAAGAGAAGCGGTTGTCGAACCTGAAGACCGATTTCATTAACAATATGACACATGAGCTTAAAACACCTCTGGCGACAATCACTGTGGCGGGAAAGACACTTGAGATGGACAGGATAAGAAAGGATGATTCAAAGATCCTTGAAACGGCAAAACTCATAGGAAAACAGAGCGTCCATCTTAACCAGCTGATTAACATGATACTTGAAATCAGCATGTGGGAAAGGACGCAGTTCGAACTCGACAAGAAGAAGACTGATATTGAAGATGTTATGAAGGATATAGTCCTCAGTTTCCAGACAGGCGTCGGGAATTCGGCAAACATTACCCAGAAATACGATTTCAACGGGATAAAAGCCAATATTGACGTTGTTTATTTCACTACGCTGATCAATAATCTGCTTTCAAATGCAGTCAAGTATTGCGATAAAGAACCTGTGATCAATATCGAAGGATTTATCCAGGACGGTGTTGTTTCAATCAGAATAACTGATAACGGAATAGGTATAAATAAGAATGACCAGAAACATGTTTTCGATAAATTCTACCGTGCTTCCTCGGGAAATATACACAAGTACAAAGGACTGGGTCTCGGCCTTTACTATGTTAAAAAGATTGCCACAGCCCACGGAGGTGATGTCACTTTGTCGAGTAAACCGGGAAAAGGTAGTATCTTTACAGTAACATTACCATTATAATTAAACAGGTTATGAAAGTATTGCTAGCCGAAGACGACAGGGATTTCGGGAATATTCTCTCCCAATATGTCACTATCAACGGATTTGATGTATCCCTTGCCAGGGATGGGAAAGAGGCCTGGGAGTTGTTCTCCAGGGAAAAACCTGATATATGTGTGCTCGATGTTATGATGCCTGAAATGGATGGCTTCACCCTTGGTGAAAAAATAAAGGAAGCTCAGCCTGACATGCCTCTGTTATTCCTTACTGCCAAAAGCCTTAAGGAGGATATTGTCAGGGGACTCAAGATAGGTGCAGATGATTATATTACCAAACCATTTGATCCTGAAGTACTTATTCTTAAAATAAATAATATACTAAAAAGAGCTTATTCCTCGGCCAATGATGAATACAAAATTTCAAATACCACTCTTAACTTTAATACTCTTGAACTTACCTGCGGTAACACAAAAGAGAAGCTGACTCTCAAGGAAGCCCAGCTGCTGAAATATTTCATAGTAAATAAGAACAAAGTTCTCGCGAGGGAGGATATCCTCACAGAAATATGGGGTGAGGACGATTATTTCCTCGGCCGCAGCATGGATGTCTTCATAAGCCGGTTAAGGAAATACATCTCAGAGGACAGTAATATAGATATCCGTACCGTCCGGGGAACAGGTTTTATTCTTGAAGAATTAACTAAAACGGAAGCCTGAAACCTATTGGCCAAGCACCTCACTTACTTTATTCAAAAGTGCATCACCTCTCAGATTCCTTGCTATTATAGTGCCAGATGCATCAAGAAGGAAATTGGCAGGGATAGCTCTTACGGAGTACAATCTGGCAGCTGCATTATTCCAGTACTGAAGATCAGATACATGTGTCCAGGTCAGTTTATCATCAGCGATTGCCTTAATCCAGCTTTCTTTCTGCTGATCGAGTGAGACACCGAAGATATCAAAACCCTTTTTGTGGAACTGGTTATAGATCTTTACGAGGTTAGGATTTTCCTGCCTGCAGGGATTGCACCATCCGGCCCAGAAATCTACCAGGAGAAGTTTCGATCCAATCTTTGATGAAAGAGAAATAGGATTCCCGTTTACATCATTCATTGTAAAATCCGGCGCTCTCTGACCGATAGCTACAGCCTTCATGGCAGTTGCCATATCACTTAGCTCTCTTACAATCGGGGTCTTTGCTACGCTTGTGTCCATAGCACTTATTATGTTGGCTATTTCGTCACCTTCCATATAATAAGAAATGCTTCTCAGAACGGCAGGAGCAACATAGGAAGAGGGATTATTTTTAACGAAATCTTTTTGCACTGCGATCATTTTCTCTTCAAGACCGGATATTTCTTTTTCCAGCTGCGACATCTTTTCAGTATTATTAGTCTGTCTTGCTGTCTGATATTCCCTGTCGATATTCATTGCCTGCTCGTTAAATGCACTGCTTGCACCAATAAGGGATTGATATTCATCCTGTGTCTTTGATCCGGATATCTTTGCTGCATCCAGGGAGTCAATTTTCCCGCTTATGGTGATCTCTGCATTTTCCAGATAAAAATTGATCCTTGCACCTTTATCCGCTGCAAGCAGCTGTACAAGATCGGGGTAATTGATTGTACCGGTCATTTTGAAGGACCCTTTTTGTGAAACTGCCGAATCAATCGGAACTATCTGTCCGTCAACAATTCTTTGCAGATAGAATAGTTCATTGTCTGATCCCTCGATATCACCTTTGATAACATAACGGGGTTCTGATGTACAGGCACCTACAAGGGCTGCCATTAATAACAGGTAGAATACTCTTTTCATTTAATTGTCTTTAGTTTATATCAGGTAATTAATTGTTCAAGGCGTCAAAGATAGGAATATTTGTGTTCCCGCTTATCCGTTTCTGTATTTATCTATAAGGATGGCTGCTGCCTTGTACGGAGTTATCTTGCCATCATATAGCTGTTTCTCCATTGTCTTTATTAAAGTATTGATTATTCTATCATTATAAAATGAGTCGTGAAGGTAATGGGATACAGCATCATACATCCCGGCTACTACCTGCTCCCTGCGCCGTTCCCGGAAATACCCGCTCTGTATGCTCAGTGAAATATATTTCAGGATCTTGTCCCAGAGTTCCTTTATCCCTTTGTATTCCAATGCAGAACAGGTAAACACTTCAGGAACCTGCCCGGATGGGGGTACCGGGAAAAGTCTTAGGGCACTGCTGAAAAAATCCTTAGCTGTTTCAGCCTGCAATATATTCTGTCCGTCAGCTTTTGTAATGACAACAGCATCAGCCATTTCCATGATTCCCCTCTTTATACCCTGTAACTCATCTCCGGAGCCGGCAAGCATAAGAAGCAGGAAAAAATCAACCATTGAGTTTACTGTTGTTTCGGTTTGCCCGACGCCGGTCGTTTCAACAAGTATGGTATCAAAACCTGCTGCTTCGCAGAGTGTTATGGCTTCTCTTGTTCTCCTGGCAACGCCGCCTGCTATTCCTGCAGCAGGTGAAGGCCTGATAAATGCTGAAGGATGAACGCTTAGTTTCTCCATCCGTGTTTTGTCGCCCAGAATGCTTCCCCTTGTCCTTTTACTGCTGGGATCAACGGTAAGTACGGCAAGCTTTCTGCCAGTGCTGACAATGCATAATCCGAATGATTCAATGAAAGTGCTCTTCCCTGCTCCCGGCGAACCGGTCACTCCAATCCTGATTGAGTTTCCGCTATGTGCAAGACATCTCTCAACAACCTCGCTGATCTGATCCTGGTGGTCAGGTAATGAACTTTCAACCAACGTTATTGCCTTGCTCAGGATTGCCCTGTCTCCCGACAGTATCCCGGAGACATAATCATCAACTGATAACTCTTTTTTCTTTCCGGTTTTGTTCACATTCAGCATTACCGGATTGACAGAAGGGGGGCGGGAGGTCCCTTTAGCAACATGTACAGCGCTCCTGTATTTGTTTTTCCGAATCATCCCGGTGACAGATAAGATGTAAAAATAATAAAAAAGGGTGCCGGCAAATTGTCAGCACCCTTAAAATATATCTTGAATCAGCTTTATTTTGCAGAAGCAAGCTGATCAACTTCCGCATTAAGCATCAATACCACTTCTGAATTTTTTGGGTCGTTTGTATAGACGTAAATAGCTTTTGTCACTTTTCCCTTATATGTGCCTGAATTGAAAACGGCTTTTATAGAGCTCGACTGTCCCGGCTTAATGCCCATTCCCTGCTGATTCTGAAGGACTGCTGTGCAGCCGCATGTCGATCTTACATGCCGGATTACAAGATCATTTTTACCAGCGTTTGTGAACTTAAACTCAACTTCCTTTTCCGTGGATCCCGGGATCTTCCCCAGATCAACTGTTGTTGAAGCAAGTTTGAATACAGGCGCATTTTCGAGATCTTCTTTGGAAAGCTTTGAGAAATCCTCAACAAGATTTGCAGAGATATAATAGTATGAAGTATTCTGAGTTACTCCATTCAGAACCACTTTTACCATTTCACTTACATTACCCCAGGAGTTGTTCTTTGTAGCATCATAGGTTCCTTCAATGAGCCCTTTCTGTCCTGGTTTAAGGGTCTCGGGATTGGCTTTCAGGGAAAGATGGGCCGGCACCATTTCAAAACCTATCTTAACCGGTTTATTTGAAGTGTTGATTATCGGCATGACCCTTATCTTCTTTTCGGTTTTCTTCACGTTTGTAAATGCCAGATGGTTACTCTCAAACCTAACAGCTTTTGCAGAATCAACCGGGTAAGTGAACAATTCTTCAACAGTTTTTTCACGTGGTATGACCTCCCCCTTAATTACTAGCACAGCCACCTCGGGTTTCGCATTTGTGTATACCGACAGAGTTTTATTGAATGCCCCTGGCCTGTCTTTAGGATCATAAATTGCTTTGATTTTACCTTCCTTCCCGGGAGCGATAGGTTCCCTCGTCCACTCCGGTGTTGTGCATCCGCAGGATGCCACAATGTTCTGGATCACCAGCGGGGTATTACCCGTATTTGTTACAATGAAATCATATGACTGCCGTCCTGCTTCTTCCTTGAACTTGCCAAAATCATGGCTCTGCTCCGAAACCTTCATCACCGGCTGCGCAACCAGTGAGACACTCATAAGAATAATCGTGAAAAATAAAATTATTTTTTTCATATTAAGAATATTGTTAGATGACATTTGATAAATCTTTTTCGTAACAGCCTATTATATTATTAACGTATCCTGCCTTGAAATGGTTGCATAAAACACAACAAAAATCAGACCGTAAAAAATTTTTTTGCCAAACAGAACAAAAATAATAAAGTTTAATCGTTTTAGATAATATAAAATATAATATCATTAGTTTTGCCTCATAAACAATACTTGTTGGAACAAAATTTGCTGATAAGATACCGTCATAATCCAATGAAGGATAATATAATGAATTATGTCCGGAATCTGATAATCATTGTATTTGCATGTTTTGCATTCGCTGATGCTGGTGGCCAGTTCTATAATGGCCATCAGATGACATTCGGAAAAAACAGGGTTCAGTACTATGATTATTATTGGATGTACTACAGGTTTGAGGATTTTGACTGTTATTTTAACGAATATGGCCGTGACCTGGCTGAATTCACTGCCGATTATGCCACAAAGAAACTTGAGGAGATAGAAGATTTCTTCGACTACACACTTGAAAAAAGACTCATCTTCATCATCTATAATAAGAATGCCGAGTATAAACAATCAAATATCAACCTTGTAACATTTGATGAGGAGAGTTATAATACAGGGGGTTACAGCAGACTTATAACCAATAAGGTATCGCTGTACTATGAAAATGACCATATAGAATTCCAGAAACAGATAGCCTCTGCAATTGCTGAAGTCATAATCAATGAAATGCTTTATAATGCTGAGGTAAAGGACAGAATACCAAGCTCATCCCTGATAAATATGCCCGACTGGTACTTTAAGGGGCTTATTAATTATGTTGCCTGGGGCTGGGATGATGAAGCTGAGAACAGGGTAAAGGATGGGATCATGTCGGGGGAATATAAGAATATAAACCACCTTGAATACGAGAATGCAATTTATGCCGGTCAGTCATTCTGGCGGTTTCTCGGAAGAGAATATGGTGATGCATTGATCCCGAATATTATCTACCTGACAAAAGTCTATAAAAAAATAGACGACGGAATCCTCTACGTAGTGGGTAAAAAGCTGAAAGAACTCCTCGTTGAATGGCAGGCATTTTACAGGAAAGAATATTCAGATGACAAAGATCTGACAGGGGAAGACGGGAATACTATTCGCAGGTCAAAGAAGGATCAGATCTATCAGCAGGTCAAAATATCACCTGACGGTGCTTATATTTCCTATGTCACAAATGACCTGGGAAGGAAGAAGATATGGCTTTACAATCAGGCTACCGGGAAACATAAAGTCATTTTCCGTGCCGAACCGAAATATGATTATGTGAGCGATAAAACTTATCCGGTAATGGCATGGCATCCCTCAGGAAGGATACTTACTTTCATAAATGAAGAAAAAGCAGGTCTTGTTATATACTTCTACCGGGTAGCAGAAAGATCGACAGAGAAGAGAAACCTGCTGTATTTTGATAAGGTGCTCGATTTTTCGTATTCACCCGAAGGATCATCCCTTGTAATGTCTGCAGTAAAGGATGGCCTTACTGATCTCTACATCCACACTATCGCTTCAGCCACAAATGAGCAGATCACAAGAGACATAGCCGATGATCTTAATCCGGCTTTCCTAAATAATTCACCCAACGAAATTATTTTCTCATCAAACAGATTATCGGATACTCTGACCAACACCGGAGATCCTTTTGAAAGACTAGGCCTGACTTTCGATCTTTTCACCTACGACATTGCAGCAGGGACCAAGCTTCTCACAAGGCTCACTGAAGGCAGATACACTGACCGGTTCTCACCTGCCGGATCAATCCGCAATAACATTACCTACATCGGGAATACCGACGGGGTAATTAACAGGTATATGGCGAAATTTGACAGTACAATAGCTTTTATCGATACAACAACTCATTACAGGTATTTTCTGACATCAACACCGGTTACGGCTTATGACAGGAACATTCTTAACCAGTCTGTTGCAAGTACTACTGACGATTATGGAGAAGTTCTGTTCAATAAGGGAAGGTTTATCCTCAGGAAAGGGAAAATGGGCAGTACGAAACCTGTTCAGCCGGAAGATATCAGTATCAGCAATTTCAGGAAGGAGAAGAACATTTTCTTTCATAAGGCAGACAGCGTTGAACAGATCAGACAATGGCTCGTGGCAGAAGATAAAAGAAGAAGGGATACGCTTACAAAACCATATTACGAATATTTCATCAAGGAGGAACCGATCGATATCAGGCACTATATCTTCGAAAAAGAAAAACAAAATTATTACGAGCAATTATGGCGGAAGGACTATATGAATATCGACCTGGATACAGGTGTTTTAAAAATGCCGCAGTTAAAAATATATGAAACCTCATTTTATAATAATTATATCGCCAACCAGGTTGATTTCACCTTTCTGAATAATTCATACCAGATATACAGTGAAGGTTCAGAGTATTATAATCCCGGCATGAACGTTCTCTCCAGGTTTGGTATCATAGATCTCTTTGAGGATTACCGGATAACCGGGGGGTTCAGGTTTTCCGGAAATTTCGACAGTAATGAATACCTTGTAAGTGTTGAAAACCTTAAGGGTAAATTCGATAAACAGCTTATTTTCTACCGCCAGGCATACGAAAGTGTGTCAGGCGACTCGCTTGTAAAATCCCATACTCATAATGTCTACCTTACTTTCTCAAAGCCTTTTACGCCAGTTTTTGCTTTGAAAGGCACCCTGTCATACCGTTATGACAGCCATGTTTTCGTACCTATTGACATGGCGACTCTTATGAGTGAGAATCTTAACCGCCACTGGGTAAGCCTGAAAGGAGAGGTAATTTACGACAATACGCGTAAAAGGTTGGTCAATATTTATTACGGGACGAGGTTCAAGATCTTTGGAGAATACTATAAAAGGATATCCTCAGGCAAATCGGATATGATCGTACTGGGGATCGATTTCAGGAAATACACCAAGATACACCGTGAGCTGATATGGGCAAACCGTTTTGCGGCAAGCACTTCGTATGGTCCGACAAGGCTTCTTTACTATCTTGGAGGAGTTGACAACTGGATGGGCTACCTGTTTAATCCTTCAGGTATGTTCGATACTACAATACCTGTTAATCCTGATGTCAATTACGGGTTCCAGACTACTGCAACCAATATGAGGGGATTTATTCAGAATGCCAGGAACGGCACCAGTTTCGCATTGATCAACAGCGAGATCCGTTGGCCTTTTGTCAGGTATTTTGCAGGTCATCCGCTCCGTTCAAATTTTCTTAACAGCCTCCAGGTAGTAGGTTTCGGGGATATCGGATCGGCATGGACCGGAAAATACCCATGGTCAGGGCAGAATGCCTATGACAGTGAAATAATAAAGAACGGGCCCGTAACCGTTACACTTGAATCCCACAGACCGCCAATAATTACCGGTTTCGGAGCCGGACTGAGGGCTCAGCTGGCAGGGTATTTCATACGGGCCGACTGGGCCTGGGGTATCGAAGACCATTATATCCTGCCAAGGGTTTTCTACCTCTCGTTCAGCCTTGATTTTTAAAGTGGAATAATCCTGATTTAATTAAAATCATTTTTCCCGAATCCGGCATAATTATTGTACAGCATAGGAGAATTTTTTTAATTTGGAATTTTTGGTAACTTTGGGCGTTTAACGTAATTATTTTAATTAAAAACAATAGAAATGGCTTACAAAATTAGTGAAGACTGCACTGCTTGCGGAACATGCATTGATGAATGTCCTGTTGAAGCAATATCAGAAGGAGATATCTATAAAATCAACCCGGATATTTGCACTGATTGTGGTGCATGTGCTGATGTATGCCCGGTTGAGGCTATACATCCTGAGTAATATTGCATTCAGAAGAGCAGAAGGGCTGCCGGAATCCGGCAGCCCTTCTGTTTTTCATTCCCTGCCTTTTACTGCGGATTATATCTTGCCTTCCCAAGAATACCCTGTATATCCTTTTCATTCATAAGACCTTCAAGTGTCATATCCCTGTTATTCCGCATATAGCTCTCAACAATCCTGAAACCAATCCATACTGCTGCCCGGCCGGGAGATTCATTGGTGAAAAAACTGGTAAAAGGCGCTTCTCCCGTGAGTTTCCGCCTTGTCATCTGGTCGCTGCTGAACAGAAGATCGTGCTCCACAAGATATTGCCACATCTGTCCTTCATTGTTCCTGCAGAATTGCATCTGATCACCGGAAAATCCGAAAAGCAGCGTGTCTTTCAGTTCCGGGAGCATGCACTGTTCAAAGTATTTCAGCTTACCTTCATGTATCATTTCTGTAATAACATTACTATCGGGATATTTCATATCTTCAAAATCCCACTGAGTCTTTCCCCATGCATACATACAATCAGGAACTATATTGTATGAATTCATCCTTGCTGCCAGATACCTGTAAATATTCAGCATTTTGTAATATTCTGAATCCCATCCGAGATATTTATCAAGGCTTATGCCAATTATGGAATCCTTCAGGGTTATCATACTGGCGTTGAACCCTGTTATACAGGTGTATACCTCCGGGATATTCCTGCCTGAGAAATAATACCTGTAATACCGGAAAGCATCTTCCAGTTCTTCCTCTATCCAGGAAATATCAGAATATTGCTGATTCACAACTGAAAAGACTTCGTTATTAAGCCTGTCGGTACAGAAACTTACCATAATATCATTGAATGAAGAATCACTTATTTCGCCTGCATTTATTACAGACCCGAATAATTGCAGGAAAACCTTGTATTTCTCCTTAAGGACCTCAATATCCTGCGGAAGCTCTGAAGGATCAGAAAGAAAGAGATCCTGTTCAAGCCTTTGAATCTTCAGATCGACTTTGACAGAAGAAATATCAACCTTGTATGGATTATTTCTGCATGATACCAGCCACGACAAAAATGATATACATGTTATCAGTATAAATATACGAACCCGCATTTAATACAGTATAAATACCGAAATATATAACTTTTAAATGGTTGACAACTATCTTAACGTGGCAATAACTTCCATTATTATATTTGTTAATTTCGCAGAACAGACAGAATTTATTCGGAAAATTGACGTTTTAGAACCATTTAAATCCAAAATATCATTCTTTACAGGAAAATGGCACAACAATTAAAATACTTTTCTGACTCAGCCAGGGTACTTACCTGCATGCTCCTCCTTTCTTTCAGCATCGGAGCATACAGTCAGCCCGGCGGCCGCCCGGGCGGACACTTCGGGCTCCCGCCCATAATCAGTTTCGGGGTACACCTCGATCCTGTGATAAGCTGGTTCTCAACAGATGTAAGTTCGGTAAAAAATGAAGGCGCAAGACCTGGTTTTAATTTCGGGATATCCTTTAATCAGTATTTCGGACCAAACTATTCAATCTCAACCGGATTAAACATCATTAATACCGGAGGCAGACTTGTCAGCAATACCCTGACTCACTTCGAACTCATTAAATATCCCGATAAAATGGTTGATGTTGAACCAGGTGAATCAATTGTTTATAAAATCCAGTATTTGTCAATTCCTCTGGGGCTGAAACTTCAGACGAACCAGATAGGCTATTATACTTTCTTTGCAGATATGGGTCTTGATCCTAAAATACTTGTCGGAGGAAAAGCTGACATCCCTTCCCTGGATATAAAGGGAGAAAAAGCAACATCGGAACTGAAAAAGATCAATATGTCATATCATATAATGGCAGGACTGGAATATGGTCTTGGGGGAAATACAGCAGCAGTTCTTGGTCTGGGTTTTGAAAATAATTTCCTCGACATAACAAAGGATCTTGGAGACCAGCCTGTTGATAAAGTTTCTCATAAACTCCTTTCATTCAGATTTGGAGTTATTTTTTGATCGGATGTGAAATGAAAATAACAATTGCTCAGCTGAATTATCATATCGGGAATTTCTCAGGAAATAAAACTCTCATTTTTGATGCCATAAGGAAGGCTAAAGCAGATAAATCAGATCTTGTGATTTTCTCGGAACTATCTGTACCCGGCTATCCGCCTCTAGATCTTCTTGACAGACAGGAATTTATAGAAAAGTGCTACAAAACTGTAAATGAAATAGCAGAACAATGTTATGGCATTACCGCCATTGTCGGATCACCTACAATAAACACGAACCCTGAAGGCAAAAAACTATATAATTCGGCTCTTGTCCTTTCTGAAGGAAAAATAATCTTTTCTACAAGCAAAGCCCTGCTGCCTACATATGATATCTTTGATGAATACAGGTATTTCGAGCCTCAGAATAAGTTCTCTGTTTTCAGGTTCAGGAACCTTAAGCTTGCACTGACAATCTGTGAAGATCTCTGGGACGAACAATCATTCGATAATGAATTTGAAAAGAAGAGATTGTACACTATCTCTCCTATGAATGAGCTGGCAAAACAGGATCCCGACCTGATAATCAATATGTCGGCATCGCCATTCGCATACAGAAAAACAGGAGACAAGGCTGAGATCTTCAAAAACAAAGCCCGTAAGCATAAGCTCCCGCTGATTACAATAAACCAGACAGGAGCAAATTCCGAACTTATCTTCGATGGGGCATCGAAAATAATTAACCGTAATGGAGAAATCATCCGTCAGCTGCCTTTTTTCGAAGAGGTTGTTGAAACCTTCACCGTTGAAGAGATAATGGAAGGCATTGTAAAACAAGAAGCAGAGTACAAGGATCCCATCGAACTGATACATAAAGCTCTTATAACCGGCATCCGTGATTACTTCAGAAAGTCAGGCCTCACCGACTGCATCATTGGACTGTCAGGAGGGATCGATTCCGCAGTGTGTCTCTGCCTGGCTGTTGATGCGCTGGGTAAAGAACATGTCAGAGCCCTTCTGATGCCATCAAGGTATTCATCGGAAAGTTCGGTAACTGATGCCGTTAAACTGGCTGAAGGCCTTGACGTAAAGTATGATATAATAAGCATCGAGAAACCATTCAGGGCGTTTGAAGAAGTACTCAGTCCATTGTTCACCGGCAGACAACGCAACGTCACTGAAGAAAATATACAGGCGAGGATAAGAGCGGTTCTCCTGATGGCGGTATCGAATAAATTTGGCTGTATCCTTCTGAACACTTCAAACAAAAGTGAAGCAGCTGTAGGGTACGGGACGCTTTACGGAGACATGGCCGGAGGCTTGTCGGTGATCGGAGATGTGTATAAAACTGATATCTATAAGCTATCCGGATACATAAACCGGGAGAAGGAAGTGATCCCGGTCAGTATTATTAACAAACTGCCGTCGGCCGAGTTAAAACCCGGCCAGCTTGACACTGATACACTGCCGGATTATAACATACTTGATGCTATCCTCTACCAGTATATCGAATTACAGAAGCCGGCAGAAAAAATTACAGGTAAAGGCATTGACCGCGAGACAGTTGAAAAAGTGATCAGTATGATCAACTTCAATGAATTCAAAAGATATCAGGCAGCCCCGGTATTAAGGATATCATCCAAAGCATTTGGTGACGGCAGAAGAATGCCTATTGTTGCTAAATACTGATCATTGGCGGTAAAATACGCGTTTTACCCTCGCAGGAATGGAGGTAAGCATTTCGTAAGGAATAGTATGACATTTCAATGCAATCTCACTGATACTTATATTATCTCCGAAAATCTCAGCCTCGTCATCAACTGAAACATCAAGTCCTGTTACATCAGCCATACACATATCCATGCAGATATTTCCTATTATTGGTACTCTTCTGCTTCTTATAAACAGGCTGCCGTTCCTGTTGCCCAGCATTCTGTTAAGTCCGTCAGCATATCCTGCCGGAATTATTGCAATTGTTCTCTCCTTGTCTGAGATATCAGCACAGCCATAACCAACAGGCTCACCAGCCCCGATCTTCTTGACCTGCGAGATCCTTGTTTTGTAGCGGCCGGCCGGTTTCAGATCAAGTCCCGGCAGATCGCCGGTTCCGTAGATACCAATCCCCGGCCTGACCATATCGAAATGATATTGAGGGAATCGTATAATAGCTGCAGAGTTACATATATGAAGGAGGAAAGGATATCCGGCCGCTGCCCTGATCCTGTCAGCAGCTTTAATTAACTCATCAGCCTGCCTGTGTGTAAAATCATCATATTGTTCATCTTCGCTTGAAGAAAAATGTGAGAATACCGAGGCAACTTTAACAGATTCCTGACTTGAAAGTTTTTCTGCGAGAGCATTGATTTCCTCAGGCATGAATCCTAAACGATGCATCCCGGTATCAATCTTAATGTGAACCGGATATTTCAGTAAACCGTGTTTAGATGCGACACCGGCGAATCTCTCAAAAGAAGGGAAACTGTAAATTACAGGTTCAAGGTTATATCTTATGATCTGTTCTGATGAATTGTAATCGGGATTCATTACCATAAGCGGCATCGTGACACCTGAGTTCCTAAGTTCTGCTCCTTCATCAGAGTTGGCGACACCCAGGTAGCTTACCCTGTTATATTCCAGCAGCTCAGCAATCATAGCAGGACCTGCACCATAAGCGAATGCTTTTACCATGACCATTATTCTTGTTTCAGGCTTAATAAATCTTCTGAATTCATTAAGGTTGTGGGCAATTGCATCCAGGTTGATTTCAAGGACTGTCTGATGCACCTGTTGTTCAAGCAGCTTGCCTATTTTCTCAAATTCAAATTTTCTCGCACCTTTAAGCAGGATGGTCTCATCGCGGAAACCGGATGGGGTGAAGTTCAGAATGAATTCATCAGTTGATTTATAGAATTTTGCATCGGTGCTGAAAAGAGTGCTGTTCTCTTTAAGATCAGGACCTATCCCGATGAACCTGTCAATACCTGATCTCCTTATCAGATCTGCCACCTCTCCGTACAATTCCCTGCCTTCCCTGCCGGTCTGAATAAAATCTGAAAGAATGACTGTTGCCTTATGGTTCTTCCGGGTTTTAAGGTATTCTATAGCCATCCCGAGCGATCCGGGGTCTGAGTTATAGTAGTCCTCTATCAGCCTGCAACCGTTTATCCCCGATTTCATTTCCATCCTCATAGCAACGGAGACGAGCCCTGCAAGGCCTTTTCTTATTGTTTCGACATCAGTCTGAAGTGCAAGGCAGACTGTTAAAACAGTTATTGCATTTTCAACAGAGGCCCTGTCGTCAAAAGGGATCAGGAATTCAAAGCTTTTATCCCGGAAACTCACTTCGACAGAGGTATTTCCCTCTGACTGGTTTTTTATCTCTGTATATACTATAGCATCTTTATTGTGTAATGACCAGTCGATAAGCATTTTTTGTTGCAGATACGGATCTTCGGTAATAAGCTTGTGGATTAGATCATGATCGCTGCAATAAACTATCAGGGAAGCATTGATGAATAATTTCAGTTTCTCTCGTGCTTTCGCAGCCTGATCCGGAAAATTCTCGCTGTGAGCATCTCCGATATTTGTAATTATACCGATATCGGGATTGATAACATCCCGGAGCTTTCCCATCTCATTGGCTTTGGATATGCCGGCTTCGAAAATTCCCATTTTATACTTTTCCTCCAGCCTGAGAACTGACAGGGGAACCCCTATCTGGGAATTAAAGCTTTTAGGACTTCTTAAAACCGGGACTGACAGTCCAAGAATATCTGCAAGCCATTCCTTAACAACTGTTTTACCGGCGCTCCCTGTAACTGCAATAACGGGTGAGGTAAAAGATTTCCTTACTTCAGCAGCTATAAGCTGAAGAGCTTCCACAGTATTTCTGGTTAAAATGAAAGCTGATCCCTCATAGCTTTCAGGATCAACCGGCATTTTTTCGACAATGAAACTTCTTATTCCTCTTTTGAACAGAGAGTCAATGAAAGCATGACCATCATGATTCTGGCCTTTTATTGCGATAAACGCCAGTCCGTCATTAAGGCTGAAATGCCGGCTGTCGGTAATTATTTCCGAAATTATCAGGTTTGGATCGCCTGTCAGTTTCCCGAGTGTGATCCCGGCAATATCAGATGTTGTGAATTTCAATTTTTTCTTTAATGTTTTTTCCCCATAGCCTTATTATAGCAATGCCTGCAGAGAGGTTCGTATTTTTCCTTTTCACCAAGAACAACAACCTGTTCCTCATCCGTTTTCCTGAAAGAGTACTGGGCCAGGTTCCCGCATCTCATGCATATTGCATGTACTTTTGTCACGTATTCCGCCACTGAAAGCAAGCCAGGCATTGGTCCAAATGGCTTACCCATGAAATCCATATCAAGGCCGGCGACGATAACTCTTATACCCTTATCTGCCAGCTTATTACAAACTTCTACGATAGCGTTGTCGAAAAACTGGGCCTCATCTATCCCAATAACATCCACATCCCCGGAAAGAAGAAGTATCGATGATGAATTCTCGACCGGAGTTGATACTATCGATTTTTCATCATGAGAAACCACACGTATTTCAGAATACCTCTTATCTATTGATGGCTTGAATATTTCAACCTTCAGGCCGGCAAACTGCGCCCTGCGCAGTCTTCTTATAAGCTCTTCAGTTTTTCCCGAGAACATTGATCCCGTAATCACCTCAACAGATCCCCTCCTGCCTGCAGCTCTGACCGAATTCTCGAGAAACTCCATTCTTAATTAATTAGCTTCAAATGTACCAATTATGAAATAGTTCCGTTAGACTTGTGGAATAATAGTTAATTTTGCAAAATAATGAAATTGGTTTGTTTTATAAACATTAAAACGTATGGATTTCAACGCAACCGTTGATTTAATTATCAGGGAACTATATGAGGCACGTGAGATCATTGACGATTTAAAGAATTATCCGGGGGTTCCGTCAATCCAGGTAGAACTGGCGAAATCAAAATGTAAAAGTGCCGCAGACATAATTGCTCTTTTGAAGAATATGCAGAACGGGACTGCTGTCAGGTCAAGAATAATAACAGAATCAAAGCCTGGATCAGTGGTTGAACCAGAATTTAGACCTGAACCTTCACAGGTTGAGCAGGTAAAAAGCATTCCTGTTGAAAAACCGGCAGCCGTAAAAAAAGAAGTTAAACAGGAACATCCGGTTAATCCTGTCGTGGAGGCATCACACGGATCAAAAAAGAAGAGTGCGGCGAAGACTATTATTGCCGATACTTTTTCCGACCGTCCGGGAAGCCTGAATGAGCAGATGACAAGTCTCAGGGAGGATGAGGGCTTTTCAGAGATTATTAAAACCAAACCGATCACCAGTCTGTCTGATGCTATAGGAGTAAACGACAAATTCTTATTTATAAGGGAATTATTCAATGGCAATCCGGAATCGTATGAACGGGCTATTACCAGCCTTGATAATGCAAAAGATCTTTCTGATGCAAGGAAGATCATAATGGATTACACGGGAGAGATAAGCGGAAACGACGCTTCAAAACAGCTGTTCGAACTTATAAAACGCAAATTCCCTGTAAATGAGTAAATTGTTCCTTGTCCCCACTCCTCTGGGCAATCTTAAGGATATTACTTACCGTGCTGTTGAAGTACTTGGCAGCGTTGATCTTATTCTTGCCGAAGATACGCGTCAGGCAATAAAGCTTCTTAACCATTATCATATCAGGACCCCGCTTCAGTCGCATCATATGTTCAATGAACACAAAAGTCTGGAGTCGGTCTGTGCCAGGATCCGCTCAGGGGAAAAGGTCGCTCTGATATCAGATGCAGGTACTCCAGGCATTTCAGATCCCGGGTTCCTGCTGGTCAGAGAATGCATTCATCAGGGGATCCCGGTTGAAACGCTGCCCGGCCCCGCAGCATTGATCCCGGCACTTGTTAATTCAGGCCTTCCGTGTGACAGGTTCTGCTTCGAAGGTTTTCTTCCTGTTAAAAAAGGAAGGAATAAAAAGCTGACTTCTTTAGAGACAGAAACCCGCACTATGGTCTTTTATGAATCTCCTTACAGACTCTTAAGGACCCTGACGGAAATGAGTGAACACTTCGGAACTGATAGAAAAGCTTCCGTATCAAGGGAACTGACAAAGGTATTCGAAGAAAATATCAGGGGGACTCTCGCATCAGTCCTGGAACATTATACAAACAAACCTCCGAAAGGAGAAATTGTCCTTGTTGTTGAAGGTAAGAAAGAGTAATTCTATTCAGAATCATCGATGAACAGGTTGTTATTAAATAAATTACTTCAGCTTACCATTTTCGGGACCATTATCCTTATCTTCTCCATTTTAAATCTTTCACCTGCTGCGGCTCAGATGATCAAAGGGAGAATAACGAGCCAGTCGGGAGAACCCGTCCCTTATGCTACAGTTTATATTCAGCAACTAAGACAGGGAACAACAGCCAATGCAAAAGGCGACTATGAAATAAAACTTCTTCCTGGCAGTTACCAGGTCACCTATCAAAGCCTCGGATACTCGCCGGTGTCATTTGAAATGGCCGTCACCGACCAGGTTATTGAAAAGAATGTTATCCTGCCCCTCCAGTATTATCAGATACCGGAAGTAAGGATAACAGCAACCGGTGAGGATCCGGCTTACGGCATAATGAGAAAAACAATAGGAATGGCTCCCTATTACCTGAATAACATTAGTCATTATAAAGCTGATGTTTATATAAAGGGAAATCTCATTTTTAACAGATTGCCAAGACTGCTTCAGAAGCAGATGACAATAAGCGTCCGTAATGAAAAAGGTACCCGGACTGAGGTAAGAAGAATAAGGGAAGGGGACGTTTTCATGATAGAATCATTCAATGAAGTTGAATTCACGGCCCCCGATAAGTATGTTCAGAAGGTCATTTCAGTAAACAGCACACTGCCGGAGCAGGATGTAAGCATTTCACCAATGGATCTGATACAGGCCAGTTTCTATGAACCCCTGCTGGCCAACATAGCTATTTCCCCTCTGTCACCACAGGCTTTCTCACATTACAGATTCAGGTATCTTGGAGCTACATCGCAGGGGAATAATATTATAAACAAAATACAGGTTACGCCGAAAGTAAAAAGTCAGCAGCTTTTTGAAGGCACAATAACAATAATTGAGGACCTCTGGTGTCTCCAGAGTGTTGATCTCACAAACGATAATATCGCAGGAAAAATTAATATTCAGCAATTATACGTACCTGTGCAGGATGACATCTGGATGCCCGTAAGTCATAAATTCGCAATGAATATAGGTATCGTTGGTGTCAGAGCTGATGCTGAATACGGCAGTTCAGTAAGGTACCTGGAAGTTAAGCCAAACAAGGCCCTGCAGAAACCTGCAGTTGTGACTTCCGACTTTTTCGCAGGGCCGGCAGCAGCAAATGAAGCAGTTACATCCAGGAACCAGCAGAAGATAGAGGAAATACTCACAAAAGAAGAACTCAGCAACCGGGATATGGCAAGACTTTCAAGGATCATGAAAAAAGAATCCAAAGAATCGATCCCTGATAGTATTCGTAACAGCCTGGAAGTAAAAGACAATACAACAAAAATCGTTGACGAAAATGCAGGGAAAAAAGACAGTGCGTACTGGGCTGCGATAAGACCAATACCTCTTTCTGAACTGGAGATGAAAAGCCTGAGGATCCGCGACAGTATCAGGAGAGAATCATCACTTAAGGAAATACAGACTGATTCTATATCTCCCGGCAGGACCAGAAAGAAAAACAGGTTTGTAACAGCCCTGTCCAGGGCAGGATTCGGACATACATGGTCTGACACCACCGGTTTAAATTTCAACTTTGGAGGACTGATCGAATCTGATAATTTCAGTTTCAATACTGTTGACGGATTCATCTATGGTATGGATTTCAGGCTTTCAAAAAGGTGGAAAAACAATTCGTCTCTTTCACTATCGCCGGAAATAAAATGGGCCTTCAGCAGGGAATCCCTATTATGGAGATTAAATGGCAGTTACAGCTTCGACAGGATAAAACATAAGCAGCTCTTTTTCCGGACGGGAATGATAAGCAGGGATATAAGCACCGGAGGGAGTATCAGTACATTACTGAACACTGTGACAACGCTTTTTATGGAAAGGAATTATCTTAAACTATATGATACGAGATATGTTTATTTCGGATACAGGGGAGAGATTGTTAATGGTCTTAGTATTGAACTGACTGCCGGATATGACAATAGAAAAACCCTTGAGAATACTACCGGCTTTACTCTGATAAATACTTCAAGAGAATATTCCGATAATATCCCTGATAATAAATATCTGGTTCCCGGAGCTGATCCGGATTATGCTCTTCGTGATCAGGAACATTATGAAATTGTAACAAATGTTACATTTACTCCGAAACAGAGATACAGGATCAGTAATGGCACAAAGGTGCCACTGGATTCTGAATGGCCCACATTCGAGTTTACATGGAAACACGGGATAAATGAGTTCAGTGAGCTTACAGAACCCTGGAAGCATTTTGACATGCTGAAATTATATGTTGGGAAAGAAACAAGTATCGGCGCTTTCAGTTCTTTTTACTGGAGGATCGGAACAGGAGGATTCCTCAATAAATCATGGCTTACCTATTACGATTTCTTTCACTTTAATGCACAGCCTCTTCCTCTCCTAATAAATGATTACCAGGACGCCTTCAGGCTGCCATCATATTATTCGCTCAGCACACCGGAATTCTATGGCGATGCCCATATCAAATTCACCACCCCATACCTGATGTTAAAATATCTTCCCGGACTCAGCAAGACACTGATGAGGGAGAATATAAGCCTGTCATATCTTGGCTCCAGGTTTCACAGGAACTATACCGAGATCGGTTACAGTGTCAGTGAGATCTCATTTATAGGCGAACTTGGAGTGTATGCAGGTTTTGAGGACCTGAAATACAAAGATATAGGCATAAGGCTGGTACTGAAACTACAATAGACCTTTCGTCATTTTAAGCGAAGGGGGGTTCATCGTTGAAATCGACTTCCTGGTCGAAATCGCTGCCCATCTTCTTAAGCTTATCATGGTTCATCTTGGAACCGAGTGTTATGCTTTGTGTAAACCCGGGTTCAGGGATGTTTTCAATATCAAATTCATCGATATCGACAAACTGGGCCCTCTCTTCACGGAACCGAAGTCTTACATCATCGACAGGGCCGTTCCTGTTCTTGGCAAGGATTATTTCGGCAATGCCTTTTGTTGATGATCCGTCTTCGAAAGTCAGGATACCGAATTTCTCCTGGCGGTGAATGAAGACAACCATATCGGCATCCTGTTCTATGGCACCTGATTCGCGGAGGTCAGACAGAAGAGGTCTCTTGGTACCGCCTCTCATCTCGACTGATCTGTTAAGCTGGGAAAGGGCTATAATCGGCACATTAAGTTCCTTGGCTATGCTTTTAAGAGACCGCGATATATTACTTACCTCCTGTTCCCTGCTGCCCGCATTGTCGGGGCCTGACATAAGCTGAAGGTAGTCAACTATTACAATATCCAGTTTGCGCTGTGCCATCAGCCGGCGGCATTTTGCCCTCAGTTCAAAAATTGAAATGGCGGGAGTATCATCAATGAATATTGGGGCCTGCACCAGCTTCTTGATGCGTGTATCAAGCTGTTTCCATTCCTCTTCAGACAGCCTGCCGTTCCTGATCTTTTCACCCGATATGTCCGTTTCGGCAATAATAAGCCTGTTGACAAGCTGAACTGACGACATCTCGCAGGAGAAGATGGCTACTTTCTTTCCATGGTCGACTGCCATGTTCCTGGCCATTGAGAGAGCAAGAGCCGTTTTCCCCATTGATGGCCTTGCAGCGATTATAATGAGTTCGGATTTCTGCCAGCCGGAGGTGAGACGGTCAAGCTTTGTGAATCCTGAAGGGATCCCGACTAGAGCATCTTCCCTCTTGCCGGCTTCTTCTATCTCCTTTATTGCTTCCTTGATGACCATATTGATAGGAGATACTTCTCTCTTGATATTGCCTTCAGCTATCTGGAAAAGTTCATTCTCCGAGTAATCAAGCAGATCAGTGACATCCCATGTGTCATCAAATGAACGGGTCTGTATCTCAGTAGATACTCTGATAAGTTCGCGCTGAATATATTTTTGTGCTACGATCCTGGCGTGATAATCGACGTTCGCGGCTGAAACTACTTTCGAAGTGAGCTGGGTGAGATACAGAGGTCCACCAACACTGTCGAGCTCGTTATGAGCCTTAAGCTCCTCTGTCACGGTATAAAGATCCACCGGGAATTCCCTGGCTGACAGGTCAGATATTGCCTTGAATATCTTACGGTGAGCATCTTTATAGAAACTCTCCGGCTTAAGTATATCGAGGATAGCTATAACAGCTTCTTTCTCAAGCATTATAGCACCCAGCACAGCTTCTTCCATATCGATTGCCTGAGGGGGAACCCTTCCCAGATCAGGTAATGCCACTAAAGGCGGCCGGGCTGGTTTTGTTTGTTTCGCCATTAATATTATCTTTCTGATTTACAATTTTTTAAAAGGTACTTACGGAATAAATTCCGAACGTTTCAAAGGTATGAATAACCATATTTCACTAAAGAATGAAGCTGGTTTTTATTACAAACAGAATAGTGTTAAAAACTTGTTGAAAAGCTAATATTCTGATTATTTACTTCAAATTCAAAAGCTAATGGTATTTTTGCATCAAATCCCAGCCAATGATCGCATTTCCAAAAGCAAAAATCAACCTTGGACTAAAGGTGATCCGGAAGCGTCCTGATGGGTTTCATGACATCGAGACTGTTTTTTACCCGGTTGATTTCTGCGATGCGCTGGAATTTGTAGTACAGCCTGAAAAAATTCATGAGGACGCGCTTGTTGTGACGGGGCATGACATTCACATTAAACCTGAGAAGAATCTTGTCATCAGGGCAATCAAAAAGCTAAAGCAACACTATACCCTCCCCTATTTCAGGATCCATCTGCATAAAGCTATTCCGAGCGGTGCAGGACTTGGAGGAGGATCATCAGATGCAGCATACATATTAAAAACAATTAACAGGCACTTCAATCTGTCAATAGATAATGACATCCTTATCAGCATGGCTCTTGAGCTTGGAAGCGATTGCCCCTTTTTCATCAATGCGGTACCTTCAATTGCGACCGGCCGGGGTGAGATATTGCAGCCACTGGAACCTTTCCTCTCCGGATTCTGGCTGGTCCTTGTAAATCCGCGTATAAGGATCAGTACAAGGGAAGCCTATCTGAATACAAGACCATCTGATACCTCATCCAATCCGGGAACGATAGTTAGTCAGGACATTACAAGATGGAAAAAGAGCCTTGTTAACGATTTTGAAGACTTTGCATTCAGACTATATCCTCAGCTTGAAGAATATAAAAAATCACTTTACAAAGCCGGAGCTCTATACTCTTCAATGTCAGGCAGCGGTTCAACAATATACGGGATCTTTGAGGGAAAACCTGATATCCCCCATGATATAAGGGATTTTGTCATCTATGAAGGGATTCTGTGAATTTGCTCAATCTCAAGGAGAAGTATCCCCTTTATAACTTTATCACCACGCTTTACACAGACTTTCTTTACTAAACCATCCTGCTGTGACTTAAGTCGGTTCTGCATTTTCATGGCTTCCAGTATCATCAGATCATCGCCTTTTCTGACTTCCTGTCCCTCTTTAACGAGTATTTCCAGTACCGTCCCTGATATGAAACTCAATACCCTGGAAGGATCAGGCAAGCTGTACGGTTTCCTGTTTTTGAATTTCCCGCTAAGACGGGTTTTATAGATTGTAGAATCAATATTCAACGATTCAAGTTCTTTTTCTTCCTTCATGTTAATAGCAGCTTAGAAACAGATTTATCAGAACGGGGGAAGCCCGTGTTTCTTCTCTGGCACCTGGATCATTTTATTTTCCGACACGGCAAGAGAGTGGAGAAGTGATCTTCTTGTTTCTGATGGTTCGATCACAGCATCAACATAACCCCGTGATGCGGCAACATAAGGATTGGCAAACATTTTCTTGTACTCCTCTATTTTCAGCCTTCGTGTTCCGTCAGGATCATCAGATGACATTATCTCTTTTCTGAAAATAATATTTGCAGCACCTTCAGGTCCCATAACCGCTATTTCGGCTGTTGGCCATGCAAAAACGAAGTCAGATCTCAGATGCCGTGAAGCCATCGCAATATATCCTCCTCCATATGCTTTCCTTAGTATCACAGTTATTTTCGGAACAGTAGCTTCGCTGTACGCGTACAATACTTTTGCTCCATGTCTTATTACACCGGCATGTTCCTGATCAATACCCGGAAGGTACCCGGGAACGTCAACGAATGTAATTATCGGAATATTAAAGGCATCGCAGTATCTTATGAATCTTGCAGCTTTGTCGGAGGAATCGACATCGAGCACACCAGCCATCTCGAGAGGCTGGTTTGCAACAAAGCCTGCCGTTCTTCCTCCTATCCTGCCAAAACCGATCACGATATTCCTGGCATAATTCTCCATTATTTCGAAAAAATCGGAATTGTCGACTGTCGATTTTATAACATCTTTCACATCATATGGCAGTGTAGGGTCATCAGGCACGATCTTATCAATATTAAACCCAGGATCAGGTTCGGCAGTGTCAGCGGTTCTGGCTTTCTGCCCGTTATGCCAGGGAATGAAGGTGATCAGCTTCTTGATCTGAGCAAAGCATTCCTCCTCGCTTGATGAGAAGAAATGGGCATTCCCTGTTATCTCGCTGTGAACCCTGGCCCCTCCCAGATCCTCCATTGATATCTCTTCTCCAAGGACAGTCTTGATGACCTCAGGGCCGGTGATAAACATCTTGGAAATGTTATCCACAACAAATACAAAATCAGTGAGGGCAGGGGAATAAACGGCTCCTCCGGCACATGGACCAAGGATCACGGAAATCTGTGGTATAACTCCGCTTGAAAGAGTATTGCGAAAAAATATTTCTCCGTATCCAGCCAGGGAGTTAACACCTTCCTGTATTCTTGCACCTCCTGAATCGTTGATGCCTATGAGCGGCATCTTCATTTTAAGGGCATGATCCATAATCTTGGTGATCTTTCTCGAATGCATCAGTCCGAGTGAACCTCCCGCTACAGTGAAATCCTGAGCATAGATAGCCACAGGAGCTCCGAAAATTGTACCCGTACCTATAATGACCCCGTCGCTTGGCAGGGTTTTCTTATCCATATCAAAATCGCGTGCATCGTGTTCCACGAAAAGATCGTACTCATTGAATGAACCTTCATCAAGAAGTGCCATTATCCTTTCCCGGGCCGTCCTTTTACCGAGAGCCTTCTGTTTTTCAATAGCCTGTTCACCACCCCCCCGGAGAAGCTTTTCCCTCCTTTCCTGAAGTTCCTTTATCTTACTTTTTAGTGCCATATCTTGTTATTTGCGAAATATTTTTTTGTCAGGGAAATAAGCAATACAATTTTAAAGAAAATAGATGAAACAGAGTAACTATTTCGGAGCCAATTTATAAAGTACCAGAGCAATTACAAGGTACATGAGATTCGGGATCCACATAGCCAGCATCGGGCTCAGGTTTCCTTTAAGCGAGAATTGCGACGCAAACTGCTGAAACAGGATATAGGAAAAACTTAAAGCAAGGCCGATACCTATATTCATCCCGATACCTCCCCTGATTTTCCTTGAAGAGAGGGATACACCAATGAGGGTCAGTATGAAAACCGAGAACGGCCCGGCATATCTCCGGTGCTTTTCCACGAGGAACATCTTGAGCTCTTCTGATCCCTGAAGCTTAAGGAGATCAATATAATCGTTAAGTTCTCTGTAAGTCATGGTGCTTACAACACTGGGGTCCCTTGAAAAATCCCTGGGTTCAACAGTAAGAGTTGTATCTATCTTATCACCCCTGGTGATTATTTCACCACTGTCAGATATCTCCCTTTTTACATAGTTAATTGCTGTCCATTTATGTGAAGTCGTATCCCACATAACTGTTGGAGAGGAAAGCTTCGAAACAAGTTTCCCCTCATCATTGAATTTTTCGATCGTAAAATTACGTCCCCTCTGGTACAAAGGGCTGAAGGATTCTATATAGACATAGACATTCTTATATGCCTGCCTGTGGATATTATCAACGTTCGACCGCCTTGCCCTCGACCTGTAGTATTTGTCCTCGAAGTCCAGTCTTTTAAGGTTTGCCTCCGGTATGATGAAGTTTGTCAGATAAAATATTATAAGTCCTATTGCAAGGGCTGCCAGAAAATAAGGCCACATCATCCTCCGGAAGCTCATGCCGCTGTTCAGGATTGCTATGATCTCTGTATTGGCTGCCATTCTTGACGTAAAAAAGATAACTGATATAAAAACAAACAGGGGAGCGAACAGAGTAGCGAAATATGGAATGAAATTAGGATAATAATCAAATACTATTGCCTGCCATGGAGCAGCTTTCTCCATGAAGTTATCGATCTTCTCGGTAAAATCAAAAACAACAGCGATTGTTATGATGAGGACAAGGCAGAAAAGGAAGGTACCAAGGTATTTCCTGATAATATAATAATCGACTATTTTAGGTTTCAGTGATTTTACAGCCGCACTGAAAGTCTTTTTATCATCTCTTCTTTCCATGCTTTGAATTTTCCTTCTTCAATTTTCTTCCTGGCCTCGCTCACAAGTTTAAGATAAAACGCAAGATTATGAAGACTTGATATCTGTGAACCAAGGATCTCTCCCGATATTATAAGGTGCCTCAGGTAAGCTTTTGAATACTTTATGCTTACATCAGATGGTGCATCAGGATCCAGGGCGCTGAAATCATCTGTCCATTTCCGGTTTTTAATGTTAATTATGCCCCTGGAGGTAAACAGCATCCCATTGCGTCCGTTACGCGTTGGCATTACGCAGTCAAACATATCGATACCTCTCCCGATAGCCTCGAGTATATTGACGGGAGTCCCTACTCCCATCAGATACCTGGGTTTATTCTCAGGCAATATCCCGTTGACAATTTCAACAGCCCTGTACATCTCTTCAGCCGGCTCGCCTACCGATAATCCGCCTATTGCATAACCGGCCATATCAGTTTCTGCAACTTTTTCGGCAGACATTTTTCTAAGATCATCGAACGTTGCTCCCTGGACTATCGGGAACAGAAACTGTTCATTTTTCCAGACAGGATCAGTAGTTTTGAATCTTTCAACCGCTCTGTCGAGCCAGTGATGGGTAAGGGCAACCGATTTTTTTGCATACCTGTAGTCGCAGGGAAATGGAGCACACTCATCAAGGACCATCATGATATCTGCCCCTATGATCCTTTGTATATCAACAACGTTCTCAGGTGTAAATTTATGTAAGGATCCGTCGATATGGGATTTGAATACCACCCCTTCATCGCTGAGTTTCCTGTTATCGGAAAGTGAAAAAACCTGATATCCTCCGCTATCGGTAAGGATCGGACGATCCCACGACATAAAACTGTGAAGCCCTCCTGCGAGTCTTAAGATCTCAGTCCCGGGCCTGAGATACAGGTGATAAGTGTTACCGAGTATTATTTTTGCATCAATATCTTCGTAAAGATCACGCTGAAGTATCCCTTTAACAGTACCGGCTGTTCCGACAGGCATAAAAATTGGAGTGGGTATATCACCATGAGGCGTCCTGAACACTCCTGTCCTTGCCCTGGAATCTGTATCCCTGCAGTGAACTTCAAACATTAATCAGTCGTTTCTTTGGCAGCACAAATGTAAAACATTGGACCGGCCTTAAGAAATTATCTTATCCTTTTTTGTTGAAAACTATCTTTTACCAATCCGAATTTCTTGACTAATATTGCTGCTGATTTTGCTGGTGTTAATATGTTACAGGACAATTTGTTTCTGTCAATCGTCTTCATGGTGTTTGCTTTCGCTGCTTTTCTACAGGTTCTTTATTATCTGTGCTTCTACCTTGCTGTTATACTCTACAGGCAAAATCCTCAGAACCATGAGATAAAACCGGTTTCAGTAATAATCTGCGCGAGAAATGAGGCTGAAAATCTGAAGAAGTTCCTGCCGATTGTTCTTGAACAGGATTACCCTGATTATGAGGTAATTGTTGTCAATGATTGTTCTGAAGATAACACATATGACATTTTAGGCAGTTACCTTCAAAAATACCCGCATCTTAAGATTTCAACAGTGAACAGGGATCCAAGATTCACCCATAACAAGAAATTTGCCCAGTTTATTGGCATAAAGGCTGCCAGCAATGATATTCTTCTGTTCACGGATGCCGATTGCTACCCTGAATCTAAAAACTGGATCAGCAATATGACCTGTCACTTCCATGGATCTACAGATATAGTTCTGGGTTATGGCGGCTATCTGCGGGGCAAGGGACTCCTTAATAAGTACATAAGGTACGACACCATGACAATTGCATTGAATTACCTTGGAATGGCGATCAGAGGCATCCCGTATATGGGAGTTGGCAGGAACCTTGCATATAACAAATCCCTCTTCTTCAAAAATAAAGGTTTTGGCAGATTCAATCACCTTATATCAGGCGATGACGATCTGTTCGTGAACTCCAATGCAACCCGGAAGAATACAGTCGTTGAGTTCCGGAAGGACAGCCATACAAGATCACTTCCTCCTTCAAGGCTGAAACTCTGGATCAAACAGAAAAAAAGACATTTTACCACAGCACCATATTACAGGCTGAGAGACAAGATACTTCTTCTGACAGAACCCGTGTCACGGTTCATCTTTTATACAACTTTTGCAGTTCTTATCTCTCTCCTTTTTTACTGGAAGTATGCTCTGTTGATATTCGGACTCAGGCTTATTTTGCAGATCCTGATACTTGTTCAGGGCATGAAGAAACTAAATGAATCAGGACTTCTGTTCTATTCAATAATTTTTGATATCTTTTCCCCGTTGATTAACGGGAGTGTCTACTTAAGTAACTTAATCACAAGAAGCAGAAAGAATACATGGAAATAAATCAGGGACTATCGGATAAAGCAAAAGCTGATCTGTTGCTGGTTGAGGACGCCAAAAAAGGTAATGAGAAAGCTTTCGCCAGTCTAATGAACCGATACAGGGATTCCATCTATTTCATGCTCCTTAAAATGGTCAACAATCCGGCTGATGCAGAAGATCTGACAATAGAGGCTTTCGGTAAAGCCTTCAGGAATATTGAAACTTATACGCCACGATTCGCTTTCAGCACCTGGCTTTTTATGATCGCAACAAATAATTGCATCGATTTTATCCGGAAAAAACAGGCGTCTCCCAATACAATAGATCACGGGGAAAACGGTCTTGATCTCCTTACAATAAATATCCAGTCTGATATGCCCGATCCTGAAGAGGCTTTGATAAATGATCAGAAGATTGCCATCCTAAGAAAGATCGTAAACCAGCTGAAATCTCCATACCGTGAGATAATTGAACTGAGATACTACAAGGAGTACTCCTACGAAGAGATAGCTTCGGAACTTAAAATCCCTATCGGAACCGTTAAGGCACAGCTCTACAGGGCTAAAACTTTACTTTATAATATATTCACCAAAACAGGCAACAGGTAATGCCGGAAAGGATCTTCAGATATTTCCCTTACCTGACATCTGTTCAGAAAGAGAAAATATCAGGATTAAGGCCCCTTTATGAAGAGTGGAACAGCAGGATAAATGTTATTTCCAGGAAAGACATGGCTAATTTCTATATCCACCATGTTCTTCATTCACTGGCAATAGCAAAAATAATATCATTCATCCCTTCTTCCAGGATACTTGATGCAGGTACAGGAGGTGGTTTCCCGGGAATACCGCTCGCAGTGCTGTTCCCTGATTCTGATTTCTTCCTGCTTGATTCCATTGAAAAAAAATCAAGGTTGTAAACGCGGTTGCTGAATCACTCGAAATTAAAAATGTAAGAACAATCAGGAAAAGGATTGAGGAAGAGAACGGAAAATACGATTTTGTTGTTAGCAGGGCTGTGACAGCTTATAATATTTTCGTCAGCATGACTCTTAAGAATATCTCGCGGAAAAACAGAAATCCGGTTCCTAATGGTATAATCTACCTTAAAGGAGGTGATCTTGACGAAGAAATAAAGATTTACCGTGAGAGAGTCAGAATATGGAACATTAAAGATTTCTTCTCCGAACCCTTCTTTGAAACAAAAAAAGTCGTTTACCTCCCGGTATATGCTGATTATGCTGGTTCTTCATAGAGGAAAAACAACATCTGACATAAATATTTATCAATGAATATTTAAATTTTTGAAAAAACCATTATCTTTGCGTTCTCAAAATTAAAAGTGCCTAAAATTAAAATATAAATCAGATGAAAAGGACATTTCAGCCATCAAGAAGGAAAAGAGCCAATAAACACGGATTCAGGGAAAGAATGTCCACTGCCAATGGCAGGAGAGTACTTGCTTCGCGTAGAGCAAAAGGCAGGAAGAAACTGACAGTCACTCCCGAACTTAAACTGAAATCGTAAGCTTTAAGTTTTTGATTAATTTACAGGTGCCAGTGATAAGGCACCTTTTTTTATTAATTTTATTAGATGTTTAAGTTGTCAGATCAAATCATTGACAAGGAAATCAGGAGTATAGCAGAGAAAATATTCGCTGCTTCAAGAATCAATCCTGAAGAAGGAGCAATTCTTTATTCTTCATGCGATCTTTCAGTGCTGGCCTATCTTGCTGATTTCGTCCGACGCAGAATCAACGGTAATTTTGTCTTTTTCAACAGGAATTTTCATATTGAACCGACTAACCGTTGTGTTTATAACTGCAGATTCTGTTCATATAAGAGACCTGAAGGTGATCCGGAGAGTTGGGATCATAATCATGACCAGATACTGGAAACAGTCAGAAGCTTTGACGGCATAGATGTTACAGAAGTTCACATAACAGGCGGGGCCCATCCCCTTCATGATATAAGTTACAATGGAGAACTGATTAAAAAGATCAAGAAACACAGGCCTTCCCTGCATGTCAAAGCTTATTCGGCAATTGAGCTTGACAATATGATAAGAATATCAGGGATCTCAATTAAAAATGGGCTTGAGTATCTGAAAAACTGCGGCCTTGACTCTATTCCAGGCGGGGGTGCAGAGATTTTCGATGAAATCCTCAGGAAGAAAATCTGCCCTGAAAAGACCTCCTCTGATATGTGGCTACAGATCCACGAGACTGCCCACAGTTGCGGTATCCCTTCTAATGCTACAATGCTCTATGGGCATCTTGAAACATATGAACACAGGATAGACCATATGACACGGTTGCGGGAGCTTCAGGACCGGACAGGCGGATTCAACGCCTTTATCCCCCTTAAGTACAGAAAGGCCAATAATCCGATGGAAGAAATTGGAGAGGTCAGTCTGATGGAGGATCTCCGGAACTATGCAGTAGCAAGAATCTATCTCGACAATATCCCTCATATTAAGGCCTACTGGCCAATGTCGGGGAGGGAGAATGCCGGGTTAAGTCTTCTCTTCGGAGCAGACGATATAGACGGAACAATAGAAGGGACAACAAGGATCTATTCAATGGCAGGTTCTCCGGAAATGAATCCTTCAATGAACACTGAAGAGATTTGCAGGATCATCCGTGAAGCAGGTTTTGAACCCGTTGAAAGAGACTCCCTTTACAGAAAAAGATAATACTTTTATCTATACATTTGCGTTATCATTATTAGAGTAAATGCCTGTATGAAATTTAAAGAATTCATTTTAAGTAAGCTATTCCTCAAACATCTTGGCCTGGCAGTATCGATCTTCATAGGATTTGTCCTTCTGATGCTGCTTTGGCTCAACATATATACGAGGCATGGACAAGCCCGCCCGGTACCTGATTTTTTTGGGCTCTCTCTTCAGCAGACAGACAGCCTTGCCAGGAAAACCAGGATGCGGTACAAGATCGTTGATTCGATTTTCACTTCGAGAGTGCCTCGCGGCTGCATAGCTGAACAGAATCCCAAACCCGGTTTCAAAGTAAAAAAATGGCGTAACATATCTCTTATAATAAACGCTTTCAGACCGGAGATGATAGCGATGCCAAACCTTGTTGATCTGCCGCTTAACCAGGCAATGGCGATGATTCAGAATGCCGGGCTTGAAATGGGCACACTCAGCTACAAGCCTGATCTTTCCATAAATATGGTACTGAGTCAGAAATTCGGAGGCAGAGAAATTGCAGAGGGCGACTCAATACAGAAAGGTTCTGTGATTGACCTGGTTCTGGGCAAAGGCCTCAGCAACCAAAGAACTATCGTGCCTGATCTGATAGGCCTTACACTCGAACCGGCCAGAGAGAAAATACTCAGTTCTTCTCTAAACCTGGGGACTTATATCTACGACAATACAATAGTAACCCGGGAGGACAGTATCAATGCATTCGTTTATAAACAGAACCCTGAATTCAACGAGGAAAGCACCCTTCAACTGGGTTCATCGATATATCTCTGGCTGACAGTCGATTCACTGAAACTACCCGTGGACTCGACCTTGATAATGCTCCCTGATTCACTTCCTGTCCCGGAAATTATACAGGGACCGGAAATATAATCCAGATGGATAAAAGAACGTTTCTATATCTGATCCTTCTCTTTCAATTCCTTCATTACTCATACGGGCAGGAGGTTGTAACAGGACTTCCGTCCAATCCACTCCTCAGGAATTCCGGGGAAAACACAGTAAAATCCGCATTTGCCGGTGAACTCGAGCTTCCTTTCTTCGAAGATTTCTCCGGAAGGGGCATCTTTCCTCAGACCGGAAAATGGACAGATAATTATGTCTTCATTAACAATACATATTCCAATGATCAACCAACTATAGGCATAGCAACTTTCGATGCGCTTGATAACACCGGCCGCTTATATGAAAATGCCACTTATTTGGGTTTCGCAGCTGATCAGCTTACCTCTGTTCCCATTAATCTGAACTATGCCGCGAGTCAGAATATCCGGATGAGTTTCTTTTATCAGCCCGGAGGACTGGGAGACATGCCGGAAGAAAAAGACAGTCTGGTTCTCCGTTTCTTTGCCCCTGAAGAAAATAAATGGTACTCGGTCTGGAAGGCTGTCCCTGGTACTCAGCGGGATTTCAGGGCTGTAAGTATTAAGATTGAAAAATCAAAATTCCTGAAAACCGGGTTCAGGTTCAGATTCGTAAACTATGCCAGCCTGAGTGATTATCAGAACTATCCATCAATGATAGGGAACTGTGATCAGTGGAACCTCGATTATATAGTTCTTGACAGGAACAGAGAAGCAACGGACACACTTCTGGCAGATGTAGCTATGAGAGCTCCGATGCGATCGCTGCTGCAAACACACGAATCGATGCCATGGAAACAGTTTGCCCGCATATCCCTCCAGGAAATGGGATCAGCAATACCTGTCCATTACCGGAACAATGATTCAATAATCCGAAATGTCACAAGAAATTTTGAGATCTGGGATGTTTATGAAAAGAAACAGGTGAAATTTTTCTCTGCAGGAGCTGTCAATATAGACCCTTTCACAAGCAAGGATTTCAACGCCGATCTTATCTACACTTTCAAATCGGAGAATACAGATTCTGCTCTTTTCAGGGTTACAAGCTGGCTGATAACTGACGTTTTCGATCCCAAAATAAACGATACTGCTATTTATTATCAGAAGTTCAGTAATTATTTTGCCTTTGATGATGGATCGGCTGAAGCAGGGTATGGTATCAACGGACTGGGTTCGAACAACGCTATGGTAGCCTACCGCTTCCGGTCTTTCACAGAGGATTCTCTGAGGGCAGTAAGTATTTGTTTTAACGACAGTTACCAGAACGCCAATCTGCGGTCATTTGATCTTATGGTCTGGAAAGATGGCGGAGGCATCCCCGGAGATCTTCTCTATTCTCTTGAAGAAGTTAAGGTAGAGCAGGGTAAATCAATAAATGGTTTTCATACCTACATACTTCCGAAACCGGTTATGGTCGATAACGTTTTTTATGTCGGGTGGAAACAGCGTTCCGAGACTTTTTTGAATGCCGGTTTTGATGTAAATACACCACATGGGGGCAAACAACTCTATTGGATTAACGGGATCTGGTATGAATCAGGTCAGTCAGGAAGCCTGATGATAAGGCCGGTTACCGGTCCTCCTCTCCCGACAGGTATCAATGATATAAGGTTCCGCGACAGATCAGTATTGCATTTCCGTCCTAATCCCGCAAAAGAGTATATCATCTTTGATCCTGAACAGTTACCTGTCGACGGTAAAACTTTTATTTTGGTGACCGACATGCAAGGCCGTGAATTATTGAATGTTCCTCTTACAGAAAGGATTGATATTTCATCCCTGCATGAAGGCCTGTATATTGTGATTGCCATAAGAAACGGCCTTCCTTTAGGCTACAGCCGTCTGATCAGAATAAAGTAAATATGAAAATGACCGGGGAGGAATTATCCGATCAACAGGAACTGTTCGAGCATCACCGTTTTAAGGTGGACCCGGGTCAGTCAGCCATCCGTATCGATAAATATATCTTTTCAAGGATGGAGAACACATCCAGGACAAGAATACAGAATGCTGCCGATGCGGGAAATATCCTTGTGAATAATAAACCTGTAAAGCCTAATTATAAGGTCAGGCCGGGTGATACGATCCAGATTGTCCTTCCTGATCCTCCAAGGGAAATTGAGCTGATCCCGGAAAATATCCCGATAAACATCATTTATGAAGATGATGATGTCGTTGTTGTCAACAAGGAAGCCGGGATGGTCGTGCATCCTGCTTATGGCAACTACAGGGGAACACTTGTCAATGCCCTTATGTGGCACTTTAAGGACCTGCCTCTTTTCTCCACCGGAGAACTCAGGCCCGGACTCGTTCACAGAATTGATAAAAACACATCAGGGATACTTGTTATAGCTAAAAATGAACTCGCCCTGAACCGCCTGTCGAAACAATTTTATGACCGGACGACCGACCGTAAGTATATTGCCATTGTATGGGGAGTTCCAGACCCGCGGGAAGGCACAATAACAGGTCATGTAGGGAGGAATGTAAAGGACCGGAAAATAATGCAGGTATTCCCTCACGGGAGCCAGGGGAAACACGCGATATCTCACTACCGTGTAATAGAGGATCTTGGATATATCTCAATAGTGGAATGCAAGCTTGAGACCGGGCGGACGCATCAGATAAGGGTGCATTTCAGTCACATCAGGCACCCGCTTTTCAATGATGATGAATATGGAGGTAATCAGATACTTAAAGGAACATCTTTTACAAAGTATCAGCAATTTGTAAGGAATTGTTTCAAGATACTTCCAAGACAGGCACTGCATGCAAAATCCCTTGCTTTTGATCATCCGGTATCTGGTAAAAGACTCTTCTTTGATTCTGAGCTTCCTGCCGACATGCAGAATATTATAGATAAATGGAGGGAGTATATAAGCAGCCGGCAGAGCTGAAGCTTGCCGTGTAACAGCTACCAGCTTCCGGAAGCTCCGCCACCTCCGAAACTGCCGCCGCCAAATCCTCCGAATCCTCCGCTATGGCCACCACCTGAAAAACCTCCCCAGCTTCCGGTATGCGACCCTCTTCCGGAATTCATCATTGAGAGCAACATCCACAATGGCAATCCCTTATCGCTTATATGCCTCTGATTTCTTCCTCCATTGCTCCTCATGAACATTAAAATAACAATGATTATGATAAAAATAATTACAGGAGTAATGTTGCTCATATCGTCCTCGCCCGATTTTCCATACTCATCTGCACTGAATTCTCCGCTTGCAAGCTGCATCAATATTGTTGTCGCCTTGTCGAGGCCTCCGAAATAATCACCTTCCCTGAAAGCCGGTAAAATCTCATTATCAATGATATCCGCACAGGTGATATCAGGTATCGCGCCTTCCAGCCCATAACCTTGTTCAATTGCAACATATCCCCTGGATGATTCTGTCTTCGGTTTAACAAGTATTAGCATCCCGTTATTCAGTCCCTTCTGTCCGATGCCCCAGCTCTGTGCAAGTCTCTGTGCATAATCAGCGACATCATAACCCTTCAGATCGTCAACAGTGACTATAGCGATCTGAGTTGATGTCGAGTCATTGAAAGCAACAAGCTTGTTCTCCAGAGAATTTACTTCATTTCCTTTAAGCATGCCGGCAAAATCATTTACCAGCCTTGGCGGATATGGCTTCTGCGGGAGATCCTGTCCTGCAATTTCTGTTGAAAAGAACGGGATCAGGAATATAGCCAGCCGGGAATAATATAATAATCTACGCAGAATCATCACATTCCGGCATTAAATGTGTCGTCAAACGAAATATCGTCAGGCAGTTCATTTATGTCTGTCTTCTCGTGCGGGAAATGCTCCTTCAGTTTTGACCCGGCCATAAGGATTCCCTCTTTAAGACCATCCGTGAATTGCCCCTTATTGAAATTCTTCTCTAATACTGCCTTTACATCATCCCAGAAACCATCAGGGACCTTTGTGTTTATTCCGCCATCGCCTATAACCGCGAACTTCCTGTTAATCAGAGCAAGATAAAAAAGGACGCCATTTCTCTCACGTGTCCGGTGCATCCCGATCTTTTTAAAGATCCAGGCAGCCCTGTCAAGAACATCACCTTCAATACCTGTTTCAATATGCACCCTGATCTCTCCCGATGTCGATTCTTCGGCCTCTTTTATAGCCTGGCGTATAAGATCCTGTTGTTCTTTTGTAAAGAAAGTCGAAGCTTTCATCAGTATTATTATAGAATATGTCAGAACTGTACCTGGGGAGCTCTCTCAGCACCTTCCAGCGATTCGAAATAGGGTCTTTCTGTAAATCCCCTTATCCCGGCAATAAATGATTGCGGGAATTGCTTAATATATGTATTGAATTCCTTTGCTTTCTCATTAAAATTCCTGCGTTCAACGGAGATCCTGTTCTCGGTTCCTTCAAGTGCAACCTGAAGATCCCTGAAATTCTGGGTCGCTTTAAGCTCGGGATATTTCTCCACAACAACCATTAACCTTGAAAGCGCCGAGCTGACCTCGCCCTGAACTTCCTGGAACTGCTTCATGTTCTCTGCAGTCATTTTGGTCGGATCAAGTGTCACCTGCGTGGCTTTTGCCCTTGCCTCAATAACCTGAGTCAGTGTCTCCTGTTCAAACTGAGCAGCTCCTTTTACTGTGTTAACGAAATTAGGAATCAGATCCGCCCTTCGCTGATACTGGGTCTCAACATTTCCCCACTGGCTTGTAACACCTTCCTGAAGAGCGACCATGCGATTGTTGACTTTTATCCCCCATGAAATGATCCCAAACACTATCAGTGCGATTACAGCTCCTATAATAATCCAGATTAAGCAACCTTTTTTCATTTCTATTTGATTTAATTTTTCATAAAGTTAATAATATCCATAAAATTATGATCTTTTTATGAAACAGACTGTCATTCTTTTATAACACTTTAAAATAATTTTAGATCCTGAGTCAATTGAATTTCCTAAATTTGAGATCTTAAAAAGATCCGATGAGAACTATTGCGATAGCAGCCGGCGGCGATTCTCCTGAATATGAAGTATCAGTTAAAAGTGCCATTGAAGTCAGCAGAGCCCTCACTCCGAAATACCGTGTTTATATCATAATAATCAGAGGATCAGATTGGTATTGGGAAGATGAGCGAGGCAGATATCACAAGATAAATAAGAATGATTTCACTCTCGTAGCAGATGATTCCCGCATAAGGTTCGATGCTGTATTCATTGCAATACACGGTACTCCCGGTGAAAATGGACTGCTTCAGGGATATTTCGACATGCTTCGTATTCCCTATACAAGCTGTGACGCTTTCTGTTCTGCCCTGACGTTTAACAAGCAGGCATGCAAGCTCTTCCTGAAAGAATACAATATCCCGATGGCTGAGGCAGTAATGATAAGAAAAGATGATCATTCAGATTTGCCCGCGATAATAAGGCATCTTGGACTGCCTTGTTTTGTCAAGCCCAACGACAGCGGCTCGAGCTTCGGAGTGACGAAGGTAAGTAAGAAAGAGGAACTCATAGCTGCAGTTGAAAAGGCTTTCAGGGAAAGTGACGAAGTAATGATAGAAGCCTTTATAAAGGGCAGAGAAGTAGCATGTGGAGTCGTCAGAACCCGTTCCAGATCTCTTATATTACCTGTTACCGAGATTATAAGCAAAAATGAATTCTTCGATTATGAGGCAAAATACACTCCCGGAAGGTCAGAAGAGATAACTCCCGCCATGATACCCGCGAAGATCTCAGATGAGATACAGAAGCTGAGCCTGCGGATCTACAACCTATTAGGATGCAAAGGCATAGTTCGGGTCGATTTCATTATTGTTGAAGATAAACCTGTTTTTCTTGAGATAAACACCGTTCCCGGAATGAGTGCTGAAAGCATAATCCCCAAGCAAGCCAGGGCGGCCGGAATAGAGCTTGCAGATCTGTATTCGATGGTGATTGAGGATCTGTTTCTATGACAGTGCAGAGGTTTCCGGAAACAGATACATGATACCTGTTCAAGCCGGGAGATCTTTTATCCTTATACGCAATTACTTGTTCCCCTTTGCTATCTTCAGTGCCGATGTAGTTGTAAAATACTTCGTTATCATCCCGGGTACCTCCCAGTCAGGAAGTTCCCCTTCACTCAAATATTTAAGGAACCCCGAAGTTACCTGTGCAAAATGCTCTTCATGAGAGATCCTGTACTTTTTTGGTATATTGATCTTGAGTACGTTTTTACCTGCCTCTGCAATTTCAAGGCTGTCATATGGCAATGAAGCAAGGGAATTTTTAAGTAAGGATTTGAAATTCTGAATGCTTTCACCCTTAATATTTTCTACATAAAGTGTCGGTATGAATTTCTCTTCTGATCCCTGCTTTATTACCAGATCGCACTTTGAGCCATGCATAACCGAGAAATGTGTATCTCCTCCTCCCTCCGGAGCCTCATAATTCCACGTAACTGATACCCTGGCCCATATTCCTTTTATCTGGTACAGTATTTCACCGTTGGAATATACTTCCAGGTTGCCTCCTTTTACATCTTTCTGAAGATAATCCGGAAATTCTTTAAAACCTGTAACCGCGCTGAACTGCAACTTAGACAATACTGTCGGCCATCTTCTTGCAGAGGCAATGTTTATATCCGAAGGACTGAGTATCTGTTCAGGGAAGCATTCCCATTGAATAAGGTCAACAAGATGAGTTGTGACGTCGACAATCCCCTCTCCCTGCTGCTCCACATCAAAGAACCATGCCGGTCGCTGAAGCGGAGTTCCTGAGACTATCTTTGAAAAATGGTGTACACTGATCTTCGTAACAGAAGGTTCTTCCTTTGAACCGGCTGTGAGTTTACCGAAAACTTCCGCTCTCTGCGACAAAAGCTTCTGAAGAATAGTCGTTATTTCATATCTCTCTGTCATGATATCATAAAGCAATAAACCCTTTTCACCGGCAAGGGTGAATGCCTCCAGGAGAGCCGGGTAATCATCAGGCGAGATGATCATCGGCTTGTCAGCAAGTACATTTAGTCCAGAATTCACAGATTTTATAATATACTCTGCCTTCTTTCTGTTATTGCCGGATAACACAACGACATTACCGGGAAGATCCTCAATCATCCTTTCAAAGAAATCCGGACCGGTATAAACAATCTCTTCCCATGATGTCGGATCTTCAGCCCGGTTATTGTAGGATGTGATCCTCTCCAGGTGCTGAAGGTAATCATCTCCCTCAGGAGCATAAACATGCACAACAGGAGAGACCTGGTCGTACATTGTTTTCTGTACAAGGGCGGCGTGGAAATGACCCGGATCAACAGTTATAAGCTGCACCGGATATTTGTTTTCCATATTTTCTACTGATTTTTGAACTGATTGCTTTTTTGATCCTCCTGGTCCACAGGAAGTGAGGAATAAAATAACAATGATTACAGGCAGGAGCTTATTCATAGTCAGAATATATAAAGTTTGGAGTGCCTAAAGTGCCTAAAGTACTTAGAGTTAGGGTTACTTTTATCATGACAAATTCGTGGTATTAAAGGCACTTATTCATTTTTTGCTAATGTTTACAACCGGAGGATAGGCAAAATCATTCCATAATCTCTCGGCGGTTGCTTTGTCAATCTTACCATCATAGACAAGCATACGGTATTTGAGCCTGTAAAGGTTCCCCGGATGAAGTTCCCAGTCTTTATGACGTGTCGGGCAGAATTCAAAATACACATCGCCCACACCATTCTGGTTTTCAGGCCAGACACGCATCGGTTCAGGATATTCTCTGTTCGAAGGATGGGAGAAAAACGTGATACCGGAATTTCCTTTGTCCCTGAATTCCCCGTTTATATCAACCCATCTTGCCCTTGATCCATCTGCATCTTTCCTCGCAAGACCTTCAGATGTAAGAACGGTACTGTTCTTGTTGTTCCATTCTCCTGTGGCACGAAACCCAATACCCCCTGCATATCTGTAAGCTACAAATACTATCGGCTCAGTACCGGCTACAGAAAGGAACGTTGTCAGATCGACGATATATGCTTTCAGACCGGTTACCGGCTCCATATTCCAGGTCCTCACATCCCATAACTCATTGATTGCAATTTCTTCGGGCTTATTACCCTGGAAATCGATATGATCCTGTTTAACAATAAATCCTCCATAAACCGGACCATCAATAACAGAATTTATACCCGAGAATCTTACGGTTCCCTGTTTCGAACCGATATTCCAGAAATCCGTTTCGTGATTCCCTATTCTGACTTTTGTCCATGGATTCCAGATCCCAAAATGATGATAGTGATCACGAGGGCTTATTCTTGTAAGTATGTTTCCGGAAGGGGAGTATAAGGGGTGGATGAATCCGCTTCTTTTATAGGCCGAGTCGACACCTGCCGGAGGATACAAAACCGATTTACGATAATTCAGTATCTCTGAATTCCCTATTTTTAGAACAATATTGTCTGCAGTTAATTCTGTTGTGATTGTATTTGACTTAGTAACCGGTGCAGCTGAATACAGGAAGAATTCCCTCTTCTGACCGGCGTTTGTAGTACCATCCAGTATCCACCACAGCAGCGGCACATAACCTGTTTCGACCTGGAAAGGCTTCTCTTTCAGCTGTCCTTTTATCTTTTCAAACAACTGGTATGACAGAGTATCACTTTTATTTAACCCTTCCAGGTTAATACATACGGGAGTATTAATTCTCTGGTAAGCACCAGCTTCGACATAAAAATGCAGCAGCTGGGTTTTCTGGGCAGTTACTGCCAGGGCTAATGACAGGCATGCAGCAACAAAAACCAAAGATCTTTTCATTATGATTTATTTTGAATATTCAGCTACAGCCTTTATAAAAGCATCTATGTTTTCATTCTTCACTTCCGGAGCCATTCCGCCTCCTACCGACCATATTATTCTTTCATGAGGTGTGATCTCACTGCATGCTTTTCTGACAGCCTCATCCACCTGCTCAGGTGAACCGGATGCCATTACATCTCTTGGAGGTACGTTACCCACAAGGATCACCTCCGGTCCTGCCAGAGAACGGATCTCACCCATTGAATGATTGAAAGAGAAATTGAACATATTAATACCCATTTCTTTCAGGTTTGCCGCAGTTATTAAACCATCAGCATCATTATGCAGGAACCTGGCTTTTGCACCCGTACAGTCAAATATCTTTTTAAAATAAGGTATGACAAACTCCCTGAATTCAATTTCGCCAACAAATCCAATAATATCATCAAGCACCAATACCCCGTCAATTGAAGGGAAACACTCTTTCTGCCAGCACAGCCAGTCGCAGATGAAATCACTGATCTTTGTAAGAAGCTTATGTGAATTGTCAGGATCCATTGCCAGAGCCATCATGAATTCTGTTGTTCCCATAAGAAAACTGGCAACATTCAGGGGACCTCTGGCAACTGCGAATCTTATCCGGTGATCTGATTCCCTGATAGCTTTTTCATTATTTCTCAGCCTGCTTATCATGAAAGGAAGCAATCCGTCTGTTTTAACATTAGGCTGGACAAGTGATCCGGCATCTTCTACGGAATGCAACACTTTTTCGGCATGAGGGAGGCTCGTTTCCAGGAATACCATCCTGGATCCAAATGCTGATGGTTCTGTACACATGCCGTATTCCGACCAGAATCCGGGTAAAAACCACACGTCAGGAAAAGTGTTTATCATCTTCAGATTTGCCTTTAACCAAAGATCATCAGATGAATAATAATCGACTGTTGAAATACCATACCACCCGGGTATCCAGGGGCTGTCGACAATAAAACCCGATGGCTGATATTTCAGCTTTTCACCATTGATCATTTTAACAAGATCGTCCCAGGCCGAATTACGCATACTAATAATGATTAATTGGAATTAAAATTCAAAGTGCTTATAAAATTGAGAAATAATTCCTTTATAAAAAAATCCATTTCATTCCATGAAGGAGAAAAGGTAATTCAATAATATGAAGAAATTAGATCAGCGAAAGTCCTGGAATTTAAACTTCTCCATCCTGTAACTGTCAATCGGATCGCATGTACAGACAAGATTCCTGTCACCATACCCGTCATCTATCCTGCCGACAGAAGGCCAGAACTTATTTTCATCCAGCCATTCAGCCGGAAATGCTGCCTTTTGTCTTCCATAGCGGTGAGTCCATTCATCAGAGGTAACGGCTTTAACAGTATGGGGAGCATTATGAAGGACATTATCTGTAACGTCGGCTTTACCATCTTTTATCTCTTCAATCTCTTTCTTAATTGATTTCATTGCTGTTATGAATTTATCAAGTTCTCTGAGAGATTCAGATTCAGTAGGTTCGACCATTAGTGTACCATGTACTGGAAATGAAAGCGTTGGCGCATGAAATCCGTAATCCATCAGTCGTTTGGCAATATCAGATTCTGTAATACCGGCTTCTGCCTTGAAGTTCCGGCAATCGAGGATCAGTTCGTGAGCAACAAATCCATTTGTCCCTGTATAAAGAGTCTTAAAATGATCTTTCAGTGAAGCGGAGATATAATTAGAATTCAGGATGGCATATTTTGTGGCTTTTGTCAGGCCTTCCGATCCCATCATCATGACATAAGCATGAGATATCGTAAGTATATGGGCGCTTCCGAAGGGAGCCGCAGCAACGGCTGATATCCCGTCGTCTCCTCCTGTTTTTATAATAGGATGTGTTGGCAGGAATGCTGCCAGCTTGCTGTTCACCAGTATAGGCCCCATCCCTGGTCCGCCACCCCCGTGAGGTATTGAAAAGGTCTTGTGCAGGTTGAGATGGCATACATCCGCTCCAATGAATCCGGGGCTTGTCAGTCCGACCTGGGCATTCATATTGGCGCCATCCATATAAACAAGGCCACCGCAGGAATGGATTATCCCGGTCATCTCAACCACAGATTCTTCAAATACACCGTGGGTTGAGGGATAAGTTATCATAAAGGCTGCAAGGGTATCCTTGTTCTCCTCAGCTTTTTTCCTGAGATCATCAATACTTATGTTGCCTTTTTCGTCACATTCCACTACAACTACCTTCATTCCTGCCATTACTGCACTGGCCGGGTTTGTTCCATGAGCTGAAGAAGGAATAAGAACAATATTCCGGTGTAATTCGTTCCGGCTTTTATGATACTCTCTTATTACAAGCAGCCCGGCATATTCTCCGGCTGCCCCTGAATTTGGCTGAAAAGAGACAGCCTGGAAACCTGTGATCTCCTTGAGAGCTGTTCCCAATTCTTCCATCAGCCTGAAGTATCCTTCAACCTGGTATCTTGGAGCGAAGGGATGGATATTGGCAAACTCAGGCCAGGTCATGGCAAACATTGAGGTGGCGGGATTAAGTTTCATAGTGCAGGATCCCAGGGGTATCATGCAATGAGTCAGTGAGAAATCCTTCCTCTCAAGCATTTTTATATAACGCATCATCTCAGTTTCGCTGTGGTACCGTTTGAAAGCAGGCTTTTCCAGGAAACCTGATTTTCTAAGGAACTTATCATCCAAAGGATCTGGTTCAGTGAATAGCTCAACCTGTCTGCTTTTCTTACCGCCAGCCTGTGCAAAGATGTTTACAATCTCATTAATGTCTTTCAGTGTGGTTATTTCATCAGTGGTGATACTTACTATCTTATGATCCGGATAGAAGAAATTATAACCTTTCGATTCAGCAAAATCCTTCAGTTTCATAAGAGGTAGTGCCGGAGGAAGTTCAATCCTAATTGTATCAAAGAAAGACGTATTCAGTTGTCTCAATCCCATGTCTTTCAATGCCTTGTTCAGAGTGCTTGCTGCTGTATGAATATGACGTGAGATCACTTTGAGTCCCTCAGGTCCGTGATACTGGGCGTACATACCGCTCATTATCGCAAGCAGAGCCTGAGCTGTGCATATGTTGGATGTTGCCCTTTCCCTCTTGATATGCTGTTCTCTTGTCTGGAGAGCCATCCTGAGAGCGGTGTTGCCATGGACATCGACAGAAACGCCTATAATACGTCCGGGCATGCTTCTTTTCAGCTCATCCTTTGTGGCAAAGAACCCGGCATGTGGCCCTCCGAAACTCATCGGCAATCCGAAGCGTTGGTTTGAGCCTACAACTACATCAGCCCCCCACTCCCCGGGAGGCACAAGTAACGAGAGACTCATCAGGTCTGCAGCTACTCCCACAAGGCAGCCTGAAGCATGGGCCTTTGAAGCAAATTCTCTGTAGTCTCTGATCTGCCCTGAAGCAGCGGGATACTGAACAAATACCCCGAAAAATCTTTCATCCAGAACTGCCTCTTTATATTTTCCTATAACAAGCTCTATACCAAGCGGTTCTGACCTTGTCTCAAGTACATCAAGGGTTTGGATGAAAACATCCTCATCAACAAAGAATTTACTGGCGCCCGCTTTTACTGCAGCCCTTGATCTTGCATTGAACATCATAATCATTGCCTCAGCTGCAGCTGTAGCTTCATCCAAAAGAGAAGCGTTAGCTATCTGCATCCCTGTAAGGTCAATTATCATTGTCTGGAAATTCAGTAAAGCTTCGAGCCTCCCCTGCGATATCTCAGCCTGGTAAGGTGTATATGAAGTATACCATGAAGGGTTCTCGAGTACATTCCTTATTATCACAGATAACGGCGCTACACCATAATAACCCTGACCAATAAATGAACGGCATACCTTATTCCTGGCTCCAAGCTGCCTGAGATGGTTCAGGTATTCATATTCGCTCATGGAATCAGGAATGTTAAGAGGGTAATTAAGCCTGATGCTTTGAGGAACGGTTTTATCGATAAGTTCATCGAGCGATCCTGCTCCGATAACTTTAAGCATCCCCGGAAGTTCTTCTTCTCTCGGGCCATTATGCCGGTTCACAAATTCGTTGTATGACATTGTTATGGCAATTAGTGTTTATAGTTTGATATTTCTTATTTCTCCCTTTAGAGGGGTCTGCGAGACGTCTTTCAAAGGCTGGTTTTCAATTCCCCCCTTGAGGGGGGTCAGGGGGATGTTTTTCAATATTTTGATTATTATAATCATTCCCCTCTATTTATTAAAAAACGGATTTGTTTCTATCTCTTTCCCTAATGTTGTCGCTCTTCCATGTCCTGGATAAACAACGGTTTCCGGAGGAAGTACAAACAGCTTACCCCTGATGCTCTCCAGAATGGCCTGAGGGTCACTGCCCGGAAGATCTGTTCTTCCTATGCTCCCTGCAAAAAGTGTATCACCTGTAAAGATCAGGTTTTCCTGCTCATTATAAAAAGCAAGGCATCCGGGAGCATGACCAGGCACATGCAAAACCTTAAATTCAACAGATCCAAAAGAGACAATATCGCCATCGTCGATTAATCCTGAAGGTTCCGGAGGTTCATTCATCTGAAGGCCAAAAAGCTGTGCGATCATCACGGCATTCCTCCTGTTCTTTTCCTCTTTTGAATGGCAAAGTGTACCTATTCCATATTTTTCAAGGAACATACCATTGCCGAAAATATGATCAAGGTGGCAATGAGTATTCAGCAGAAGTTCCGGTTGCAGTTTATTGTCTTCAATAAGATTTGTAAGCTTTTTAAATTCCTGTTTTGTATAGCAACCGCAATCAATCACGGCGCATTTACCGGAATCATCAGCCAGAACATAAGTGTTGACTTCAATTGGGGAAAAAACCAGGTTGTATATTTTCATTTTCTTTCATTTCCCGTTTACTGTACCTTTCAGCATAGGTACGAATACAAAAAGTCCATGAGTAGAGTAGTCGAATGTATCCTCCCCATTTCTGACAACCAGGGTCATCACCTGATTGTCGCCTTTCCCTACGGGAGCCACAAGTCTTCCTCCGGTCTTTAGTTGCTTAAGAAGGTTATCGGGTATATGATCAATTGCAGCAGTGATTATTATCCCGTCGAAAGGACCATATTGCGGTTTGCCGTTGTACCCGTCACCGTAAAAGAAATCTGCTGTATAGCCCAGTTCGGTCAAAGTTGTCTGAGCCTTGAGATAAAGGTCCCTGAAACGCTCAATAGTATAAACTTTAGCTCCCATTTCAGCAAGGATTGCTGCCTGATATCCTGAGCCTGTGCCTATTTCGAGTATTTTGCTTCTCCTTTCGACCTTAAGAAGAGATGTCTGGACGGCAACAGTATATGGTTGAGAGATTGTTTGACCCGAGGATATTGGGAAGGCCTTATCGACATAGGCATGAATAAGAAATGCCGGATCCATGAAAACATGTCTTGGCACTTTGCCAACAGCCCTCAGGACTTCCTCATCATTTATTCCTTTATGCCGGAGTTCCTCAACAAGCTTTTTTCTTTTTCCTTTTGCTTCGAAATCGTCAATCATTGGAGAGGAGTGGAGTCAGATTCATAGCCACAAAAATAAAAAAATTGTCATAGCCCAATCAGGAATGATGTCAGACGTTGATAAGTTTTTAAAGAAATCTGGCGGGGGGCGGGGGGCGGTGAGTTATGAGTAGTGAGTTTGACGGACTGAGGAGAATCTGCGCTGATCTGGGATCCCGATAGCTATAGCTATCGGGACTGCGGGAAACTCCATTAAATATAAAATTTTTATATCTTCATACTGAAAAGATCGTAGTATCACAAGTAATACATGATGACAGAAAAAGAATTAAACGATAATAGCATAAATAAAGGTTTCTGTTCTTATGAAAGACCTCTGCCGGTTCTTATAAAGAAGGTCTCTGATATTTTTTTTGCTATCATATTTCTTATTGTTCTCAGCCCTCTGATACTGATCCTTACACTCCTGATAATGATAACAGATAAAGGGCAGGTTATATATAAGCAGGACAGGGTGGGCAAAGACGGAAGGCCGTTTTCGATATACAAATTCCGTTCTATGAAAGATGACCCGGATCATGGTGCTCATATGCTTACAGGTTTGAACAGGGAAAGGATGACGTGGCTCGGTAAAATTATGAGACCATACAGGATAGATGAGATACCCAATTTCCTGAATGTAATAAAAGGAGATATGTCAATTGTAGGACCCAGGCCGGAGCGCAAGTATTATATCGACCAGATAATGAAGAGAGCACCGGAATACATTAATCTTCAGAAAGTAAAGCCAGGTGTCACTTCATGGGGACAGGTAAGGTTCGGATATGCTTCGAACGTTGATGAGATGATTGAAAGACTTAAATATGATCTCTATTATATGCGGCATCGCTCGTTATTGTTCGACCTGAAGATCATATTCTATACGATGGGTACTGTTCTCAAGGGTAAAGGATTATAGTCTCAGAGTCTTATGGTCTGCTAGTCTTAGAGTCTCAGAATCTTTTAGTCATAAAATCTGGTATATTTAAGATTTTTATTTCCCGCAGTCCCGATAGTTATCGGGAGCGCAGATCAGCGCAGATTGGCCTCTCCCCCTCACCCCTTCACCCCCTCTTCAACCTCTTCAACCTCTTCAACTCTTTTCAACCTCATCAACTTGATCGTCCTACTTCAGCCTGAATACCCCTACCGACCTATACATAGGTCCCTCAGGCCTGAGAATGCTCTGATAAAGGATGACTTCTTCAACATGAACATTCTGGATAAAAGTATCCTTGTACATCTCGAGACATGACTTAAGCGACGTCAGATTCTTCAGGTATTTTATTCGTCCCATCGTTATATGAGGTTTGAACGGACGGTTTTCGATCCGGAAACCGGTATCCTTCAATCCGGTATTAATTACATCATTAAGCATCATCAGCTTTTCAAATCCTTCAATTCCTGCCCAGATTACCCTGGGATCTCTTAAGTCTTTGAAGACTCCGGTCCCATTCAGTCTGAAGTTGAATTCTCCGAAACCGGTACAGGTCCGTTTCAGCATTATACCGAGGACCTTTATCCTCTCTTCATCGGTATCTCCGAGAAAAGCAAGAGTGAGATGGATATTCTGGGGATTTACCCAGTTTATCTTTTCATTGGCAAGAACAGCTTTTAATGAATTGAGAGTTTTCAGGAGCGTTGGTCCGGGTTCGATTTTTATGGCGATAAAGATCCTTTTCAAGATAAAGGGAATTGAATAAAATTATAAAAGACCAGCTTCTATGTCAAGAAGAAGTACTTCGGTAAGTGCATCTTCACCATAAGGGTCATATTCGGCTTTCAGGTTTGTACCGAAGATTCTGGCTATGCCCTGCCAGAATGCAGCAGAGAAGCCTCCTCTGTAATCTTTGATAAGCTGATATGATGTATTCTGAGTTTCCCTGTCAACAAGCTTTATCAGCAGCTTGCCTTGCGTAAGAGTAAGCTGCCTCATATCATCCTCGTATTCGTTAAAAACCTCTTTCTCAAGGTTCTTCAGATATTTCTTCCTTTCCTTTTCATCAGGGATATTTGTCAGTTCAAGATTTGCCTTGTAAAGTCTGTCTCTTACAATGAGGGCATAAGGATATACTTTTTTCAGGTTATAGACAAGCCTGTCGTACCTCTTCAAAAGATTTCGTTGCTGCCGGGCTTCTTTCCCTTTCTGATTTGCCAGTATCGTAACCTCCTTGATCTCAATTTCAGGCAGATCCTCCCCGTTACGGTTTATTTTATTCAGAACATATAAACGCCCCGGCACTGTGTCATTCTTCTGCAAAGCACTGTCAATCTGACCATAAGCAGGCATGAAAAACAATAAAAAGGATAATATGGAAATCAAATTTCTCAATCCCTGGGTAATTAGTGCAAAGTTATCAAATAACGGGCCAATATATGTTCCCCGGTTAGTGTAGGTATATATATTATTATACGTAAAAAACCGGACTTAGTTTTCATGCATAGTCTTGCAGGTCGTGCAGGTCTTGCAGGTCGTGCAGGTCTTGCAGGTCTTCCCTATACTCCTTTCCGCTTTCGTGGAACTTCGTCAGTGCATTGCTCGTCGCCTTATCACCCATTCTTCCCTCTTCAACTTTTCAACTCTTCAACTTTTTCAGCTTTTTTTTTAGGATCTATTCCATTTCTCCAAAAAAAAGTGTAACTTATAAATCTTTAATTAATTCTATCCGGAATGACTGAACTTCAATCCCAGGATCAGAAATTCATTCAGAAGCTTACCGATATTGTATTGGCCAATCTCGCGAATGAGAATTTTGCAGTTATGGATCTTGTGAGGGAGTCAGGTTTCAGCCGTGTTACTATCCATAGGAAGTTAAGATCAGTAAAAAACCAGGATGTAAGCCAGTTTATTAAAGAGATCCGTCTGGACAAAGCAAGGGAGATGCTTCAGAATAATGAAGGCACAGCAGCGGAGATAGCTTACAGGGTTGGTTTCGGCAGTGCGACTTATTTCAATAAGTGCTTTCGTGAATACTTCGGATACCCGCCGGGAGAAATCAAAAAACGGGAATCTGCAAGTTCTGACGGTGTTAATTCAAAAAAATTAATTGCAGATGACAGAAATCAGAATGAAAAGGAAGTGAGAAATGAGACGGCACATGTTAAAAAATCATTTAGTCTTAAAAGACACTTCCTGGTTGCTTTGTCAGTCGCCTCGGTTCTGCTTGTTACATTTATTTTATCCATCCTTCTTCCGGGGAAGACCTCTTCAGGTTCAGGGATCAAGAAATCCGGGAAATCAATTGTTGTACTACCCTTCAGGTTTTTAAGTGAAGGATCTGAAAATCAGTATTTAGCTGATGGGATAATGGAAGATATCCTGAATTACCTGGCAAGGGAAAGCAGTTTGTCAGTCAGGTCACGAACCACATCCGAGCATTTCCGTGATATCAACATGACGTCGCCGCAGATCGCAAAGGAGCTGGATGTAAAGTATTTCATTGAAGGCAGCATTCTGAAACTTGAAGATAAGATAAGGGTCTTCATTCAGCTGATAGATGCCAGGAATGATGAGCATCTCATATCTGAAAAATTCGAGTGTAAGGATTCTGAGATTATGGAACTTTCGGAAAATATAGCAAAAACGATATCTGTCAAGCTTGAAGCTATTCTTTCAAAAGGGGAATCCGGGATGATTCAGAAGAAACCTACAAACAACCCAGGGGCCTATGATCTGTTTTTAAAAGCCCGGTTTCTTTTCAATGAGGCCAATGATGAACAACGTGTCGATATAAACAGGGAAGGCCTGCTTCTGAGTGCTCAGCTCTATGAAAAAGCGACTCTTCTTGACAGCACTTTTGCAGAGGCCTATGCCGGTCTGGCTAATGCCTGGTTCACAGTTTCGGCCTGGGGCTGGTATCAACCCTACCTTGATGGAATTAATAAAGCAAAGAAATACAGTAAAAAAGCCCTTGAACTCGATCCTGACTGTGCTGAAGCACATCTTGTAAAAGGTGCTTACCTGATATGGCCTGAACGTCAATGGGAAGAAGGACGAAAAGAGATTCTGAGATCAATTGAGCTTAACCCTAACTCAGGATACGCACATCAGGCTTACGCGCAACTCCTGATGATCACAGGGCCAATTGAAGAAGCCCGCCTGCATATGGACCGGATCATGGAAATTGAACCCTATTTCTGGGTAATGCATAACCTGAATGCCTGGATATATTATTTCGAAGGCCGGCACAGGGAGGCTGTTGAGGCTTGTAAAAAAGCAAGAGAACTTAAAGATGACTGGATATTAACAAAATGGTTATTGTTCATAAACTATGCAAAACTCGGAGACGGAGATAATGCCGTTAACGCAATGATTGACATAGCAGGCTCGCACAAGGCGGGGAAGAAATTTGAAAGTGATATTCTGGATCTCTATTATAAAAAAGGGATAAACGGCCTCTTTGAATGGCTGACCGAAGTTAATATCAAGAACCCTATACCAGTTACTGGGTTAAACGGCGATAATTTTTTTGTTTCATGGTGGTATGCAATTCTGGGCGACAGGGAGAAATCCCTGCTCTTCCTCGAAAAAAACATGGAATCACAGTCCAGGAATTATACATTCTTTAACCTGATATGTACCAATCCCGATTTCGACATCCTTCGTGATGATCCGAAATTTACAAGTATTGTTGATGAGATAGGTCTGGCAAAATATAATATCCGAAAAGCTAAATAAACCTTATCATCTCCTAAAGGTCTTTAGTGGAAAAAACGGTCAGACTGAGCAACTGATACCGGGATAAAATGAGCATATCAATCCGGACCAAAGTGAGCACCCTTGTCCGGTGCAAAGT
>MWDJ01000020.1 GCA_002070505.1 Bacteroidetes bacterium ADurb.Bin145 | reverse complement strand
ATCTTTTTAAATATATTTGTAAAGTGCGTTACTCTTTAACTGAAATAGTGGTATATAATTGAATTGAAATTTACACATTTTATAGCATACGTTACGCCGACTTCCGGTGCCATAATTTTACCTAAAAAAATGCTTTTATCTTCTCTATGCTCGGCTATAAGGGCTTGAAGAACATAATCGGTCGGTTTTATGACCTTAATAATCTGAACAATCCCAACATATTCTTTTGGCATTATTAATTGAAAAATCAGTTCGTTACAATCTACACCAATATCATATGTCCATCTTTTTTCAGTGCCATTAAATCCATTTTCAACGGTATACTGAATTTCAACAGAATCTGAAGAGCCAATTTGAAGATATGGTTCCTCAAACATAATGGCTAATCGCAATTGATTTGGATAACGATCAGAATATGCGAATCTGTGATTACACTTAATATTCGAAAAACGTCCTTCTATTTCAACAATTTTATTAAACATGACAACATTTTCCCGAACTCCTATAATATCCATCCAGTCTGTTATTACCGAATGCTGCAATTTTTCTCCAAAACATTCTATTGATTGTTTTGCATTACGAACGGCATAACCACCTGTAATCGACCTTATATGTTGTACTTCATCAATTGATTCTGCCAAAATTGCATTTACATGTTTTGGAAGTTGTTCTGAAAGTTTAAGATAACCCGGATGGTCATCTGAATATACTACTATTCGCTGAGTTCTAAGATCAAAAGGTACTCTTTCAATATTTTGTGTAAGGATTATAGTTTTTTTCCCTAAAGTGTGTGCAATACCAAGTTCATAAAAAACATTTTCATTTGGTGCTGAAATGTCAGCAACTATTATACGGCTAGAATAGATCGCACCCCAAATATCCTCAAGCACATTTCTGCCAAACATTTCATCAGACCTTTTAACTGAAATTCCTTGCGACTCTACAACTGGCTTAATATATTCACGATAGATGTAGTCAGACCATTTTTCTCTAAATGGCATTATTACGAAGCACAAATGAGGATCAACCCTAAATATTGGAGTTTTCCAAATCGGATCAGCAATAATCATAACGTTAAGTTTAAATTTGTATCTAATTTAAGACAAATTTCCCAAATTAAGCAGTTTGAAGAGTTTCTAGATTTTACCATTTAGAGAGATCGTGCGGTAAGTATTAATTGAGAATACCTAAATTCATTTTAGATGTCATTCAAGAATAAGATATCATTTTTTTAAAAATTCTATTTTTCGAGTGCTAAAAAATATTATATTTGCCTGTAAATGAGGCATATATAATATAAATGAGTCTCGCAAGATCTAAAACGGTTTGTTCCGGTATAGAATGGAATTCTATGCTCGGATTATTGGTCCGCTTAAAAAAGGATAACAGAACCATACCTTATCTCCTTATTGGTACCGGGTCATATCTTGGCCTCAGGGCAAAAGACTTATTGAATATCCGTTGGATCGATGTTCTCGGGAAGGATGAAATTACTGTCACAGAAAGCAAGACCGACAAAGTCAGAACCATTACGATCAATGAATCTCTGAAAGAAATTCTGAAATATACTTCAAACCAAATAGCATTGTCAGGCCGGTTTAAGTTTGAAAATTACCTTTTTGCAAACAGAAAGGGTCAGAAATTTACTATTCAGTATGCAAACAGGCTATTAAAAAGCACTCTGAAAACATATGGGGTAAAAACTCAAAATGCCTCTACCCACGCATTACGAAAAACATTTGGCAAACGGGTGTGGGAAATGGATGGTCAGAGTGAACGAAGCCTTGTATATCTGTCTCAGATCTTCAACCACTCAAATGTGGGCATAACAAGAAGATATATTGGGATTGTTCAGGAAGACATAAGGAACATTTATTTAAATCTGTAGACCATAAAATTCATAACCAATCACATTTCATAAGACCAATACATTGAAAAACAAAGTCACAAAAGTTGCAGAGGTGAGCCTTAAATACAAGACCAGGATAAAACCATCTGAAAGATTGCAGATCAAGTCCTCTGCTGATGCCTATAATATTTTCATCCAGGGGTGGAATGAGGACACCCTTGAACATGTTGAAGAATTTAAGATATTACTACTTAACCGGGCAAATAAAGCCCTTGGGACTGCTCAGATCTCCCTTGGAGGTACCGCAGGAACAGTTACGGATGTTAAACTGATATTTCAGTATGCACTTAAAACGAATGCGCAGGGATTAATAATCTGCCACAATCACCCTTCAGGAAATAACCAACCATCAGATTCTGATAAAAAGATCACACAAAAGATAAGGGAAGCTGCCGAACTGCTCGATATGCATCTCATGGATCATATCATAATAACACCGCATGACGGTTATTATTCATTTGCAGACGATGGATTATTGTGACTTTGCGAATTATAACAGGAACAGAAATGCTAACAAAAACAAACAAAATGATGATCTTATTTGACGGAAAGTTTATTCAATTGTTTCTCCCATTAAAACACAAACCAGTTGGAAAAATCTCCAACTGGTTGAGTGTCAATTGTGGGCCCAGCTGGGATCGAACCAGCGACCCCCTGATTATGAGTCAGGTGCTCTAACCATCTGAGCTATGGGCCCTTTTTGGTGCAAGGTGCACGGTGCATGGTGCAAGGTGTCTTCTCTTTAACAAAACCCATCCTGCGGACTTGCAACCTGCAACCTGCAACCTGCAACCGGTTTTTACCGGACTGCAATATTAATTATTTGTAAGGAATTCTCCAAAAACACTTAATTCTTGTTTGTTATGCAAGGTTAATCTTCGCAGAAACTTCCCTATTTTGAACCTGTTAACCGGAAGACTCTGTAAGAATGAGGCTTGACAGTTATTTCAAAACTACGCTCCGGATCGGCCTGCCTGTTCCTTGCCATAAAAGCCTGAACAACAGTCCCTGTTATCGTTTCTCCCGAAAGCAGATCCTCAATGCTGTCTGTTTTCTGGCCTGTTACCACCCTCACTGTTACGGATTCCGGAAGAAATGATTCCACTATGAAAGTCCCATTATCATACAGGAAAAGACTGACCATCGTGGGTCCTTCAAGCCGTAGATTAAGTCCCTGTGAAGCTACGCTGCGGATACGGTTAAGTACTTCCGGCGGATACTGGTATAGATCAGAGAAGTTTTCAGGTATAGTAAGAACATACAGATATCCTTTTGAATACTGGGCACGATGCAAAAGCGGCCAGCCTGTTGCTCCCTGAATAGCAGACACCTCCTCCCACGAATCATTTGTAAGATAATTTATCTGCGGAATAAGTATCTCCTGCGATGACTTTACCAGCTTGCCCCATCCGGCTTTGAATTCACTTACAAGCGCTTTCCTGTCGGTGTACGTAATCTCAGCTATATCTTCTATGCCCTTTCCCTGAAGCGCCCTCAGTAAACCGGATGTGATCATCACATTTTTGCCCGACTGAATACGCCGCCTGATCTTCTGTACGATTGCAGGATCATATTTTGCCGATTCAGTGAGCAATATCATCTTCACATCTTCAGGAAATTCAGGACAAAGATCCATCGGGATGCCTATCATCCCAAGGTAATTCTGAAGGAAATCCTCTCCGGTTGAATGATAAGGCCGGTAACTTTTTAATCCGACAGGGTTACCGAGCTGTCCGATGAATTTATCTACCTGTTCAAATGTCACTGCTGCAGCCCTTGCTATTGTTGAAGGTTTCACTTCGGTGCCATCAGCCAGCTTATATGGTTTAATCATTTCATCGAAATCAAAGCTTGTACCTGTTCCCTGCCAGGCTCCCCGCTGGCCGGCACGTAATGCAGATTGGAGCTGCCTCCAATCGAACATCGTTATCTCCGGGGCTTTTGCAAAGAGTGTCAGCCAGAATTGCTCTGTGTAACGATCGAGGTAGGAAGCACCGCCTGAATCTACCCAGCCTCCGCCATTACGTCCAGGGGCGATATTCTCAAAATACCTGAAGATCAGGTAACTTTCATATTGCTGAAGATGCTGATCGGAACTGACAGCATCACGGGTCTCGGTACCTGTATATATTCCGTCAAACATTTTTGGTTCGTCTTCGAGGTTGAAGCCCAGCCCCTGGAAATGCTCATACCAGTTAGGGTATTTGATAACGATCTTCACTTTCGGATTGACAGCTTTCGCAGGATTGATTATCAGATCACGTGCAGCATCAGTCATCAGCTTAAGCCTGAAATCGGTCCAGCTCATGTCACCCTTTGCTTTTACACAAAGATCACATTTACAGCTGGTGAAGAAGAAATCGTCCAGGATGAACTCATCAAAATGCTTCGCTGTATATTCGGCTATCTCTTTTGCCATTGCCCTGTGCTCTGGATTAGAATAACAAAAAGTCTCAAAATTGTTGCTCTCGTCAATGGTATAGGTTATTCCTCCGGCAACTGTCAATCCTTTTGATTTGAAAAATTTTATCGCTGAGGCAAGGGTCTTTTCATCGACAATAAGTTTATCACGGTGCGTTTCAAGATATATCTTGTCGATCCTGACCTGCCGGCTGATAAGATCCCATGTCTCCTGAAGCTTTTTCTGGTCGGCCATATCCCTTACTTCATAGGCCCTGGCATAGACCGATACTGAAAAGTTTTTATAGAATGGCGGCTTCTGGGCTGAAATGCCACAGAAGATGAATAAAGGGAGTAATAATCCTGTTATTTTTTTCATTGGTAGGTTATAATTGGATTCAAGAATATCAAAGTTATATAAATATATGACTATTAAAAACTTCAGCTGTTTTCAGCAGTTCCGTATGTAGTTTTTACAGCCATCGCCTTCAGGGCAGGGATGTAGAAGGCAGCAGCCCCGAGTATAGCAAGAGCGCTTCCGGTAACTCTCTTCCAGCCTGACATAGAAAAACAAAACGCTAAATAAATACTCTTTGCTAAAACATTGCACGGGATTGATCTGAATAATGACCTCAGTGTTTAATCCTACCCAATCAGATCACTTGTGTTATATACCGGAAATAGTGAGAAGAAGAAGTTTGGTAACATTTTTTACATTTTCACTGAAGACCTTTAGAACCTCTTCCCACGATACCGGATCCACGTCGTCCTTCCAGCTGTCATAGTCAGTACTCATGGCTAATGCTGCGTAAGGGATTCTCAGCTCATTGGCAAGGATCACCTCAGGGGCTATTGACATATTAACAATGTCTGCTCCCCAGGTGCGATACATCCTGGATTCGGCTCTTGTTGAAAAACGAGGCCCTTCAATTGTTATCAGGGTACCTGCCGGATGGAACTTAAGTCCCAGCTCTTTTGCTGAAGAAATAAGATGATTCCTCAGATCTTTGTTAAAAGGATCAGGCATGGCACAATGCTGCAGCTTACCCGGCCTGAACTCTTCGAAGAAAGTACTGATGCGATGATGTGTAAAATCTATGAATTGATCAGGGATAACAATGTCGCCTCTGCCTATTTCATTTCTCAGGCTTCCGCAAGCTGTGGTTGCTATTATATGAGTGCATCCGGCATCTTGTAAAGCATAGATATTAGCCCGGTTATTGACCTGACCGGGAGGTATAGTATGGTTACGTCCATGGCGGGATAGAATAACTATGTCTTTTCCTCTGATTGTTCCTGTAAGAAGTGGAGAGGAAGTCTCACCGTAGGGCGTTGGTATTACTATTTCAGAAGGAGATTTCAGAATATCCGGATTTTCAAGTCCGGTACCGCCTATTATTCCGATCCTGACCATTATTTTTTCTTTAGATACTGCATCAGGATATTGATAGCTTCATCCATATCATGGCCGAATGTAAGGATACCGGCCCTGTCGCCTGCCATAACGATTATCCTTTTTTCAATGACATCTGAATCGCTGAAAAGCCTGAAAATATCCTTTGCAAGTCCTGTGGTGCCATAATCCATGGCAGGATTTGTTGTAGGGACTTTATAAATTATTTCGTTCCAGAGGTCGATATTGTGAACGTGAACTATTGCATTTACGCCGGGATCGGCCAGGTATATCGCAGCATGTGTGAGGGATTCCGAGGATGCCTTCAGAGGTCCGATGCATTGAACCGCATTATCGTCGATATTAAAAGAATTTACCTTTACATAATGACCGGGTTCAAGTTCTGGTATCTCACCTGTTGCCGAAGCTGTAATGATGAACTGGTTACCGCCCCTGATCCTCATGCTTATGTTCCCGAATCCGACGCCGTTCTCATATGCACCGATAAGATCCATATTATAAAGTATCTCCCGCCAATAGTTTATTATCTCATACTGATCGTCAGTGATTACCGGACCCGACTGTGTCCAATGACAGTTGAACTTAACAACCCCTTCCATTATTTTATTTTATTTGTGAAAATAATCTATTTATTTCCGATTCTTCAGGTTTTATTATCCCTTTTTCTGTTATCAGACCGCTTATCAGTCTGGCAGGTGTGATATCAAATCCATAATTGACTGCCCTGGTCTTCTCCGGGCAGATCCTTACACTTGCCATTTCACCGCCTGTAATACCTGACACTGAAGTTACCTCTTCCGGATCGCGTTCTTCAACAGGTATCTCCGAGAAGGCATCTGAGATATTAATGTCGATTGATGTTGAAGGAAGTGCGGCATAAAAGGGGATACCGTTATCCTTTGCTGCAAGTGCTTTAAGATAAGTGCCTATCTTGTTTGCCACATCTCCTTTTACAGAAGCCCTGTCACAACCGACAAGCACAATATCGACCATCCCGTGCTGCATCAGGTGGCCGCCGGTATTATCTGCAATAAGTGTATAGGGTACACCAGCCTGTTCAAGCTCCCATGCAGTAAGCCTTGCTCCCTGGTTCCTCGGGCGGGTTTCATCGACCCAGACATGGAGAGGTATCCCGGCCATATGCGCAAGATAGACAGGTGCGGTAACAGTACCGTAATCTATACAGGCCAGCCAGCCGGCATTGCAGTGGGTAAGGATATTGACAGGAGTACCTTTTTTCATCTTGCTCAAATTCTCAAGCAAAGGCAATCCGTATTTTCCTATTAATCTGCAATTTTCTTTTTCATTTTCACATATCTCCCGGGCGGCTTTTAAAGCAACTTCAGACAGAGATCCGGCAGGAACGTCTTTCAGCCCTTGCATCATATAGTTTACTGCATGAGTAAGATTAACAGCAGTGGGGCGGCAGGAAATCAGATACCTTGATGCATTTTCAAGATGAAGCCGGGGACTGACTGCCGGTGTGATCTCGAGAGTTGCCAGGTAGATGCCAAAAGCCCCCGCAGCTCCTATTAGCGGCGCACCCCTGATAGTCATATCACTTATTGCAAAGTAAATATCGTCGACCGACCGTAATTCCCTGGTCTCAAAAAAGAATGGCAGCCTCTGCTGATCTATTACCCTTACAATGGAAGGATCGGATCCATCAACCCATATACTCTGATAATTTTTCCCGGCAACCAGCACTTGAATATGATTTTTCTCTCTTGAATAACCAGCATTAAAAATACAAAATTCCGCAAATATTATCCCGGCGACAAAAAATGAACATTGCTTTCAATTGTTATTCTGACAAATTTCGAATAATCGACCAAATTATTCGAATATTTTGAACGGAATAATATATGTTGTAAATTTGCACATAGTCGGAGATCCAAATTGATTTCAGATATATATGGTTAATAAAGAAGAATTTAGAAAGAAAATAATTAATACTGCAGGGCAGATTTTCAGCCGGTACGGTTTCAGGAAGACCACCATGGATGAGATATCCAAGGCTCTCAAAATGGGTAAAAGTTCCATTTATTACTATTTCCCGGGCAAAGAGGAGATATTTGAAGCTGTAGTCTTAAATGAAGCGAATATCCTTAGGAATGAGCTCACTAAAGCTATAAAATCAGTAGAATCTCCCCTTGAAAAGATGAGAAATTATGTTTTTGTAAGAATGAAAGCGTTCGAAAAATTATCGAATTATTATAATGCTATTTTCGATAAGAACCTCGATCACTTTGATTTTGTTGAAACAATAAGGGCAAAATATGACCGGGAGGAACTGGCAATACTTCGGCTTATCCTTTATGACGGAGCCAGGAAAAAGGTCTTTTCAGTAGCGAACAGCGAGTATACAGCACTGGCAGTTCAGACAGCTCTTAAAGGTCTTGAGGTACCGCTCTTCTGGAAGAAGAAAGACGTTGATATTGAAGAGCGCCTTAATGGTATCCTGGATGTACTTTTCTACGGCATCGTAAGAAAGTGAATCTTAATCAGCCGTTTACCGGTCATAGCGTATCATTTCCTTTTGATCACAGCCCTCTTTTTTTTCTTCAGACTGTAGAAAAGCCAGACTAATCCCAGGAGAATGAATGGTATACTTAATAACTGGCCCATATTGAGTTTCATCCCGGCCTCAAAAGCAACCTGGTCTTCTTTCAGGAATTCAATAAAGAAACGGGCTACAAAGATTAAAATACAGGTAAGACTGATAAGTGTACCCTGGATATACTCACCTTTTTTGCGCCAGTATATCCAGAGCAGCAGCAGGAATATTGCCAGGTACGATAGTGCTTCATAGATCTGTGTTGGATGCTTGGGTGCAGTTTCCCCATTACGAAGGAACACAAAGCCCCAGGGGAGAGTTGTTTCAACACCATATATCTCTGAATTCATGAGGTTACCCATACGGATAAAGAATCCGGAGAGGGCTACAACAATAGCTATTCTGTCGATGACCCATGTATATTCTTTCTTTTCCTTCCTGCAGAAAAGCCATATAGCAATAAGTATTCCTATTGCGGCGCCATGGCTTGCAAGTCCGCCCTTCCATGTCATGAAAATTTCAAGAGGGTGCGCGAGGTAATAAGCCGGTTCGTAGAAAAAACAATGTCCGAGCCGTGCCCCGACAATAGTGCCGACAGCCATATAGATCGTAAGCTTATCAAGTAAAGCTTCAGTGAGATTTTCATTCCGGAAAATCTTCAGCATGATTATGTATCCGAAAAGGAATGAGGATGCGAATAAAAGGCCATACCATCTTATTGCAAACGAACCGATCCGGAAAATTTCGGGATTGACGTCCCAGGGGATTACATATAAATGCATAACAGACCTGTTATTATCAGAGCCAAAGGTAGAAAATAAAATTATTGGCTGCATTCATTTGCCATTATTCATGTCGTTTTGGGATCAAAATAAGAATCTCATAAAAAAATGATGTAAGTTTGTAACTCCTAATAAAGGCCGGAATGACCAGAAAGAACTACTTCAGACATTCATATTCTGTAATTCTTGGATTAATTTTAATTTCAGCCTGCGCAAAAATAAGCTCTCCGACCGGCGGACCTAAAGATACAAGGCCTCCTGTTGTGGTTAAAAGCGAACCTGTATCAGGTACGAGGAATTATAATGGGAAAAAATTTGTTGTGACTTTTGATGAATTCGTCGAACTCCGTGAGATAAACGAAAAATTCATGGTTTCGCCCCCGATGCAAAAGAAACCGGAGATATCAATAAAAGGGAAAAGCCTTGTTGTTAAATTTGATGATGACCTCAGAGACAGCACAACTTACACTTTTTATTTTCAGGATGCGATCAGAGACCTTAATGAAGGGAACCCGATAGATAATTACAGTTTTGTTTTTTCGACAGGTCCCGTGATAGACTCACTTTCAGTGACCGGGAATGTCCTTAAGGCAAATGATCTTAATCCTCCCGAAAATACACTTGTATTGCTGTACAGCGATCTCTCTGATTCTGCATTCATTAAAAAGATTCCTGATTACATCTCGAAAGCCGATAAGAACGGGTATTTCAGGATTGACAATATAAAAGAGGGAACATACAGGCTGTACGCACTTATTGATGCCGACAACAATAAAAACTTCAATCTGCCTGATGAGGAACTTGCTTTCCTGGATTCACTGGTTATAATAAATCCGCAGAAAAATTATTTCCCGTCAGAAAAGGACTCGCTTGCTTTTAAATCTGTGAAGGCCCTGTCATCTGATACAGTTTTCCTAAAAGGTGAATATAAACTTATTCTCTTCAAGCCTTCTGCTAAGAAGTATTATCTTACATCATCTTCCCGGCCGCAGGCTTACAAATTGAACTTTACTCTTTCACTGCCCCCGGATACGATGGATTTCAGCTGGTCTCTCCCAGGTCTTGATAAAAGCTTGTATCTTGTTGAAAGGAGCCGTGATAAGGATACTCTTATAATATGGTTAAGGGATAGTGCCCTCTATTCTCAGCCTGTAATCAACTCTTTTATCAGATATCCGTTTACTGATTCCACAGGTAAAATAATCCAGAAAGAGGACTCATCCCGTCTGAGGTTTTTGTCCCCCAGGGTTTCAAGAGCGACACGAAAACCTGAACCTTACAGGGTAGTCTCATCTGTAACCTCCGGAAAACTTACTCCCGGCCAGAGAATTGCTTTCGTATCACAGACACCGTTCAGACTGCCGGATACATCGAAGATAAGGCTTTACAGGTTAATAGAGAAGGAAAGGGAAAAGACGCCTTATTCGCTGACGCCGGATAGTGAGAGCTCTTGCAGGATGTTCCTGACAGCTGGTTTTTTACAGGGTGCGAATTATTTACTGATAAACGATTCCGGCTCTTTCGGCGACATTTATGGTGCAAAAACAGATTCGACAGGTATTAAATTCGTCATAAGGGAAAATTCCACCTTCGGGAAACTTATTGTAAATATTAAAAATTACCAGGGTAAAAGGATCATCCAGCTTCTTACATCCGATGAGAAGCTTGTCAGAGAGATTAAAATGGATCAGGACGGGAAAGCTGAATTCCCGTATCTTGAAAAGGGGATGTACAGATTGAAGATAATCTATGATCTGAATGGCGACGGGAAATGGACAACAGGAGATTTTATTTCGGGGAGGCAGCCGGAACCTGTCTCTTTCATGCCCATGGAAATTGAGATCAAAGAGAACTGGGAAAATGAATTATACTGGGATGTAAGTGAAATGCACGTTAAGAAATTTAAAAATACTGCCATCAGGTCCAGGTCACGGTAGAAAATTCAAATCTTAAAATAAGATGAAGGAAGTAGTTGCAGGTGTAGATATCGGAGGAACAAATACAGTTTCAGGTCTTGTTGACCGTGACGGTAATGTTCTGGCTGTGGATGATCTTAAAACCACAGAATATCCTGATATTAAAGACTTTATTTCGAATCTTGCTGCGTCAGTAAACAGAATGTTGTCGAAAGATAAAAGCCTGAAACTGCTTGGCATCGGTATCGGGGCTCCAAATGCAAATTATTACAGAGGTACTATTGAGCTTGCACCTAACCTGACATGGAAAGGTATCATCCCCTTTGCATCTCTGCTGAAAGAAAAAATAAATGTTCCGGTGGTGATGACTAATGATGCCAATGCTGCTGCCATGGGAGAGATGATCTTCGGTGCGGCAAAGGGTATGAAAAACTTTATCGTCCTTACACTCGGAACCGGTCTTGGAAGCGGAATCGTCATCAATGGGGAGATGGTGTACGGGCATACCGGATTTGCCGGTGAGCTCGGGCATTCGATTGTTGTTCCCGGAGGCCGGCAGTGCGGCTGCGGACAAAGAGGTTGTCTTGAGACCTATGCTTCAGCTACGGGATTGGTAAAAACAGTGTTATATCTCCTTAGTGACAGGCGCGAAGAGAGCATATTGAGAGAGATAGCTCCTTCAGAACTAACTTCAAAGAGGATTGCAGAAGCAGCTGCAGAAAGAGATAAACTGGCTCTTGAAGCAATGGATCTCACAGCCGAAAAACTTGCATCGGGAATTGTCAATGCGGTTGTCTTTTCAAGCCCTGAAGCAATATTCCTTTTTGGCGGCCTGGCAAAGGCCGGGGAAATGCTCTTTGAACCTGTAAGAAAATATGTTGATTTAAAAATAATGCCAATATTCAGGGGAACCGTCAAAATCCTGCCTTCAGGAATACCGGAAAATAATGCCGCTGTTCTGGGATCTGCAGCACTAATATGGAACAGAGAATCAAGATGAGGTGCGATATTAAAAAATCACTAAATTTAAGTCCCTAATTCTAAAAAACATACATATGAATTTAAAAGAAGAACGCTACAGAAAATTTGCCCTTGTAAGGGAAATGATGGAAACTTCCGGGATAATCAGATCGTTTGATCCGGCTGTCTCTGAACGTTTTGTCAATAAAATTAAATTGAATAATGGCCTTTTCATGACCGGAGAAGGAAGCAGCCGGTTATTTCCGGCAAAAAGAGCCATTTATTCAAACATGAAGAAAAAATTTATACTACCGGTTATTACTGAAGGATGCACACAGGCAAGGGAATATAACCTTGATGACTTTTCTGTTTTTACAGCTTCAAACTCTGGTCAGACCAAAGAGGTGATCCGCCTGGTAAAGATCCTTAAGGAAAAAAACCATAAAGCTATATACGCGCTGACAGCAAACAAAAACACCAAGCTTGAAGAATTTGCTACCGATACTCATGTACTGTCCTGCGGAAAAGAAGATGCAGTTGCAGCTACAAAATCTGTTATCGAACAGGGTCTTTTCTATGACTCTCTTCTGAGGAATTTACGTGGAGAAAAGATGGAAGGACTGAAAGCTTTAGGTGATAAAACCGAAGAAGTTCTTACAGCAAAAATAGATAAAGAGATAATTGATATTATTAAGAATGCTGATGTACTTTACTGGGCAGGAAGGGATAATGGAGTAGCAGCTGAATTAGCCTTGAAAACGAATGAGATCACAAGGAAGAAATCTGATTTTCTCGAGGGCACTTATGCACTGCACGGGATTGAAGAAGTAATGGATAAGAACGAGGTGCTTATCTGGGTCGATCCTTTCGATGTTGATCAGGATAAGTTCCTTGAATGCCTCGTAAAGAATGTTGGGATCAGGATAATAGCTATCTCTTCACAGAAAACTATGTTCCCGACAATAGAGATACCGCAGAGTGACCAGTATTCAGAATATCTTCAGCTTACAGCCGGCTGGAATATCCTTGTGGAAACAGGTGTTGCTCTCGGGATTGACCTTGATCATCCAAAGAGAGCAAGGAAGGTTGGTAACGAATACGTTCCGGAATAGTAGTTTAAATACAAATACAGGGGTCAATCCTGCGTTAATGATTTCAATATCAATTCAGATGGGGAAAAAGGAGGTTGCTGTAGGCATTGATATAGGAGGGACAAATACCGCATTCGGATTTGTTGACAGGCAGGGGAATATCCTTGCCGGGGACACAATACTGACAAATCTCTATGATGAAATTGAAGTCTTTATCGCAGCATTGTACGAAAAAATACTTGTAACAGGTCAGAAAGCAGGAACAGAGTTGTTAATCAAAGGTTATGGGATCGGGGCGCCGATGGGGAATATAAATAAGGGTACTATCGAATATGCTGCCGGTTTACCATGGAAAGGAATACTCCCTGTTTCTGACCTGTTTCACAGGCATACAGGTTTGCCTGTCATTGTCACAAATGATGCCAATGCAGCAGCTGTTGGTGAAATGATGTACGGCGGAGCCAGGGGTATGAAGGATTTTGTTGTCATAACCCTCGGGACCGGTCTTGGCAGCGGCTTCGTAATAGATGGTAAACTGGTATATGGTCATGACGGGTTTGCAGGTGAGATTGGGCATACAGCTATACGCCCTGGTTCGTCTGACAGAGAATGCGGATGCGGGAAAAAAGGCTGCCTGGAGACATATGTCTCTGCAACAGGACTTAAAAGAACCCTTTTAAAAATCATGGCCGACAGCATACAGCCAAGTGTTTTAAGAAAATACAGCTTTGAGGAACTGGATGCAAAGATTATCCATGATGCTGCCAGGCAGGGAGACCCGTTAGCTGTGAAAGCTTTCGAACATACCGGAAGGATGCTTGGGTTCAAACTGGCTGATGTTGTTGCACATACAAATCCTGAAGCTGTTTTTTTATTTGGCGGTCTCGCTTTGGCTCAGGATCTGATATTTGAACCTGCCAGAAAACATATGGAGGAAAATCTTCTGAGTATTTACAGGGGAAAGGTGAAACTGCTTCCATCAGAGCTCAGTACTCAGAATGCTGCAGTGCTTGGTGCAAGTTCCCTTATATGGGCTGAACTGGAACATAAATGATTTAATAAATGCATGAGAAATGGCAAACTTTAACGAAATACTGAATCATATTCTGGGAGTCGTATTTATAATAATAATCTTTGCTCTTGCTTATGCTTACCTGAAGCCGCATCAGCTTCATAAAAGGAGGCTGGTCTCAACATTGTTGCTGAAGATCAGTTATCTCTTCTATTTACTCGTTCTGCTTATTGTAGTATATTTTTCAGCTCTTGTTAAGGGAGGGCTTGAACAGGTATTCTTTGGTGTGGAATTCTTTGCTTTCCTCATCGTTCTCTTTGCTCCCACTATTGGAATACTGGCCCGCAAACTAGGACATTTCAGTAAGAAAAGGGAAGGGTATAACTATTTCTTTACGGTTGTGAATATTATTTCCGTCCTGGCGATCCTCCTGATGTACTTTATTTAAGAAATCTTTATAAATCAGTTATTTGCATAATTGCAAAAAGACATCATTAAACTTGCTATATTTGCCATCCAAATCGTAAATTTGTTATAACTAACCAAAACCGTAACCTATGATCAAGGAACGTATAATTGGGTATATAGAACAAAGTATCAGGCAGAACTGGGACATTGAAGCTCTGTCGAACTACAGGGAAAAAGGCTATACCTACAAAGAAATAGCTGCAATGATACTGAAGTATCATTTATTCTTTAAAGATGCGGGCATTGCGGAGGGAGATAAAATCGCACTTATCGGAAGAAATTCGGCTAACTGGTGTTCAGTGTATCTTTCAGTTCTGACCTACGGAGCAGTTGTTGTACCTATACTGCCCGATTTTAAACCCGATGATCTGGTTAACCTGGTAAACCATTCGGATTCGAAATTAATGTTTGCTGATGAGAAGATCTTCGAAACTATCAGGAACAGCAAAATCCCTGCAATTGAGGGGGTTATTTCGCTGGATGATTTTTCATTGCTCGATTCCAACGCTCAGATAAAAGAGATCTATGCGCAACTTAATGAGAGATTTACCAGGACCTGGCCGGAGCTCAAACCCGATCACATAAGGTTTTCAGGAATTGATAATGAAAAACTGGCAGTTATTAGCTATACGGGCGGGACAACTGGTTTCTCAAAAGGCGTAATGATCCCCCACAGGAGTCTTGCAGCAAATATTAAGTTTGCCCAGGAACATATGCCTCTTAAACCGGGCGATCCGCTTGTCTCGTTTTTACCGCTGGCTCATACCTACGGATGTGCTTTTGAATTTTTATTTCCTTTTACTTTCGGATGCCATATTACAATCCTTTCCAAAACGCCATCGCCCCAGATCATACTGCAGGCGTTCGGCGAGATCAAACCCAGACTGATACTTTCAGTTCCTCTTGTTATTGAGAAGATCTTCAAGAAGCAGATCCTTCCGGTTATCCGTAAACCACAGATGAAAGCATTACTTGCCATACCCGGATTGAATAAGATCATTCACAAGAAAATAAAAGCTAAGCTTACTGATTCATTCGGAGGAAGATTTCATGAAGTTGTAATTGGAGGGGCAGCTCTGAATCCCGAGGCTGAAAGATTTTTCAGAAAAATTGGTTTCAGGTTCACCGTCGGTTATGGCATGACAGAATGCGGTCCGCTGATAAGTTATTCATCATGGGACACAACCAAACTAGGTGCTTCGGGAAAAGCAGTTGATACTCTTGAGGTTACAATAGATTCTTCAAATCCTGAAAAAGAAATAGGAGAGATCATTCTCAGAGGAGATAACGTAATGCTTGGGTATTATAAGAATGAAAAGGCAACAAAGGAAATAATAGACGAAAAGGGATGGATGCATACAGGCGATCTCGGAGTCATTGACAGAGAGGGTAATATATATATCAAAGGCAGAAGCAAGGTTATGATCCTCGGACCGTCAGGGAAGAATATATTTCCTGAGGAGATCGAAGCTGTGATAAATAACATGGACTATATTGCTGAATCCCTTGTAATACTTGAAGATAATAAGCTTATAGGCCTGATCTTCCCGGATTATGAGATGATGAAAAAGGACAATATCTCTGATGAACAGCTTGTGCAGATCCTTGAGAAGACCCGGAAAACTGTTAATGAGAGGATACCTGAATATATGGCAGTCACAAAGTTCCGGATACACCCTGAGGAATTTGCGAAAACACCAAAAAGAAGTATCAGGCGTTTCTTATATACAAAAGACTGATTAAGAAATACATAAGTATCTGACTTCCCCGGGGTGACTAAGAACGGCTTTAATTGAAAACCTTATAAATTATGAAGCTTTATGCCTTGATAGTTGCCGGAGGAAGCGGAAGACGGATGGGTACCGATATCCCCAAGCAATTTCTTGAAATTGCAGGCAAGCCGATATTAATGCATACAATTGAACGGTTCTATGATTTTGACGAATCAATAGAGATAATTACAGTATTGCCCGAAAATCAGCTTTTATTCTGGAGCGAGCTTAAGGAGAAATATTCGTTCAGCATTCAGCATAAAATAGTCAGGGGCGGGGAAACACGTTTTTTCTCTGTTAAGAACGGGCTGGAATTTGTAGATCCATCGGGACTAGTGGCTATCCACGACGGTGTAAGACCACTTGTCAGTAATGATACAATCAGGAGATGTTTTGAATCTGCAGATAAATATGGTAATTGTATCCCCGTCATATCCCCATCAGATTCGCTTAGGATGATCACTCAGGAAGGGAACAGGCCTGTCGACAGGATGCAGTTTAAACAGGTTCAAACACCCCAGGTATTTAAAAGTGAGTTGATCAAAAAAGCTTATCAGCAGGAGTATCAGCCTGATTTTACCGACGATGCCACCGTTCTTGAACGTATGGGCGAAAAGATCAATATGGTTGAAGGCAACAGGGAGAATATTAAAATAACAAACCCGCAGGACATGATCATAGCACAGGGCCTGTTCACTTTAACTATTTGATTTCAGTAAACGCAGATCTGCCAAAGAAGTTAAAATCAGATTTCCCGGTAAATCCACATGTGTTTCGCTATGTTACCGGCGATGATTTTTTATATTTTGTATCTTGCAAAAAATATAATAATCCGGACTATGAAAATCAGGATATTGGTATTGACATCTATCATTGTAATTCTTACCTCATGTGCAGAAGTTCTCAAGGTTCTGGAATCTGCCGGGACAGTGCCTCTTACTGAAGCTGAAGTAATAAATGGGTTAAAGGAAGCTCTTACTACCGGGGCAAGGAACTCAGCTCAGCGTCTTTCTCTGGAAAACGGATATTATGGCGATGCCCTGGTCAAAATATTACTTCCGGATGAAGCGAAAGTAATTGTAGATAATATTTCCAGGATCCCCGGTGGTGTACAGCTTGTTGAAGATGTGATTCTCAGGATAAACCGTGCAGCAGAGGATGCCGCGAAGGAAGCTGCCCCGATTTTCGTGAACAGCATAACCCAGATGACAATCAGGGATGCCTTCAATATTCTGAACGGAGCCGATAATGCTGCTACACAATACCTCAGAAGCACTACCTATAACGATCTTTATGCATTGTATAAACCTAAGATCCAGGCTTCAACAGAAAAGGATATTGTGGGGAATATCTCCACTATGGATTCCTGGGAAGCGCTTACCGGAAGGTGGAACACTTTAGCAAATTCTGCTGCGGGCCGTTTAGCGAATCTGAAACCTGTCAATACGGATCTGAATGATTATCTTACAAGTAAAGCTCTCTCAGGTATGTTTCTGAAAGTTGAAGCTGAAGAGCTTAAGATAAGAAAGGAAGTATCGGCCAGGGTAACACCCCTGCTGAAAAGGGTTTTCGGTTCACTTGACAATAAAACAGCAAACTAATCTTCTTCAGAAATGGTGGAAAAAACAATATTGTCATATGGCGGGCTTGAAGTAAAGGTATCGGATAAAGCCAATGAAGGGATACTTGATATCCTGAGCCACGCCGTACAGGGTTCTGAAGGAGGCATGAGATTCCAGCTTCAGAATATTGACAGAAGGATAAATGCTTACGGTGATCAGATAAGATTTGTATCGCTATATAAAAAGAACAAGATCACAGGTACTGTTGGTGCCTGTTTTCGAATGTCCGGTCAGGGAGCTTTATGTTTCCCGTCAACCTATATAAGATATTTTGCATTCCAATCCGTTTATCAGGCAGATCCAAAATTACGAAAACGGGAAACAGAAGAGATCAGGCCGGAACCGGATGATTCCTTCAAGCAAAAGACACTTGAGATATTCAGCAAACCTCATCTTCTCGAGCTGCCGCAGGTTTTTGAAGCTGACAAGCATATCATGTATGGTTTTATTGAAAGTATGAATGAAAGGTCAAAGAATCTTGTACAAAAAGCAGGATATGAGCATATCAGATCTTTTCTTACGGTTGCTTTCAGCCGCTTCAATCCAAAACCTGACAATCGGGTTTCAAAGCTTTCAGATGCGGAGAAACCTAAGATGAAGGAATTAATAAAGGGCTTCTACAGGGATTACTCATTTTTCAGCACCGACTATATTTTTTATGATGACCGGTATTACATCCTTAAAGAGGGTAATGAGATCATTGCAGGAGTATGTACGATACCATCTTCTTACAAAGTGTATAATATCCCGGGTATCTGGGGATGGGTAATAATGAAAGTACTTCCCGGCGCTCCATTGTTCAGACGCTTATTCAGGCCCGGAGAATTCAGATACCTTGTCTTTGATGCGATCTACTGCAGAAGGGGCAGGGAAGAGGTGCTGGCTGATCTTTTCGAGTCAGTATGTGCAACTGAAGGTTTCAATACCGGACTAATGTGGCTTGATGACCGCAGCACCCTTTATGATAAGATAAGGACCAGCGGCAGGATGGGAGCTCTCAACAGGATTCTCAATGCTAAACCCGGGCTGGTCTTTACTAAATTCGTCAATCTGTCGGATGAAGAAAAAGATCGCTTTTACGATGTCCCGGCATATATTTCCGGTTTCGATTTTACATGATCTTTAGCGCTCCAGGAAGTTACCAAGTATCGACCGCGACTCTTTTCCCCTGTTACCTCCCATCGGGGCCAGGGCTCTTATAAGCTTACTTATCGGCATAGATTGGAGCCATACTTTGCCTGTCCCCCTGATAGTAGCCAGGAACAGTCCTTCACCGCCGAACACCATCGATTTCAGACTACCTGCAGTTTCAATATCAAAATCAAGGGTTGGTTCATAAGCTACAATGCAACCGGTATCAATACGCAGCATATCATTGTTCATCTGCCTTTCTATAACTGTCCCACCGGCATGAACGAAAGCCTTTCCGTCACCTTCCAGTTTCTGCAGTATAAATCCTTCTCCTCCAAGCAGTCCGGCTCCCAGTTTCCGGTTGAGGGTTACCGTCAGTTTCGTGCCAAAAGCAGCGCACAGGAAGCCGTCTTTCTGGACGATAAGGGAATTCCTTACCTGTTTAAGATCAATGGGGATTATTGTACCTGGGTAAGGTGCCGCAAAAGCTACTCTGCTTTTTGAGGAACCTTTATTCGTAAAATGGGTGAGGAAAAGAGATTCTCCAGTGATAAGCCTTGAACCGGCAGATAGAAGGGTCCCCAGGAAACTCTGGTTGGGAGTGGCGCCATCGCCCATCTTAACATCATAACTGATGCCATCTTCCATGTAGACCATGGTCCCGGCTTCAGCAATAACTGTCTCATTAGGATCGAGTTCAATTTCTACAAACTGAATATCCTCTCCGAAGATTTTATAATCAATTTCGTGTGATGTCATTTTTCAATGGATTTAATAATTACAATATTCGAAATTATTATAAAAAAGCCAGATAGCAGCAGATAGAAATTAAATATTATTTTTGCATCGATAAGGGACGTTAGTTCAGCTGGTTCAGAACGCTTGCTTGACAGGCAAGAGGTCACTGGTTCGATCCCAGTACGCCCCACAAATGATAATCAAGGAGTTAGAGTGATCTGTCTCCTTTTTTTTCGCTCTGTTTGCACATACCTTATCAGAAACTATTGCCCATACTAATCTATTGATGTATTAGTTTATCAAAACATTAGGATATAAATTCTGACTTCTTTAAGCAAATCTGTCCTTTTTACAGGAGCTTAAGACAAATATTCCTATTTTTGTTTTAAAGGTCAGATTCTGGGTTGCAACGTTTAGAATTAAAGTTATTTACGTATTTAATAATTTATCCGATATGAAAAAGACGCTATTGTTTCTATCATTAATAATGATTGTTTGCGCTCTTTATAGCCAGAATATTTTGGAAACAACTAAGTTATCTGAAACGGCCCTCTTTAAAAGAGATTTTCCTCATATTGATGCACAGAATCGGGCGTATTTTAGTATTTATGCCCCTCAGGCTAAGAAGGTAGAAGTTACCCTGTATCATGTGGGCAAAACTTATGAAATGAAAAAGGATGAAACAGGATACTGGTATGGAGTAACTGATCCGATTGTCGTTGGATTTCATTACTACAATTTTATTATCGATGGCGCAGAGGTTGCCGATCCGGATTCCAAAACATATAATGCACTTTTCGGACGGACAAGTGCTATCGAAATCCCTGAGGGAGAAGAAGGGAACTACTATCGACCTCAGAATGTTCCTCATGGTCAGGTTCGTTCCTGTTACTATTATTCAAAATCAAACAATGAGTATCGAAGGTGTTGTGTCTACACACCTGCAGAATATGAATCTAATCCTGAAAAACGTTATCCGGTTCTTTATCTTCAACATGGGATGAGCGAGGATGAAACCGGATGGGCCGAACAGGGGAAAATGAATTTTATTATGGATAATTTAATTGCTTCGGGTTCATGCAAGCCTATGATAGTTGTAATGGAAAGCGGAGATGTTGCCATAATGTTATCCTCAAATAAGCCACCCCGAAAAGAAGGCAAGTCAGAACAGCTTACCAGGGAAATGTTTGGTGCCACGTTTGAACCTGTTTTGCTGAATGACGTGATTCCGATGATTGATAAAACTTTCAGGACAATTCCGGATAGTGAACACAGGGCTATGGCCGGTCTTTCATGGGGTGGCCGCCAGACATTTCAGATTGCTCTTACTCATCTGAATTTGTTCAGCTATATTGGAAGTTTTAGTGGAGCTGGACGAATCTCGGAAAATGAGCTAAAAACAGCTTATAACGGAGTTTTTACTGATCCCGGTTCATTCAACAAAAAAGTCAAAGTACTATTTATTGGCATTGGAAGTGAAGAAGGTCCGGGAGCAAAAAATATGAGTGACCTGTTACGCCAGAATGGAATAAACAATATCTATTTTGAATCTCCGGGCACAGCTCACGAATGGCTTACATGGAGGAGATGTTTAAAAGAATTTGCACCTAAATTATTTTGAAATATAATTTTCAGATAAGTAAACTCAGAAATATACCCCATCGGTTATAACTGGCAGGCAGGAAGTCACTGATCGATTACAGTCTGCCCCTGAAGTACCAGTTATAAAATCCTCTGGATTACCATTTGCTGCAGCCAGATTTTGATCAGTTCCAAGAGATAATCTATTGCAGTTGACTTCAGCCAACTGCAAGCAGGGATACTCCTGAAATGGAGCTTTAGCCCAAAGAAAATACTCAGTTTACCAGGCAGGATTTCCTGCCGGAGCAGCCCATTTCTTTATCTGCTCATTAAAGATTTTCCGCTTGCTGAATAACCACTGCCCGTTGACTTTTACCATTACATCCTCATAATGGCCATAATTATCCACAACTCCTCCACGCTGCGGATTATCATTGGATAAGTGAAACCAGTAGGCCCTTCCCCATGCAGTATCACCTTCAATCTTCAGAACAATATTTGTAATGTTATGTCTTCCGGTCGCACGATGAAGAGTTGTGTCTTTAGTCAGTGGTTCCCGTTCAGGGATAGCTTCCAGTGTTTTCTTTATGAAATCACGGCCCTTCCATTCACCTTCACCAATATCCAGAATGCCATCTTCAGTAAAGGTTCCCACATAAGTATCGTAGTCCTTATTATCCAGCGCAAACATATAACGCGCCTGGAGGTCTTCAATAAGAGCCCTGTCTTCACCATAACTGCTTTCTTTTTCGGTATTGACACTCTGACAGGAGATAAGGGTAAAAGTTGCAATTGCGACAACAAATATCACACTGATTGTTGTTCTTTTCAGAACAAAAGATTTGCTTTTCACGGTTTTAGATCAGATTAATGGTTAACAGAGCTAATTTAATACATTTAATGATATAATTATCCCATGAATTTTCTCATTTCAAGAAAAATGGCAGAGTAAAAAACCGGAGATCTATCTCAGCAAGCCGGCGAGAGTCAGATTTAGTTCCTTAACGCGTTCTGCGAATAATCCTACGACCTTCCTTGCACCATAAGCGCTCAGATGGGTTGAATCCCGGGCGCCTACAGGCCTGTTCTCAAATTCTCCGGGTGCACAGAACAGGAAGAATTCTTTTGATTTTTCCTGACCAGCTTCAATTACCATTTTCCTGGTCAGGGCTTCCATATCAATAAATGCGGTATTTGTTTCTTCAGCAATCTCACGCGCAGCTGTTATATATTCCCCGTGGGTATCCCTGAGATTTCCGGCATTATCAAAATGCCTTCGCACAATTGAGGAACAGATAACGGGAACACCCTCTTTTGATCGTGTGTCGTCAATGTATTTCCTGAGAGTTTGCTTATATGTTGTGAAAGGGTCGGTGTGACGTGCAGTATCAGGTTTTTCATCATTGTGGCCAAACTGTATAATTACATAATCTCCTTTTTCCAAACTGTCAAGGATCCTGGCCCAGTGACCTTCGGTAATAAAGCTTTTCGAACTTCTTCCGTTGAGTGAATGATTTCTGACAGTTGCTTTTTCATTACAGAATTCCTGCATTATCATCCCCCATCCTGTCTCCGGGGCAGCATCAGGTTTCTTGTCAGCCATCGTCGAGTCTCCGACCATCCATATATTAACATTATCTGAACACCTGTATGTAAGGGCTGAAAAGGAGATCATTACCATAATTAGCAGTGTTTTTTGACAGGGTTTCATAGAAATCCAAACGGGTTAGTAAGTATAAAGGTACAAGTAAAAAAAATCAATAGAGATTTTTATACAGGATATCATATATGGTTAAAAAAAACCTGCGACAGAAATCGGCGTATCTGTCGCAGGTTGTCAGGTATAATAGTCGTCCGCCTAAAAGGCTTGTAAACTACAACTGGTATCCGTTGTTATATTCTCTGTGGTACCATACTTCGGCATCAGGATCATTGACGAAATATTGTACTTCAGGCGACCAGTAAACAGGTCTTCCAAGTTCAATTGCAATATTTCCGAGAATGCATGTAGTACAGGTTCTCATTCCAACTTCAACGGGAGCGATAGGATCGCGGCGTGATTTGACTGCCTGAATGAAGTTCTCAACATGCAGCGAGCTTCTTTCATATAATCCCGGATCGGGTTTTACATCCTGAGGAGGAAGAAGGGAAGGATCAGAAGCATCAATCTTGCCTCTTGATACGCTTATCCATCCATCGCTTCCCCAGAATTTTATACCCAGGGTCTTCTTGTCATCATAAGGCTGGTTGATCATTTCCAGTCCGTTATCATAAACAAATGTCAGGTATTGAGTACCTTCATATCCTGGAGGGATGATCTGAACAGGTCCACTGTGGTCTTTACCCAGACCCCACTGGCCGATGTCAAAGTTATGAGCGCCCCAGTCGCAGGTATAACCGCCACCTGTTTCTTTATAGTAGCGCCATGCTCCCCAGTAAGTCTCATTTTTAACAGGGCTGAGGGATATGGGCGGATTGAGTCTTTCGTTGTAATGAAGATATTTCAGCGGGCCGAGCCATGTACTCCAGTCGAGGTCTTTTGGAACCGGTTGTTCAGGAAGGTTATAAGGATCAGGTCCAGGACCCACATAAGCCCATACTTTTGTCAATTTACCAATGGCCTGTCTGTGGACCATATTTACAGCGTGCTGGTAATTACTGTCGGACCGCTGCTGGCTTCCTGTAGCAAAAATAACATTGTATTTTCTGACGGCTTCGGCAACTTTCTTACCTTCTTTGATTGTGAAAGTGATAGGTTTTTCCTGGTAGATGTCTTTTCCGGCCTTGCAGGCAGCAATGGCAATCATAGCGTGCCAGTGGTCGGGGGTTGTTATAACCACTGCATCTACGTCATTACGGTCAAGAATTTTCCTGTAGTCTGTATAAGTTGTAACTGAAGCAGTTTGTTTATTGGCTTTAGCGTACTCTTTTACCCTCTGTTCAAACCTTTGTCTTTTAATGCCATAGACATCAGCTCCGGCAACAACCTGTACTCCTGGTATCCTGCTCATACCATTAAGAATGTTCATGCACTGTTGCCCGAGTCCGATAAAACCTAATCTGACTGTGTCGTTAGGCCCAGGCTTGAAGCTCTGCAGAATTGGCAGCATCGTAAGACCGGTAGCTCCAACGACTGTGTTCTGGATGAATTTGCGTCTTGAAATGTTTTTCATATCATAAAGTTTTGGTTAAGTTTTTGTTATCCCCGGATAATTCTCTGATCATAATCCTGTGGATTCTCATAAAGGTCAAATGTAGTAATCTTTTTTGTTGATTTTTTGACTTTTATCATACATTTTTCTTATTGAAGGTAATTATCATGAAATTGGTGCAATTAAGCTAAAAGCTGACCTGAGTTCAGGTTTTCCGGCCGTGTCAAACCGTTTAAACTGATGCTTTTACATTCGGTAATGGTTTTTCAGTTAAAAAAAGTTAACTTTATGGAACTATTCAGAAAAAACGATGAAAAAATCAATTAAAACTTATTTAAATATAATCCTGTGGACCTGCTTTGTGGCAGGTAATACAGGATTCCTGTCTGGTCAGGGTGAGGCCCGGGAACCACAGCCGCAATTTCTCTTTCCGGCTTTTCATGATTCTAAAGTCCTTATGAAAACAGGTAAGGTCCAGAATTTATTAATGAATTATAATTCCCTTACTGAAACAATGGTTTATATGTCTGGCAGTGATATATATGATATGGTTAATCCGGGTCAGGTTGATACTGTTTTTATTCAGAACCGCAAATTCATCCCGGTAGGGAAAGCTTTCTATGAGGTTCTTAAAGGAGGTGACATGCCTCTTTACTGTCAGACTAAAAGCGAGCTAAAGCCTGTAGGCAGGGATGCAGGGTACGGAAGTAAATCGCTTACATCAGCTATAACTTCTTATGCCAATATAAGTTCGTCGGGAACAAATTACAATCTTAAAATACCACCTGATTATGTTGTGGATACTAAATTAATTTATTGGATAAATAAAACAATAAGCTTTGAAACTGAGAGGCAATTCCTGAAATTGTTCCCTGAAAATGCTGAGGAATTAAAAGCATACATAAAGAAGAACAGGCTTAAGTTTGAAAACCAGGATCATGTTATTGAGATGGTAAGGTATTGCTCTGAATTGATCAGTAAAAAATAAACAGAATCCTTATACTATGACGAATTGTAATAAATTTTTAAGCTACGTCTTCATTATCCCGGGCATACTGATTTTATTTGCCTGCAATCACAATGGAGGTTCCCCGGAAGACAACACCGGGAAAATCCATGTGTGGGAAATGCAGGAAATAACTCTCAATGCCGATGGCGTATACAATAATTATTATACCGATATTACCTGCTGGGTGGATCTGAAGGGTCCGGACTTCTCAAAGAGGATCTATGGCTTCTGGGACGGAGGGAACACTTTCCGTTTTCGTATTGTAGCAACCAAACCAGGCCAATGGGAATGGGCAAGTGGTTCTAATCAGCCTCAGGATAAAGGGTTGAACGGCCATTCAGGAAAGTTTAATGCTGTTGACTGGACTGATGCAGAATTACTTCAGAACCCCAACCGCCGAGGTTTTATAAGGGCGTCAGCAAATGGTCACGCCCTGCAATACGCTGATGGAACGCCTTTCTTTATGGTAGGAGACACATGGCTTGCAGGGACCACCTGGCGACTGCCATTCAGAAATGCAGCTTCGCCAGATAATTATGTGCCGGGACCAGGGATAGGATTTGAAGATGCGGTCATATACAGGAAAAAGCAGGGATTTAATTCTGTCAGTATGATATCCTGCTATCCAAACTGGGAAGCCGACGGCAATGCCAATACCTATGCTGATGACAAGGGGTTGTTCGTCAGGAATGCCTGGGAGAAATTCGATTATCTGACTGAGGATGGCAGGGTGACATCGAAAGATATGCGTGATGAGCTCGGCAATAAACCCTTTAAGATGTCGGAGACACACAAGGGGATCGCCGATTTTGATAAGATAATTCCTGAATATTTTCAGAGCCTGGACAAGAAAATGAGCTTCCTTTCTGAAGTGGGATTTGTACCGCTTCTCGAATCGGTGAGGAGGGATAATTGTCCGGTATGGAAAGCATATTTCGATTTCAACGAATCATATTCGAGGTTTATTCAGTATCTCATTTCGAGATATGGTGCATATAACATACTTTTCAGCGGGATCCATCTCGACTGGATACCGAAAGAATACAGTCTCACCGCTGATGAGTTCAATGAAGTTCTCACCTATCATCTTGATAAATACGGGCCGTTACCATTCGGGCAGCCTCATACCACCCTTATTAATAATTCGACTTACAGGCAGTTCGGACATGATAAGCAATGTCCCTGGCTGACGATGCACAGTGTGGGCAATAAGCCGCGCGATCACAGGGTCTCCGGGGCCCTTGACACACTTTTCAATCTGAAACCTGCATATCCGGCGATAAATTTCGAACCATACTATACAGGATGGAACCATGAGATCAATAAACCAAATAATGAGCGTCCTCCTGCCAATTCCGTCAGGGATAATTATTTTTCCAGGGCTCAGATGTATGGCTCGGTGTTGTCAGGAGGTCTTTCCGGGCATGTTCATGGGACCGCGGCATACGACATTACTTCAACGGGCGAGCCCGAAGGAATGCGTCCTCATATCTGGGAAGCTTTAAAATACGAGTCAGCTAATTACATGCAGCATCTGGCTGAGTTCATACTGTCGGAAGGAGGCAGGTATCAGGCACTGGAGCCATGTCATACTTATCTGCATCCTCAGAAAGCGCCGGGCAGCCCTGAACGGGGACTTGACGGGTGGGCTTATATGATGCGTACAAAAGATAAGGATCTTGCACTTCTTTATTTTGAGAACCAGTCGGTTATGCCTGAAGTTACCGGTTTTGTGCCAGGTCGGTCTTATTCCTTTCAATGGTATAATACTCTGACGGGGGAGTGGTTTGATCAGGTCATTATAAAGGCTGATGAAGGAGGGAAACTTGTAATACCTGTTTTCCCGGATGGTAAGAATCCGTCGGTAACTGACTGGGCGGCTAAGATAAAGGGGTAAAGAACTCATTCCCCTGCCTTCTGGACTGGTTCAATAACTCATCCCCCTGCCCCCTTCACTTAAGGCTAAGAGAAGGGCTTACATCAGGAGAGATGCCCTTACCTCCGGTTGCACCGGAGGTTATTCATATTCAGTCATTTCATGACTGCTTTATTAAGCCCTTATCAGGGCTTTGTATCCGGGTCAATTACCGTTTACTCAAGGTATCTACCCTTTATACACATCCTTTAATACACTTCTGTAATAGGCTGGAGATTACCTTCGGTGAGCTCTCCCGACAAGTCGGGATCGATTCCTCATTCCCCCTTATCCCTAAAGAGGCCGTGTCATTCTGGACGAGTCAATCCTGAGATTACGAAGGATTGACGAGTGAAGAATCTCCATCCCATTCCACAAATACTATAAGGGATTTCATCGAAACGAATCTTCACTGAGATTTACGAAGGATTGACAAGTGAGGGATCTCCTCATTTCTGCAGAGAATAAAAGAAAGATGTGTATAAAGATTAGTTAGCCTTAAGAGTAAGGAGTTGGGTATGGATTCAAAGGTATAGATTAAGGGATTTGGGTATAGCTTCATAAGAAAAATATAAGGGATTTGGCTATGGTTTTATATGCTTAAATAAAAAAAGACTAAAGTAGTAGTCAAATTTCTTCAAAAAAACTTGCACGACTAAAATAATAGTCATATATTTGTTGTATGTATTTTACAGAAACCTGATCCTTAATACTAATTTTTATTATGAAAGAAAATATGAAAAAAGGACTCTTATCGATCGTTTTCTTGTCCATAATGACAGTTGCCCTGCTTACAGACTGTTCAGTAAGCAGGATTGAAAAAGCTCCCGGAACGATTAATAAATCAATCACCGGTACCTGGCAAATGAAAATGTTTAAATACGGTACTTCCAAAACGTTTTCATCTTTGCCACAAGACATGGAGTATATTAAAATGATAACAGACACTCATTTTTTATGGGTTCATTATTCTAAATTGACGAAAAAGATAAACTCATCAGCCGGAGGATCATATACCTTAAATAATGATACGTATACAGAGTCTATCGATTTCGGTCTGGGAATGGATTCTTATCTGGGGAGCAAACCAGCATATAATATTAAAATTGAAGGAGACCTTCTGTTCCTTACGGGAAACCTCGTTGAGGGATATAAAATTGAAGAAATATGGGAAAGGGTACATTAATAATTAGCGATTAACAATTAACAATTAACAATTAGCAATTAACAATTAATAATTAACAATTAATATGAGAAGTATGAGACTTACTAAGGCTGAAGAGCAGATAATGCAGATACTCTGGGATATGGAAGAGGGACTTGTAAAGGATATCCGCAACAGGTTCAGCGATCCCAAACCGGCAAGGAACACTGTTTCAACAGTTGTTCGTGTACTCGAAAGAAAAGGTTTTGTTGGCCACAGGGCTTACAGCAATGTGCATATCTATTATCCACTGGTATCAAAGAGTGAATATTCGAAACACCAGCTGTTTGGATTGATGGAAAATTACTTCAACAATTCTTTCCCGGCACTTGCTTCATTCTTTGCAAGGGAGAAAGATATGAGCATCAAGGATCTGGAAGAACTCATGGAGGATACAAAGAATGAAATGAAAAAGAGTAAAAGGAAGAAATAATGGAATCATTTGCCACATACCTCCTGAAATCAGCCTTATGGCTGACAGGATTTGCACTTGTTTATCTTCTGTTCCTGCGAAATGAGAGATTTTTTATGTTAAAGAGAGTGTATCTGATATCAGGATTAGTGGTTTCCATAGTGTTTCCTCTGATCGCTGTCCGCTACCAGGTAGATATACCTGCTCCGCAGATCGATCTCACCCCTGTCGCAGGGCCGGCTATAAGTACTCCTGATCAACAGTCCACCCCGGACAAATCAACTGATTTCCTGCTTATCCTGATGGTTCTTTATATATCAGGAGTACTTTTTCTTGCATACCGTATTCTCAGACATGCAGGCTCCATAGTAAAGATCATAAGAAAAGAAAATGTTACAAACGACAAGTATATCAAATTAATAAGGTCGCGGCATTTCCCTGTATCATTTTCTTTTTTCAATTATGTGTTCATAAACCCTGTCATTGAGGCCGGAGAAGTTAAAGAGATCATGAATCATGAGATAGTACATGTGAAACAGAAACACTGGTTCGACCTGGTACTGGCTGAGTTCCTTCGTATAATTCAGTGGATCAATCCATTTATGTGGATGTATACGGAATTTATCAAAGTGAATCATGAATATCTGGCTGATGAAGCGGCTCTGCAACGAACCGAAAGTCCTGCAAATTACCGTGCGGCACTTATAAACCAGATGATGGCATCACCCGTGTTCAGCCTCACGAATTCCTTTAATTATTCTTTGAGCAAAAAACGTTTCGAAATGATGAAAAAAATCGTAACATCACCTTACAGGAAAATGAAAGTAATACTTATTCTGCCGGTCTGTGCAGTAATTATTTACGCATTCGCGGTGCCTGAATACAACTATGTCACCAATACCGTAAATAAAAGTTCTGAGATAATAGTCCCGGATGTTGTAAAAGGCATTGTTAAGGGGCTTGTAATAAATGAAGAGAACAAGCCTCTGGCAGGTGCCAATATTGTAATTACGGGAAGTTATACCGGAGTAACGACAGATAATTCCGGGAAATTCACTATCTCTGACGTTCCTGAAAATTCTTTCCTTGTTGTTTCATTTGCAGGATATAAAACTCAGTTTATAAAGGCTGTTTCCGACAGTGAGATGTCAATTAAGCTGCTAAAGGACCCTGATTACAAGGAGCCGGCTCTGATAAGAAGGGAATTCCCGGGGGGTACCGGAGAGAAGCCCCTGATAATAATTGATGGAGTGATAAGTGACAAGAGTATGCCGGATATTGATGTCCAGACAGTCGAATCAATGACGGTTCTCAGAGATACCCAGGCAATAGAGAAGTATGGAGACAGAGGCAAAAACGGGGTGATTATTATCACCACAAAAAAGAAAAGTACAGAGGCACAGGCAAATAAGGAACCTGAGCCATTCGTAGTTGTTGAAGAGATGCCAATGTTCCCCGGAGGCGATGGAGCATTATTGAAATTTATTTCAGATAATGCAAAATATCCCGAAGACGCAAAAGCACAGAATATTACCGGCAGGGTAATTGTCAGGTTCTGTGTTGATACCAATGGGGATGCCACACAGATATCAGTATTAAAAGGAGTTCATCCCCTGCTTGATGCTGAGGCTTACAGGGTTGTCAGTCTCCTGAAAGGCTTTGAACCCGGACGGCAGGGAGGCAAAGCTGTCCCTGTATGGTATATGGTGCCGGTTTCTTTCGGCATTGATCCATCGGCAGCACAGGCTCAGACAAAACCTCCGGCACCGTCTGCTGCGACTGGCCAACCACCCGCAGGACAGTATCAGTTGCAAAAATCAGCTTCAGGAACTGAAGCATATTTAATGGCAGAAGAAATGCCTCAGTATCCCGGAGGGGATGTGGAATTACTGAACTTTATTGCATCGAATACGGGATACCCTCAAGAGGCAAAATCAGCAGGCATACAGGGCAGGGTAATAGTGAGATTTATTGTGACAAGTGAAGGGAATGTAAGGGATATTGAAGTATTGAAAGGAGTGGACCCTCTTCTTGATGCTGAAGCAAAACGGGTAGTTAGTCAGCTGACCGGATGGAAGCCCGGTATTCTTGGCGGAAAACCGGTGAACGTGTTTTATATGGTTCCAATTACATTTACTCTTAAATAAATAGCTGTAAAACAGAGTTATTTGCATATCCTGAATACCTTTAAGAGCAGTGGGTTTTAGGAGAGGTGCGGAGGGGTCCGCACCTCATTTATTATGCCGTGTAGTTTTGAGAAAGCTGTATCAGAATTTGTTGCGTTTTGTTTTAAGCACTGTGAGGGCATTACGGCGTATGCGGACATTTATTTCACCTTCCATCTCAAAAGGATCCCCATCGATGTGGTATCTTTTTTCTTTTGTCCTGATTATGAAGGATTCTCCCGTTTTTAGATATTTAACGTATCTCGAGTCTTTAATTGTTCGCCTGAAAAGCCGGTAGATAATTAACGGGGCAAGGATCTTTGGGAATGGTTTTAGGATGACAATATCAATAATGCCATCATTTGGTTTGGCTTCGGGAGCGATAAACGCATTATAACCGAATTGTCTTGTATTGGCGATTGTAAGATCAAAGACTTCCTCGGAGAAGGGTTCCTGATTTTCTATCTGTATCTCGACAAGGAAGGGCTTCATCTTTGCAAAATTCTTTAGTGTCATCAGGGCATAAAGCCAGAATCCCCGCGTTCTTGATTTCTCGAAAGAGTGAGCTACAAAACTGTCCAGGCCGACACCGGCTACATTGAGGCACATATGATCGTTCAGCTCAATCACATCCACTGTAAGACATCCGGCTTTTGTTATGTCTGACAACAGTGAGCGGATGATCGGTCTGAATCCGAATTCCCTGGCAAATCCGTTTCCCGACCCCATTGGAAGGACTCCCAGGATCTTATCTGTCCCGATTAGCTGTTTGGCTACACTCCTTACGGTTCCATCTCCTCCGGCTGCAACAAAAAAATCGTACTTATTGAATGCCTGTCTGATAAGTATTCCAGATTCATCAATGCTTAATGATCTGAAACAGGTCAGCTCATTCTTTCGCCTCAGGAGTTCCTTTGAAAGGATCAGCTTTACAGGCAGAACACCGGCATGAGGATTAAGTATGAAAAGCGATCTTTTAATTTGTGGCGAATCCATCTGTACCCTGTTAACCCTTACCTCTGGAAATTCAGATCACTAAGGTTATAAAATTATCTGATGAAATCAAAAAAAATACAATCAGATCGCAGGAAACTTTTTTGTAATTTTAACTAATGATTTTATCAAGGAATTCAAATTAATTATCATGCCCCAGTCAAAATTCTATCATTTTACTCCCACAGGTCTTTTTTACGGACTTAAAAGTGCTGAAGATGCTATTGAAGCTCTCCGGGAGGGGGGATTCATCTGGCTGAATTTCTATAATCCCCCGATGCAGGAACTGCACTCACTTGTCGATACAATGGGGGTTCATCCGCTGTCGGTCGAGGACTGCCTTGATACCAAGCAGATACCCAAGATCGAACATTTCCCGAACAATACCTTTATAATAACGAATTCTTTCAACTATCACGATAAAACCCTGTCCATTGATGAGGTTGATTTTTTCATAGGGAAAGATTTTCTTATAACTGTAAGCGGCATTAATTCTGAAGGCAGGAAACCGCTGAACAATATTCAAAACATTATTGAGAGTGAACCGGGAATGGCAAAATCCGGTCCGGCTTTTCTTATGCATAAAGTTCTTGATTATGTTGTAGATGAAAAACTTCAGGCTTTTGAAGCAATAGAAGATGAAATGGAGATAGCGGAGGATGAGATACTTGATTCCCCTGAGAAATTTCAGCCGACCGAATTACTGAAGTTGAAAAAAGACCTGGTAAACCTTCGGAAAAGCCTTTTTCATGAGCGGGAGATACTTGTTAAGATATGCAGGCAGGATTGTCCCTTCATACAAGATAAAGCGATTTTCCATTTCAGGGATATTTATGATCACCTGACAAAATTCTTTGAGCTTACCGAGACCAACAGGGAAATTGCCACCAACCTGATGGAACTATATACATCTATGCTTAACAACCGGATGACAAAAATGTCGAACAAGACTAATAACTCGGTTAGACGTCTGACACTTATAGCGACAATATTCATGCCTCTTACCTTACTTGCAAGCATTGGGGGAATGTCGGAATGGACAATGATGACCGGACAGGATAACTGGAAATTAGCCTATCCGCTTTTTCTCCTTGGGATGATGATTATTGGATTAATAAGCTTTTTCCTTATTCGCAGGATGGAAAGAAGGGATATTACAAGACAGGACGATGAATTGTAAAGGAAAACCTATTCCTGCCGGATAGTTTCAGACAGGTTTTCCGGCAGCGACATTTCCTCATAAAGTTTCAGGATCTCTTCTTTATACTGCTCCGGGGCATCAAGCTGACCCCAGGCTGTCGGCGTCTGCCACAATCCATCATAGGCAAGATCGTGATACGATTTAATGATATGGGGGATGTCTCTTTCCTTCAGTATCTCGTCCAGAAGGCTGGCTTCCACCTGGTTTTTTAAAATTAATATCCTGACCGTATCTGTCATAAAAGAAGGCTATTCACTAAAGATAATAAAAAAAAAACACGTATGCAAATTTCTGCCATTTAATGCGGTATTCATTAACTGTCGGCCTGATCTTTAAAGAGCATTCCAAATTCAAATTCGAAGTTCGGAGTAAAAACACCTTTCCCGAGATTTTCCTCAATCTCATCAAGTGTCCAGAACCTTCCCTCGTCAATCTCATCTTTAAATATTACCGGTATGTCTTTTGAAGTGCCTGTAAATGAATAAACGAGTTCTCTTTCTCGTGGCGATTCCCATATATATTTCTTTCTGAATTTAAAATCGAGGATATTGATCCCAAGTTCTTCTTTAGTTTCCCTTCTTAGGGCATCTTCAGTTTTCTCTCCGGGACTTATATGTCCCCCTACTGAAGTGTCCCACTTTCCCGGTAAAAGATCTTTTGTCATTGCCCGTTTCTGCAGGTAAAGCTCCCCCTGATCACTGAACAGATGGAAATGCACCACGGGATGCAGCAGTTTGCTTTTTCCATTATGGCAAACACTTCTCGGAGCCAGGCCTATCTCCCTGCCGGTATCGTCAACAACCGGGAACATTTCATCAGGATCCATCTCTTTCAAAAATGTCAAAAATACTGTTTTTTGGATCATTTTACAGCACCGATGATGCTGAATCCGCATTTAATTGTATTGCCGTCCTCGTCAACAACAGTAAGTATGTGGTCGCCGGGTTCTGTAATGATCTCAATCTGATGAACGGATACTGTAGTTGCGATATATTTTTGATCAAGATGCCAGAACAGTTTTTTTGAGGGATTACGATGAGCTACTTCCGGGATCACTCTTGTCAGTGATCCTGTCTGATCGCGGGGGATGAATATTTTTATTCCCGGTGAAGGATAGATGAATTCCATTACAGGTATCGTTTTCCCGGGACTGCAGCCGGGGGCAAATGGCGGCAGCACTTCATATTCCGGATGTCTTAGCCTGTAAAAGTATTCCATAGCCGGTGGCAGCACGAACCATTGTTCATTTCTTATTTCTCCGGGGGGCGCACAGCCTGCGTTGACCTGCCACTTACCGCTCTTGTCAAGATGGATCAGTCTATGATAAGGGCACACTTCACTTCTGAGCCCGCTTATACAGGCCGGGATCTCTGTTGTTTCCGGACAATCAGGTCCGGCCCTGTACCCGCTTCTTTTACAGACAGTTATCATTGTAAGCTCTTCTGATGGTTCGGAGAACCAGGGGACTGATCCCATCAAGTTGACGAGATCGAACAGTATAGGAGCAGCAGCCGAGATCCCGGTCAGTCCGGGCCTGCCTTCACCATCGGCATTGCCAGCCCATACACCTATGACATATCCCGGAGTTGTGCCAAGGGCCCATGCGTCGCGGAAACCAAAGCTTGTGCCTGTTTTCCAGGCAATGTTACCTGAAGAAGAGAAATATTGCCATCCGGATTCACCTTCCGGCCTGTTCACTTTTTTCAAAGCATCATATGTAAGCCATATTGCTGAGGCTGAAAGCGGAGGATCACTTTCTTCAGTCTCAAATGCTTCATCATTTTTTCCTTTCACCAGTCTGAGCGGATGATAAGTCTCCTTATAATATTTATTTGTTGAATTATATGTCTTAAGTGTTCTTGACAATGAAGCATAAACACCTGTAAGTTCCCACAGTGAAGTCTCTCCTCCGCCAAGTATGAGAGAGAGTCCGTAATGATCAGCTGTTCTGCTGAAAGATGTAAATCCGGTTCTTTTAAGTAGGTTAAGGAAAAGCTCCGGGCTGAAATCCTGGAGCATCTTCACAGCCGGGATGTTAAGGGATTGTGAGAGTGCAAATGAGGCCGGGACAGCTCCGCTGAATGACATGTCAAAATTCTTTGGTGTGAAGCCGGGGAAATGGGATGGTATGTCAGGAATAAGTGCATCGGGCAGTATCCGGCCTGAATTCTGCATCCCGGCATAAAGGATCGGCTTCAGAATACTTCCGGTACTGCGCAGTGACCGGATAATATCAACATCTCCTGAATGATCACCGGGTTTTTCAGTTGAACAGTTCCCGATATAAGCAAGAACATTTCCTGTCTCAACATCAGCGATTATGCCGGCTGAATTATTGATGAAATTACCTGAGAGATCTTTCTGATGTATCCTGAAGATCTCTGCCGCCCGGTCCTGTATTTCAGGATCTATTGTAGTCCTGATCCTTTGCCCTTTCTGTTTCACGAAGAAATAATCAGTAAGGTGTGGAGCTCTTGCCAGCAATGACTCCGGCTCTCCGGGCAGAGGCTCATCAAGAGCCAGGACTAAAGTAAGTGAATCAAAGAACTCTCTTTTATATAAGCTCCTTAAAAGATCATCGCGGCGGGTTTTAAGGATCTCCTTGTTTCTTCCGGGAAAGACAAGCGAGGGAGAGTTGGGAAGTACTGCAAGAGCTGCAGCTTCAGCCCATGTTATATTGGCAGGGGATTTACCTGTATAACGCCATGCGGCTGCTTCAAGACCTACGGTGTTACCTCCGAAAGGAGCATTAGCCACATAAGTACGGAGTATCTTGTTCTTTGAGCTGAACAGTTCCAACTTCAGGGCGGAGAGCATCTCAATGATCTTCCCGGTGTAGGTACGCGACTTATTTCCTCGTGCTATGCGGGCAACCTGCATAGTTATTGTACTTCCTCCACTGACTATTTTGCCTGCCTTGATATTCAGTATTAATGCCCGGACAATCGAAACAGGATTAATACCCGGGTGCCGGTAGAAATAACGATCCTCAAATGTAAGGAGAGCTTTTTTGAATTTTTCCGGGACACTGTCGGAGGGAGGGAACCTCCATTGGCCGTCATCAGCGATCCTTGCCCCGAGCAGTTCTCCGTTATCTGCTTCAACAACAGTAGATAAGGGTGCCCGGAACCTGGGCAGGGGAGAAAGCAAAACCGGAGTAATCAATACCCCGGCTGCAAGAATCATTATCCTTGTCTTCCTTCTCAATTTATAAACCTGTAACTTTCACTTTCGCACCCGGGATCCTTGCATAGCAGTTTTCGGTATACATCGCCTCAGCCCATATTGAAGGCTGGAAGAATTCACCTTTATAGGCTGCATTAAGGATCAGGATGAATGTCTTTGTCTCACCTGTATTAAGACTGAAATAAGTATTCACGCGGTCATCCCGGATATCACGGTAGTCATATTCACTTTCTTTTATGCCGGTGATTGATTCAAACAACCTCATATTCCTGATCTCCCATCCTGACGGGACCATCTGTGTAAGGGCTATGTTTTCCACCCGTGAATAAGTGTTATTTGAGACTTTCACAACCATCATAAAATCTGTACCCTGGGTAATATTTCTATTGTCGAACCGGTTGAGGTCCATTGTTAAATAATCAATCTTCATACCGAGACCTTTCTCTTCATAAGCAGCATCAGAAAGCAAGGGAACGCCTTTTCTTAAAAGGGTGGCATAAACAGTTTTACCTGAATTGTTGACGACAGAGAGCGTATTATTCCCTCCGGTCATTTTCAGGTCTTTTGTCCATAGTTCCTTAGCAGCAATTGTATGTTCATCTTTTTCTCCGTTGTAAGTGATAACAACTTTTGCTGCATCCCCGCTATCTTCAGGCTGCATTTCCACCCATTTCATGTATGAGAGCAAACCCCATGCGAGTGATTGTGTGCTGTACCAGCCTTCTTTATTAAGCTCATTGCATAATTCCCTGGCGAGGAGCAGAGACTCTTCCTTATTTTTCAGCAGGCTGAGGGTATATAAAACTATTGCCTTATCACGCAGGGGACTTCCATAGAAGTAATTATTATATTCTTTTTCCGTGTCAGTATTTCTGACGTCAAGGAGATCAGCGGCCACTTCCGGTCTTCCGGTTTGGGCAAAAGCTGCAGCGAGCAGCCATCTGGCAAGCCGGGGTATATTATCGGTTTCCCGCAATCTGTTCATTGCTCCCTTGTCGGGCTGTCCGGCCAGTGCCAGTGTAAAAAGCCTGTAAGCCTGATCGTTGCAGGAATATTTGTGCCGGTTATCGAAACGCCACTCTCTCGCTGTCCTCTTCTGATAGCTGGTCCATTTCTGAATGAACCCGGAAGAAATAATGTATCCTTTGCGTTCAGCTTCAAGCAGGAAATGTCCGGCATAGGAGGTAACCCAGTTATCAGGCTGATAGGAACCAGGCCATAATGCCAGACCACCATTCGACATCTGCCTCGACAGCAGTTTACTTATTGCCTCTTTAATATTTACCGCAGACTCTTCTGTCGCACCGGTTTTTTTACCGCTGATTTCCGTCAGCCAGAGCTGCGGAAAAGCTGTTGAGGTTATCTGTTCCGTACAACCATGAGGATAGCTTAGAAGATAATCAAGGTGTTTTTCAAGATTGACTGAAGGCAGTGATGAAACCTCAATACGTGCTGAATTGGACCCCTCTATGCCGAATGACTCAAATGATGATTCCCATTTTTCTCCTGCACTTAGGATCTTTAGTTCCGATCTTATTTCAGGAGGATTAGGATTCCTGATCTCGAGTTGCATATCATATACAGCAGTTTCACCTCCACCGGTGGCGGTTACCTTTATCGTCGCAGTCCCTGTCTTATCGCCTGCCGTGAATGAGAATTCAGAATCTGTTTCACCCGTTCCTGTCGTTGTAATATTCATTGATGTCTTATCGAAGCTGATAAGATCGTTTCCTTCAACTTTAAGTGTAAGATCACGGATACCATCCTTCTGAACAAAAACTGTTACGGGCAAAGCTGCTTTTTCTCCCGGACTGATTACTCTTGGTGCAGTGACAAGCACCATCAGTGGGTCTCTTACAAGTACGGATTTGTCTGCCGCACCGAATGCTTTATCACTTCCTGCAATCACCATCACCCTGACTGATCCGGTATACTGTGGTAATATAACAGTGTGAGTCTTTGTTTTGCCTTGCTGCAGAGTAAAAGGTCCCAGGAATTTAACTACAGGAATGAATCTCTGAGCCTTGGTGGCGGCACGGTCGACTAAAGCTTCATCACCCCCTACGGCCAGAACTCTTTCAAGTGTCCCGCCGAAAGCACCGAGGACATAATCATAAAGGTCCCATGTCTGTACACCAAGCGCTTCGCGGGCATAGAAATAGTTCCAGGGATCCGGGGTCCTGAAGCCGGTGATATCAAGGAGTCCTTCATCAACAACAGCAAGCGTATATGTCATTGGCTTCTTGTTTGCTTCGCTTACTTTGATCTCAAATGGTCTCTGTGAGCGTATCTCAGAGGCAACCTGCACCTGCGGGGTGAGTCTTGTCCCGGGGTCCTCGACCATAACGGGAACTACACCATAAAGCCTTACAGGCATATCATTGACAGTCTGGCTATGGGGCTGGATGACTGTTACATATGCATATACATTCGGTGCCATTTCGGGTGTAACCCTGAAGCGGACTTCGGTATTACCCTTTGTTGCCGGAGCCATGATCTTATCAAGTACTCCTGTTGCATTTTCAAGCGAAACAATTGCCCTTGAATTCTCCGGAGTGGGGAAAGATAATTTTACCTCATCTCCCGGGTTATATTTCTCCTTATCTGTACTGATTGCAAGAAGAGTGGCGCCTTCGGCGTTGTTTTTCATTCCATATTCCCAGGGCCAGTCAACAAGAAGCATCTTGCCAGTTGCATGACCCGAAGGAACCGAGGCTCTCACAAGATATCTTCCCCATTCATTCTTATCTATCCTGAAGGTAAAGCTGCCTTCTCCGTTTCTGGTCATCACCGTTTTCCTGATTACGGGCTTGTATATCTGGTTTGCAATGTAGTATGCGAGATCTTCTTCATCTGACTCCCACCACCAGCGGTATGACAGTTTGTAAACAGTCATCTCAACCTGTGAATTCAACAGCCTTCCCTTTTCATCGAGGGTAACCACCCTGACCTCATTTTCGGTATCCGTGAAAAGTATCCTGTTCTTGCCTTTCAGTCCGGGAAGATTTATTCCCACGAAGACAGGGTAAGGGGCATATTTATATGTAAACTGTGCGATGCTTTCGTCACCACCCTGTTCCTGAACTTTTGCAGTGAAGACAGCATTCAGCATACCGGGAGCATTCAATTCCCGTCGGGGTGAGAACTTTATCGCAGCTTTCCCCGATCCGTCGACTTTATCATCGAAGATATTCACTGTTTCGGAATAGAACTGGCTGGCCGGATCATCAAAGTCATACTGGCTGTATTTCTCAAATTCCGTTTTCGTATGTTTAAGGAGGTATTCTACAGATGTGCTCAGGTTTGATGCTATTGAGCCATTGAGCCATTTGACATTAAGTGATCCGGTGCTTCCTGTGCTTTCACCTCCGAGGATCTCTCCGGGGAAGGTGAGATTGATCTTCAGGCGGTTCGGCTTTAGAGTTTCGATCCTTATCCTTTTTGTGAATGTTGCCCCGCCTATCTTTACCTCAGCCCTGTAATTTCCTGTAACAGCATCAGGAGCGGTTCGTGTGCAAAAGACAAGCAGGCTATTGCCTTTATGCTTCTGGATCTGGTTGTCAACACGCTGTTCAAGAGGATTAATAAGTTCAAACTGTACAGGGTGCTCAGGAGGCATCTCTTTCTTCATGTCCTTTATGAAAACAGACAGGTAGATTGAATCGCCTGGTCTCCAGACATCCCTTTCACCATAAATGAATGCCTTGATACCTTTTTCTGCTGTTGTTCCGGAAACATCAAAGGAGCTCATCGACAGAGCCGATCCGTCATTTATTTTCAGATAATTACGGTCTTTGTCTTTTTTTGCGATAAGCAGGAACGGTTTCCTGTTACAGAGAAGAGAAATTGTTCCATTCTCCTTTGTGGAACCGCTTATCAGATGTTGCATCTGGTAGTCATAGACTTCTATCGTAACCTCGCTTGCCGGCAGGGCAGTTATCAGGTCGTTTGCGATCACATGAAGGATGTTGTCTTCTCCTCTTTTTGCTATCAGTCCGATATTGGATGCCAGGATGTTCCTGGATACGTTTTTATCAGGACTATAATATGCCTCTTTGCAGGGGTCGTCCCGGTCCTCCCACCGGAATCCTGCAGAATAATAGATCGATGATTCATCATCATCGTAATAATTATCAGAATCATCCCAGCTGGTACTGCTTTGTTCAAGTGCCTGCTGAAGCAGCTCTTCATACCTTTTCTCCTCCTGGGTCAGCTCGCAGCCAGAAAGAGAATATGATTTCCGCATACTAAGCTGCACTTTATATAATACACCAGGTTCAACATTTATATAATCGGCAAGGTTTATTGTATGAAGGTTCCATGAACCGGCACCGGGACCTGTCCCAGAGGTCAGGTCGATCCTGCCCGCATAAACCGGACGTCCGAAACGCTTTACATAATAGCCGGAGTTAATATCATTTTCCTGGAGAAAATACGGGAGATTGTTCTCGAAGATCTTGATTATCTTCAGATCGACGGCTTTGAGGTTTACTGCCCTGAACGGGAAGATAAGATTTTGTGAAGAAGGGAGGATTATACCGTCTCCGGTAAGCTGAATCCCCGGGTTGATGGCAGTGAAATCAAGCCTGGCGGAGTATGCAGTTTCAAGATCTGTTCCTTTCCGGTTTTTTACTGATGCTTCGACATAGAGCGTGACCTCTTCCTGAAGTGATGCTGAAGGGATGAGAGTAACTATGTTTGATCTGACACTTTTGCCTGTTGAAACTGAAGGCTCAAGATAGATAAGGCCTTCAAGGTCCTGCGACACATCGACCGGATCTGAGAATATCACATCCATGCTTTGCGATTCACCCTTCCTTATCTTGACATCCAGGACCCGGAATTCACCAGCCGGAGGGATATTAATTACAACTGAATTTTTCTGAGGCACTCCCGATTTTGTACCATCCCATTTAAGGATCATTTCCTGGGCTTTATCAGTTCTTGTGATCCCGGCCACGGAGAATTTATGGATAAGATCATCCTGATGATCCCATTCGATATTCATGTTTTTCCTGTTCAGCCTTGCTTCCAGGTAGCTTTCCACTTCCTGTTTATTGATGAAATCGGAAGTAACTATTTCTCCAACAAGATTATATGTGGTTCCGTCATCAGAAGATTCCAGTATCCCTGTATTAATACGGAAATCTTTCTTAAGGGTATGGAAATTCAGAGGGAAGATCTTAAGCCTCTCTTTCACTTCCCCGATCCTTGACAGATTCAATTCTCCTCTGTATGATTTTCCCGGATCGAGGAGCTTCGACGGCCTGAATACAAGGGTTGTCTCATCGGTCCATTCAGTTTTCCCTTTAATTAAAGGATTGAAAGTGAACAGTCCGGCCGGTGACTGCTTTTTTGCCCTGGCAGCAAACTCAGGAGTGAAGCGGACCTCAATTATCCCGTTTGCGGGAACAATACCGGAAGTGTAAGCTGTTATATATTCGCTGAATCCCTGGTCGATGGGGAGGGTTGTCCGGGGAGTTTCCAGAACTCTCTGTATGACCTCCTTCACCACTCCTTTCTTTTTTGTTTCGCATGAAGATATACCCAGGATGATAAGTGCCAGCACAAAAAGTTTCAGGATTTTCATAGATGATTAATTTGAGATACTCTTTTAGTAAATCTAAATTACGAAAAAAAGAAAGGAAAAGGGAAGGTTCTTTAATAAAATTCATCTGCTCATATAGCAGTCATTTCAGTTCTCAGTGAAGCCACATAATTGCGGATCTTGTTCAGGGTTTCGACAGTTACAGTCATCCTGGCCCCGGATGAGCGGAATACCTGTTTTATTGTATCGATCTCAAGATCGTTTTTCTCGAAATAAATATCAAACGTATCAAAATACTTCTTCAGATGTTTAAGTTTTTTTGTATAGTACACCACAACAGGATCATCATAATAATTCTTCATGAAGCTCAGCAAAGAGGTAAGGGTGTATTTCTGTTCGGCAATTTTCTGAACCACAACTGCATCGGGGTTGGAGGGATTGTAAACCAGCTGCGTTGCGATATACATAGCCTCAACCCAGCCTCCCATTACCATCAACCCGGCGGTGCTTTCCCTTCCGTTTTCTCTCAGGTGATCCTCAATATCTGAATATGCCTTCTGCATCAATTTTGTTAGTGAGTCGGGATCAGCAAGGTCATTCTGAACTCTCCGGATCGGTTCTATAATAAGTTCATCAGGAATACCGAGCTTATTGCTCAATTCCCTTATTGTGACCATATAGTTTATAACATCCTGACCTATGCCGAACATCTTCAGATATCCGAAATCAACACCGTAAATACCTGTATTGATCGCTGCTTTTGAAGTACTGAGGTACTGTTTGGAATTTGTTGTCGGATTGAGTGCAGCGTTATTATAAGGAACACCAAGACGGTTGAAAATTGAACAGATCTCAACAGGAGTGAGGACGCCATAATAAGTTTCTTCTTTTATTACAGGCTGATCTGTAGATGTAGAATCATCCCTGAGGGTTGAAAAGCCCGGAGTAAAAATGTCCTTTGGCTGTTCTTTAGTCTTACATGATACAACGATGATCATTGAAAGGAAGACCAGGAAAGTGAAGGGGCTTTTCATAGGGATCAAATTAATAAATCAAAAATAATAATAAAAATCAACTGGAAGCGGGAGCTTACAGTATAATTCTCTTTCCAAGCTTTTCGGAGATCATCCGCATTGCCATCTTCAGGTTCTGATCACTTTTCTGAAGGGCAAGGATCTTTTCCTGATCACCCGACTTAACAGCTTCTTCCAGCTGGTGCATTATTTCTTTCAGCCTGACCTTTATTTTGTCGCTCTTGAATTTCAGAACAGCATCGGGGACAATATCTTTCAGTTTCATGTCCTCCGTTTCAACATAGGTCTGTTTATCTTTCCATATTCGGCTCAGCTGATATGATTCCGACAGGATATCCGCCGACAACTTAGATATTTCAGGATCCTCATGTTTGACGAACTGCCTGTCCTCAACAAAAATTCCCTGTTCAACAGAGAACCTGAATTCTTCAAAGATCCTGGCGTACAGTTGGTCGTCAAATGACAGATCGTCTGAGATTATCTCTCTCACAATATAATCAGCAACTGTTGTCACTTCCTCCTGCCCGTCCTCGCCCCGTATTCTACGCTCAAATTCCGTACTTCCGAACTTGAGCAGCAGTCTTATGATCTCTTTTTCGGAGAAGAATGTGGTGGTTTCCTGCTTTATGATCCTGGGGATGACCGGAGGAGGAACAGGCAGATCTTCCGGACGTGGATATCTGTTCTTATCCTGGAAAGACTTTTGCTGGCGTATCTTGTTCACCTCGTGGTACAGAACACCCTCGGGGATCTGCATCTGTGAGCTGCACTCCTTAATATATATAGTCTGGGTTATTGTTTCAGGGATAACCGCGATAGATCTTACAATATCGCGGATGAGATTTGCCTTCATCACAGGATCATTTTTTGCCTCTTCAAGCAGAAGCTGTGTCTTGAAGCGGATGAAGTCAGTCTCATTTTCGCTGAGGTATTTCAGGAACTCTTCGTTGCTTACCTTTTTTGAGTATGAATCAGGATCCTCACCATCAGGCAGAAGCACTATTTTAACATTCATACCCTCCTCAAGTATGATATCTATTCCTCTGAGAGATGCCTTGATGCCTGCTGCATCACCGTCGTACAGGATAGTGATATTCGGAGTAAATCTCTTTATGAGCCGAACCTGTTCCTGTGTAAGGGAAGTCCCCGACGATGCCACAACGTTCTCAATACCAGCTTCATGAAGCGACATCACGTCGGTGTATCCCTCAACCAGGTAACATTTGTCGAACTGTGTTACCGCTTTCCTGGCCTGGAAGATGCCATAAACTATACGGCTCTTATGGTAAATTTCTGATTCAGGTGAGTTGACATATTTTGCGGTTTTGGCATCGGTCTTAAGTATCCTCCCGCCGAAACCGAGTACCTGGCCTGAAAGTGAATGTATAGGGAAGATTACCCTGCCGCTGAACCTGTCGAAGACACGTTCCTCACCCTGTATAGAGAGGCCGGTTTTCAAAAGGAAATCAAGCTTATAACCGTCGTCCACAGCTTTTTTTGACAGAGCATCTCTTTTTTCAAGGCTGTAACCGATATCAAATTTCTTAAGGGTACTCTGCATGAATCCTCTCTCTTTGAAATATGAGAGACCTACAGATATACCCTCATCGCTGTGGAAAAGGTTTTCAGAGAAATAACGGGCGGCATAGGCGCTTAGGACCAGAAGACTTTCCCGTTCATTCTGTTTTTCAATATCCTCCGAAGTAAGTTCTTTTTCAACGACCTCGATATGGTATTTCCGGGCAAGGTATTTGAGCGCATCAGGGTAATTGAGATGTTCATGCTCCATGATGAAATTGACAGCATTCCCTGCTTTGCCGCATCCGAAGCATTTAAATATCTCTTTTGAAGGCGAGACCGTGAATGATGGTGTCTTCTCATTATGAAAAGGGCACAAACCCAGGTAGTTAACCCCCCGTTTTTTCAACGGAACGAATTCCTGGATCACATCCACTATCTCAGCAGCATCCAGTATCCTGTCAACAGTCTGGCGGTCGATCATGGATCAAAGATATTCAGAAAAACGTTGAAAAGTTGAAGAGGGTTGAAAAGTTGAAGGGTTGAAGGGTTGAAAAAGTTGAAGAAGTGTTGAAGCGTTGAAGAGGGTTGAAGTGTTGAAACGTTGAAGTGTTGAAGAGGTTGAAACGTTGAAGGGTTGAACGGTTGAAGAGGGACGAAAAGGGGGACAATTAAAATATCCGTATTAAGATAAGATTTTCAGAGGAAAAAATTTTACCTTTAGATTATCGCTGTTAACCTCAAATTATCTAGATTATGTATACTTTCAATTTTGAAAAGCTTGAAGTTTGGCCAAAATCCAGGCTCCTATCGAAAAAAACATATCTCTTAACTCAGGAATTTCCTGAAACTGAGAGATTCGGATTAATCCCACAGCTAAGAAGAGCCGTAATTTCTGTTTGCTCTAATATTGCAGAAGGTTCTTCCCGCTGGTCAAAAAAGGAAAAGGTTCATTTTTATAACGTTGCTTTTTCCAGTCTTATGGAAACCATGAACCAGTTGATTTTAGCTAATGATCTTAAATATATTGATAATAATGAATTATCAGAAATGAGATCAGGAATTCATATAATATCTATGATATTGATTAATTTAACCAAATCAATGAAATCAGATTAACTAACTCCTCCTTTCAACCCTTCAACTTCTTCAACCTTTCAACTCTTCAACCTTTTTTCCTACATTTATATTTTAATTATTACCAATGAAAAGACTCATATTTCTGACCGGCGCGGGCATGAGTGCCGAAAGCGGTATCCGTACTTTCAGGGAGGCGGGAGGATTATGGGAAGAGTATGACGTTACCGAGGTGGCATCGCCGGAAGGGTGGATGAGGAACAGGGAGCTTGTGCTGAGATTCTACAATGAGCGTCGCAGGCAGCTTGAAAAATGTCAGCCTAATGCGGGGCACCAGGGTGTTGCAGCCCTGGAGAAACATTTTGACGTCGAAGTTATAACACAGAATATCGATAATCTTCACGAGAGAGCAGGAAGCTCGAAAGTACTGCATCTTCACGGAGAACTTACAAAAGCAAGGAGCACTGAAGATCCGTTCCTGGTATATGATATTGGGTATGGTGATATAAGAGAGGGAGACCTTTGTGAAAAAGGAAGCCAGCTCAGACCACATATTGTTTGGTTCGGAGAGGCAGTGCCTATGATGGACGAAGCAGTGAGGATAACACAGACAGCAGATATCTTTGTTGTTATCGGATCGTCACTGAACGTATATCCTGCTGCCGGACTGATTGAGTTTGCTCCCGCTGCTGCTTCATTATGGCTGATTGATCCCAATGATGTTTATTTACCCGGCTACAGGAAGGTGGAAGTCATAAAAGCCAGAGCTTCCGATGGTGTGAAAATACTGACGGAAAGACTGCTCGGGAAAGGGCAGGAGAGAGAACAGTAAACAAGAAAGCAAAGGATTGAGGTGATCCAAATTACTACCTTTACACCATAAAAAAAAGGATGAATCGAAACAGGAAAATAATAGTAGCAATAACCGGGGCGAGCGGCTCAGTTTATGCGAAGAAACTCCTGGATAAACTGCTTGATCTCAAAATTTTACCGGAAGAAATAGCTGTAATTTTTTCCGATAATGCAAAAGAAATATGGAAGTACGAGACCGGGGGGAAATACTCATTACGCAAGCCTGCGAAGGAGTATGATAACAGATCTTTTTTTGCACCATTCGCATCAGGTTCATCAACTTTTGATACAATGATAATTTGTCCGGCTTCAATGGGAGTTATAGGCAGGATCGCAAACGGCACGTCGGAAGACCTCATCACGAGAGCTGCAGATGTGATGCTGAAGGAGAGGAGGAAGCTGATCCTTGTCCCGCGTGAGACGCCATACAATCTTATTCATATTCAGAATATGGAAAAGCTTACCCTGGCTGGAGCAATAATATGTCCGGCATCACCTTCATTCTACAGCAAACCGAAGACTATTGATGAGCTCGTTATGACTGTTGTGGAACGGATCCTGGATCTTGCCGGGTTTGAATCAGAAACTTACCGATGGATGGAAAATGATTGACAGCCGGATAGTCAGATTCTTCAGGAAACATCATGTACTCACTATAGCAACTTCCAGTGAAGGGAAACCCTGGTGTGCAAGCTGTTTTTATGTTTATATTGAAAGTGAGAATGCTCTGGTTTTCACAACAGATCTCAAGACACGTCATGGACAGGAATTCATCAGGAACCGGAATGTATCGGGTGCCGTGGTGCTCGAAACAAAGATCATAGGGAAGATCAGGGGTATACAGTTTGAGGGGATAGTATCAGAACCTGAAGGCAACCTGGTGTCTCTCGCCCGTAAAGCATATTTAAGAAGATTCCCGGTTGCCATGCTTATGGAGACACATCTCTGGATCGTCAGGCTTACGCATATCAAGTACACCGATAACAGGCTTGGTTTCGGGAAAAAACTATTTTGGGGTGAACCTGCAGTTCATGGACAAATAATAGATTAACCACGGAGGACACGGAGTCTCACGGAGGTTTACACGGAGGTTTACACGGAATGACACGGTGTTTTTGAGCGTAGTAGGGGGAATGAGGCGGGGCGTTTTGCCAGAAGGCTGCTACAAGAAAAGAATTGTATCAAAACGCCCCGCCTCATTCCCCCTTTTCCCCAGGAGACCGTGTCATCCCGATCGAGTCAATCCTGAGCTTGCAAAGGATTGACGAGTGAGGGATCTCCTCCTTTCGGCAGAGAATAAGAGAAAGATTTGTATAGAGGGTAGTTTAGGGTAGTAGGGGGGTAACTTCCGGAGTATGAGAGGTCATTTCCCCAGCTGCTGTTTAACTATTTTCGCTATATATTTTCCCAGTATATCGAACTCGATATTAACAACAGTACCTTTCTTTATCTGGTGAAAATTTGTAACCTCATAAGTGAAAGGTATTATTGCTACCTGGAAAGATGTGGGTTTTGAATTGACCACTGTAAGGCTTACACCGTTGACAGAGACAGAACCTTTTTCGACTGTGATATAATCATCTTTAAGAGGCTTATATTCAAAAGTATAGTACCAGCTGCCTCCGGCTTCTGTGACCTCTGTGCATACTGCTGTCTGATCGATATGTCCCTGCACCATATGCCCGTCGAGCCGGCCATCCAGACGTGTGCTGCGCTCAAGGTTGACCTTATCTCCGGGTTTCAGTAATCCAAGGTTTGTTTTCTCAAGAGTTTCCTTTATGGCGGTTACAGTATAGGTATCCTTATATTTTTTTACAACAGTAAGGCAGACGCCATTATGTGAAATACTCTGATCAATTTTCAGCTCTTTTGTAAATGAACATTTCATTGTGATGTGAAGATTGTCTTTTTCTTTTTCCAGTTTTACAACCGGAGCAGCCTCTTCTACTATTCCTGAAAACATATAATTCTTATTTTTTGTTACAATTCAAATGTAATGAAATTACTGATTGGAGCTACTAGAACGATCCCGATTCGCTCCGCTCTCGGGATTTCGTATCCGCCAAGCGGCGGATACTCAACCTGCATGACTATTTCTTCTTTCTTCTTCTTTCAACAGGAAATCCTTCTTTCCTCCACGCTACAATACCTCCTTCAAGATTATAAACCTTCCGGGCTCCGAGGTCGTAGCAGACCTCACAAGCCTGCCTGCTTCTGTAATCACTTGTACAATAGAGGAATAGTGCATAATTACTGCCTAAGGTATCGATAAGAGCTTTAAGATTTTTTGGAGAAGGCAAATTGATTGCATCTTTGATCCTGTTTGCACGGAATTCAAAAGGCTGTCTGACGTCGATAAGCAGGGCACTGTCTTCTTTCAGATATTGCAGATGGAAATAATAAGGATCCAGTGAAATGTATTTAGCACTGTCAGGCACCTGTGCACCAAGAAAATTAAAGTACAACAGGCTGAATATCAGTGTCAGAAGGTTTTTATTCATCGGCGGATCCAGCGATAAAAGTAGTGATTTTTGTTTTAATCCCGGGCGGGTACAGTCTGATAGTCCTGGAGTCTCAGAGTCTCATAGTCTTGCATTCCGCTGCGCGGAACTCGTCGCAAAGCTCCTCGGGTCGTGCAGGTCAAGTCTCCCCCACACCCTTTCGCTCCCTCTTCAACCCTCTTCAACGCTTCAACGTTTTCAACTTTTCAACCTCTGCGAGGTAAAAACATATAAAGGGTACCATCTTCAACTACAATACCATATCGTCTACGACGAATTTTTCTATAACCTCTACGAGGTAAAAACTTATAAAAGGTACCATCTTCACTACAATACCGCATCGTCTACGACGAATTTTCATCAGGTCTCCTCATCACCTTTTCGCCTGGTCGTCCCTTTCCGCGGTGCGGAACTTCGTCACGACGTTCCTCGTCACCTCACCACCCTTCCGCCGTGCGGAACTTCGTCGCGTTGCTCCTCGCCTCCTCACCCCCTCTTCAACTCTTCAACCCTTTTCAACTCTTCAACCCTCTCCAATTCTCCAACTTTTATTATCTTTGTCCGTTTTTTAGAAAAAGTATATTAATAATCAACAGATCAATGGGAAAACGTTTTCCTGAATACAAAACGCTTGATCTTTCAGGAGTGAACAAGGAGATCCTGAAAACCTGGGATAAGAATGACACCTTTCATAAAAGTATACGTGAGGTTGATGGCAAAGGTGAATTTATCTTTTATGAGGGCCCGCCTTCGGCAAACGGCGTACCCGGGATACATCATGTGATGGCGCGGACAATCAAGGATATTGTATGCCGCTATAAGACGCAGGGTGGTTATATGGTCAGGCGTAAAGCGGGATGGGATACCCACGGACTGCCTGTTGAGCTTGGTGTGGAAAAAGCACTGGGTATTACAAAGGAAGATATTGGCACAGAGAAGATATCGATAGTCGATTTCAACAAGGCCTGCAAGACCGACGTAATGCGCTATACTGACCAATGGGAGGATCTTACCCGCATGATGGGCTACTGGGTGAATATGGATGATCCCTACGTGACGTACGACAATCGTTATATCGAGACACTCTGGTGGCTTCTTAAACAGCTTTATTCAAAAGGATATCTTTACAAAGACTATACAATTCAACCCTATTCTCCGGCTGCAGGCAGCGGACTGAGTTCTCACGAGCTCAACCTCCCGGGTTGTTACCGTGATGTAAAGGATACAACATGCACAGCTCTGTTTAAAGTGATAAGGAATGAACGGTCGGAATTCCTTTTTAAACATATCGATACAGAAGCTGTCCATATTATGGCATGGACAACCACTCCCTGGACCCTTCCGTCAAACACTGCACTGGCCGTCGGCGCTGAGATCCATTATGTTAAGGTCCGTAGTTTTAATCCTTATTCCGGAGAGCCGCTGACAGTTGTTCTGGCAAAGGATCTGCTTCATTCAATGTTCCCTGCTGAAAATGTGGGAATACATTTTTCGGAATACAAGCCAGGGGATAAAAAGATCCCTTTCAGGGTCCTTGAAGAGTTTTCCGGGAGCAGACTCGAAGGGATTGATTATGAACAGCTCATTGACTGGGTCAAACCTGATAATGGGGCGTTTAAAGTCCTGACAGGTGATTTTGTCACAACCGAAGAAGGAACCGGTATAGTTCATATAGCTCCGACTTTCGGAGCCGACGACTACAGGATAGGAAAGGAGAAAGGCGTTCCACCGCTGATGGTAAGAAGGAAAGACGGCTCGATGGGACCGCTTGTAGATAAGAAAGGTTACATGGTTCCGGTAACCGATATGGATGAAAAATTTGTAAGAGACAGGGTCAATATAAATACTTACAAAGGTTTTGCCGGGCGTCCTGTTAAAAATGAATACAAAGCTGACCTGCCTCAGGATGCTGATACTCTGGATGTCGACATTGCCGTTATGCTTAAGCAGCAGGGCAGGGTGTTCAGGATAGAAAAACAGGTGCACAGCTATCCTCACTGCTGGAGAACAGATAAACCTGTGCTCTATTATCCGCTCGATGCATGGTTCATCCGTACGACTGCCTTCCGTGAGAGGATGATCGAACTGAATAACACAATAAACTGGAACCCAAAATCAACAGGAACAGGCAGGTTCGGGAAATGGCTCGAAAATCTTGTCGACTGGAATCTCTCGCGCTCACGGTTCTGGGGGACACCGCTGCCGATATGGGTAACCGAGGACAGAAATGAGGAGATATGTATAGGATCGGCTGAGGAGCTGAAAAACGAAATCGAGAAATCTGTTAAGGCCGGATTCATGAAAAAGAATCCTCTTAAGGAATATGTACCAGGAGATAATTCGAAGGAGAACTATGAGAAATTTGATCTTCACAGGCCCTTTGTTGACGAGATAATACTTCTCAGTCCTTCGGGAAAGAAGATGTTCCGTGAGCCTGACCTTATAGACGTCTGGTTCGATTCAGGTGCCATGCCATACGCACAGGCACATTATCCTTTTGAGAATAAAGCAAATTTCAGCAGTATGTTCCCGGCCGATTTTATTGCCGAAGGTGTCGATCAGACAAGAGGCTGGTTCTTCACGCTTCATGCAATTGCCACAATGATATCTGATTCAGTTGCTTACAGGAATATCATTTCAAATGGACTTGTCCTCGACAAGAACGGCAATAAAATGTCAAAAAGGCTGGGGAATGCTGTCGATCCTTTCAAAATAATTGAAGAATACGGATCTGATCCTCTGAGATGGTATCTGATAACAAATTCACAGCCCTGGGACAACCTGAAGTTTGATGTTTCAGGGGTTGATGAAGTCAAACGCAAGTTCTTCGGCACTTTATTCAATACCTATTCCTTCTTTGCCCTTTATGCAAACGTCGATAATTTCAGGTTTACCGAAAGGGATATGCTTGTTAATACACGGCCGGAGATCGACCGCTGGATAATTTCCCTTCTTAATTCACTTGTAAAGGAAGTAGGGGAGTGTTATGAAAACTATGACCTTACGAGAGCAGGCAGGGCTATCCAGGATTTTGTTACCGAGAACCTCAGCAACTGGTATGTAAGACTTAACAGAAAAAGGTACTGGGGCGGAGAATATGATGCTGATAAGATAGCTGCCTATCAGACTCTCTATGCATGTCTGGAAACAGTGAGCAGACTGGCTGCACCGATAGCTCCTTTCTATATGGACCAGCTCTTCAGGGATCTTAACATGACTACCGGGAGACATCATGAAGAGTCAGTTCACCTGGCCAGCTTCCCTGAATATGATGAAGATCTGATTGATAAGGATCTTGAGGAAAGGATGGATATAGCCCAGAAAATATCATCAATGATCCTTGGACTCAGAAGGAAGGTGAGCATCAAGGTACGTCAGCCGCTTGCCAAAATAATGATACCTCTCCCGGATAAGTCGTTTAAGAACAAGTTTGAGGCTGTGAAGGATCTTGTGATGGCCGAAGTGAATGTAAAAGAGGTTGAGTATATCGATGATACATCTTCAATACTTGTTAAGAAAATAAAACCCAACTTCAAGGTGCTGGGACCGAAGTATGGCAGGCTGATGAAGGAAATAAGCAATGCCATTTCAGGTTTTTCCCAGAAAGAGATAGCTTCATTTGAAGCCAGGGGTTCGCATACTTTAAATATCAACGGGCAGGATATTATCCTGGGCTCCGACGATGTTGAGATTATCTCTGAGGATATCCCGGGCTGGCAGGTCGCCAATGATGGCCGCCTCACTGTAGCGCTTGATGTATCGGTGACCGACGAACTTCGTTACGAGGGTATTGCCAGGGAATTTGTGAACAGGATCCAGAATATCCGCAAGGAGAACGGATACGATGTAACAGACAAGATCAGTGTTCAGATAGAGGATCATGATTTTGTAAGGGAGGCAGTTAAGCGTCATTCGGCTTATATAGGGTCGCAGACACTGGCAACAGAGGTTAATTTAAAAAATTCTCTTGCAGGAAATGATGCCAGGGAGATTGACATTGATGATGTTATTGTGAAAATTATTATATCACGTTCCGGGTCAAAATGATATTAATTGTCCGGGTTTGAAACCATATTCTATTTCTCACGGGAAAAATAAATAAATCAGGCTTTTACAGGAAAAACAACTGATTTTATTATTAATTAAAAAATAATACCTTTGCGGGATAATTAAACATGTTATGCTATGGCTGAAAAGACAAGATATTCGGATGAGGAACTTGAGGAATTCAGGGAGATCATCCTGGCGAAGCTGGACAAGGCCAGAAAAGATTATGAAATACTCAAATCCAGCATAACTCACGAAGAGAGTAACGACACAATGGATACTTCCCCCACCTTCAAGGTACTTGAAGAAGGTGCTACCACTTTATCAAAAGAAGAGGCAGGCAGGCTGGCACAGCGTCAGCTGAAGTTCATTCAGCATCTGCAGGCTGCACTTGTGAGGATAGAAAACAAAACCTATGGTATCTGCCGCGAGACAGGCAAGCTGATCTCAAAGGAAAGATTAAGGGCTGTTCCTCATGCTACGCTGAGCATGGATGCTAAACTGAAACAGAAGTAACTTAGCGGCATTAAGGCGTTACGGCGTTAGGGCGAAACTCCGTGCAACTCCGTGATCTCCGTGGTTAATAAGAAAGCCGCTAAAAGGCAGGAACCGGATATTCTATTGGATTTTATTCTTAAAGTACTCAATAGTCTTTTCCAACCCGCGTTCAAGATCGACAACAGGTTTCCAGCCTAATTCTCTTACAGCCAGCGAAATATCAGGTTTTCTTTGTTTCGGATCATCCTCAGGGAGTGGGAGATATTTGATCTTTGATCCTGACCCTGTCATTTTTATTATCTTCTCAGCCAGGTCTTTAACTTTTACCTCAACCGGGTTACCCAGATTGACCGGTCCGGTAAAAGTATCGGTAGTGGCCATAAGTTTTATAAGGCCATCGATAAGATCGTCGACATACTGAAAGCTCCTTGTATGACTTCCGTCTCCAAAGATTGTAATATCCCCGCCTTTCAGAGCCTGAATAATAAAGTTTGAGATGACTCTCCCGTCGTTGGAGCTCATCCTCGGTCCGTAGGTATTGAAAATCCTTGCTATTTTGATCCTGACCTTATTCTGGGTA
>MWDJ01000019.1 GCA_002070505.1 Bacteroidetes bacterium ADurb.Bin145 | reverse complement strand
GTCGCTGCAATCGGAGGAATATGATTACTGGAGTCTCAATAATGCTCCTTTAAGAACACCGGCAGGTCAGTATGTAAAACTTAAGGATTTTTCTTCTGTCAGGCGCGAGGTGACCGATAACACAATCAGCCGCGAGGATCAGCAGTATTTAATCACTGTCGGGTATGATTTTATTGGTAACGCGGAGCTTGGCAGGCTGATACTCGACAGGAACATTGATGAGACCAGTGCGATGCTGCCTCTCGGCTATACTGCCCAAAGCGGTTCATACAGCTATTCATGGGACGAGGGTAAAGCAAATTATTACCTCATCTTCCTGGTGATACTGATAATATACTTCATCTGCGCCATCCTCCTGGAGTCATTTACTCAACCTTTCGTTGTCATATGTCTTATCCCTTTCTCATTTATTGGGGTCTTTATCACATTCCATATTTTCAATATCACTGCCGACGAAGGTGTGTTTGCCGCGATGATACTCTTATGCGGGATTGTCGTAAACGCAACATTGTATATCCTCAACGATTATAACAGTCTGCGAAGAAGAAAGCCCGGCATTCCCGAAAGAGTTGCCTATGTAAAAGCTTTTAACGGGAAGATCATACCCATCATTCTTACCAAGCTGGCAACAATAGTCGGACTGGTACCATTTCTTCTTACAGGAAGAGATGAGAGGTTCTGGTTCGCGCTTGCCGTTGCCACGATCAGCGGGCTGGTGTTTAGTATTGTGGGGCTGGTCGTTTATCAACCGATTATGCTGAAGGGCAGATGGCAGGGAGCGGGGGGCGGGGGGCAGGGGGCTGGAACCACAGAGAACGAAGTGGAAGGAAGAGAGGCGGAGATTTCGGGTAGTAAAGCGAGTAGTTAAATGTAAATGATTAATATATAAATAATTGCATTATGGAGTATTTCAGGTTTGAAAAAATGGATATTTGGAAAGATGCTGTTGATCTTTCAGATAAGCTTTTTGATTATTCGGATAAAGCTGAGGAAAAAAGGTTTTATAAATTTGCTGAGCAACTGAGAGCTGCCGGAATGAGCATCTCAAATAATATTGCAGAAGGATCAGGTTCTTTTTCTGATAAAGAGTTTTCAAGTTTCCTGAACATTTCACGAAGATCTGTCTTCGAATGCGCTAATATCCTTCATATTTTTCTGAGAAGGAAGATAATCTCACCGGAAGATAAAAATCAAATTTATCCGGAACTGATATCGCTGAGCAAACGAATAACAAATTTCCGCAAAGTTCTAAATAAAAAATCATGAAAGAGATTTATGCATCATCGTCTCCCCACTTACTGTGCTCATCACCGGGTTCTTGCCTATGCTCCCTGCTCCCTGCCCCCAGCTCTGTGCCCTCTGCATTGTGCCCCCCGCCCCCCGCCCCCTGCCCCCTGCCTGCCGCTTCTTATTCTTCTGAAATATTCCAATTAAAGAGAATATGGTAAAATTTCTGATAACCCGCCCCGTAGCAGTAATAATGACCTTCCTGGCATTGATCATGCTGGGTATTGTGGCCTCTGGCAGGCTGCCGGTCTCATTGATGCCCGATATAGATATCCCTGAGATAACTGTTGCTGTCTCCCGCCCCGATGTGAGCGCCAGGGAGATGGAGAACACTGTGGTGAGTATTATCCGCAGGAACCTTCTTCAGGTTCAGGGTATAGACAATATAGAGTCGGAGTCGAGGAACGGAAGCGCCCTCATACGTCTCTCGTTCAGATTCGGCAACGACATCGATCTTGCTTTCATGGAAGTCAACGAGAAGATCGACGGCGCCATGAATAACCTTCCGCGTGACCTCGAGAGACCAAGGATCATAAAAGCCAGCGCTACAGATATTCCTGTGTTCCTGCTCAACATAACTCTTGCTGATAAGAATGCCGGCGATGAGAAATTCATCGAGCTGAGTGAATTCGTCGAGACTGTAATAAAAAAGAGGATCGAGCAGCTGCCTGAGATAGGTATGGCAGATATCACAGGACAGATCAAACGGGAGATATTCATCACTCCCGATGAGAATAAGATGTTGAGCCTCGGATTAACCGACGACAATATAGCAGAAGCCGTCAGACTGAATAATATCAATATAGGAAGCATCCTTGTAAAAGACGGGAAATACCTTTACAACCTGGAGTTCAGCTCTTATCTGAAGGAGGTGAATGATGTAAGGGAGATATATCTTAAATCAGGTAACCGTATCTTACAGATAAAGGATATCGCCGATGTAGGTATGAGACAGGAGAGACCGCGGGGTACATATTATTCGAATGGGACAAGAGCCGTCAGTCTGGCCATAATAAAGGAATCGACAGCAAAGATGGCCGATCTGGAGTCGAAGATGGGAGAGATGATCGATATTTTCAGAAAGGAATACCCGCAGATGGAGTTCGAGATATCGCAGGATCAGACAAGACTGCTTGATTATTCGATATCCAACCTCAGGGGAAGCCTTCTGGCAGGCGGGTTTCTGGCATTCCTGCTTATGTTCTTCTTCCTGAAAGACGGTAAATCTCCGATGATAATCGGATTCAGCATCCCTGCAACACTGGTGATAAGTCTTCTGTTCTTTTATGTGACAGGATTGTCAATCAATATTATATCGCTGGCCGGACTCATCCTCGGGATAGGGATGATGATAGATAATTCGATTGTTGTCATTGAGAATATAACCCAGTGGATCGATAGGGGCTTATCCCTGGTTGATGCCTGTGTGAAAGGGACCAATGAGGTTATCACACCGCTTATCTCGTCGGTTCTTGTTACCTGTGCGGTCTTCATCCCGCTTATTTTCCTGAGCGGTATATCAGGAGCTCTCTTTTACGACCAGGCGATAGCGATAGTGATCGGGCAGGGAGTCTCCCTTTTCGTGGGTATCACTATGCTGCCGACAATCTATTATCTTCTTTACAGGAACGGTAAGGCAGGATTGCTTACAAGGTTCGTCAGGAAGGTGAGCCTGAAACATATTGAAGATAAATACGAGAAAGGGATGAACTTTTTCTTCAGATACAGGACCCCGACAATGATCTCCTTCGGGTTGATAATCCTTGTGATGGTCTGGTTTTTCATTACGATGGAAAAAGAAAAATTCCCGGCTGTAAGGCAGGATGAGCTTGTAATAAGTCTTGACTGGAACGAGAACATCACACTTGATGAGAACCTGAAGAGGATAAGGGAGATGATCGAAACAAACAGCAGCCTTGTAGTGCAGACCAACTCCTTTATCGGAGAACAGCAGTTCCTTTTCAACCGCGATTATGATCAGTCGTATACGCAGGCCAAGATCTATATTAAGGCAGAAGATTATGCTTCCACGGCAGCTATTGAAAAGAACTGCTATGAATATATAAGAGATAACTACCCCGGAGCTCTTGTCAGTATCGGCGCTCAGCAGAACATATTTGAGAAGATATTTGAAGCGTCGGAGGAGCAGCTTGTTGCAGAGGTGAGCCTGATGAAAGAAAAGGAGGTCCCTCCGGTGGATCAGATGACAGGTATTGTCGGAGAGATGAGAAAAAGATGGCCTGATGCAGGTATCTCAATGCCGCCGCTGGAGGATAAGATCCGTCTGAAGATAGATCCCGACAGACTTCTGCTTTATGATGTGGAACCGACAACTCTCTATAATACACTGAAAGCTTCTCTGAACCAGTACAATATCGGGGAGCTAAGGGCCTCTTATGAGCTTCTGCCGATAGTCCTTTCCGACAGGGAGAAACAGATAAGCGAGATAGTATCCTCCGGATTTGTACTGAATACCGGGAGACAATCAATCCCGGTAAAAGAGCTGGTAAATGTACAGCGGGCACATGATTATAAGACAATCAAAGGAGGCATGAACGGGGAATACGTTCCTGTAAGCCTGAATATCCATACCAATAAGCCTGCGGAAATAACTTCGGAAATCAGGAATATTGTGATGGCCGATCCAAATCTCTCGGCTTCTTTCAGCGGGGCTCTAATAAGCGGACAGAGACTTTTTAAGGAACTGGGAATAATCCTTGTGGTGGCTCTGCTGCTACTTTATTTCATCCTGGCGGCGCAGTTCGAATCGCTTACCCAGCCGCTTATTGTTCTCCTGGAAATACCCATTGACATTGCCGGAGCCTTGCTTCTGGTGAAATTATGGGGAGGAACTATCAACATCATAACTATGATAGGGTTGATTGTGATGAGCGGTGTCATAATCAACGACTCAATATTGAAAGTTGATACGATCAACAACCTGAGGGCTGAAGGGCTGGGACTCAAGGAAGCTATCTACACCGGAGGATCGCGGAGGTTAAAACCAATTATTATGGTAGCAATGGCGTCTCTTCTGTCTACTGCTCCGATACTATTCAGTCAGGGTATCGGGTCGGAGCTTCAGCGGCCCATGGCTTTGGCGCTGATAGGAGGTATGTCGCTGGGAACGGTTGTGAGTTTATTTTTTATACCGCTGGCGTACTGGTATATTTACAGAAGAAGCGAGGGGCGAGTGGCTGGGGGCGGGGAGCAGTGAGGTTTTCTGATTCCCCCTTTGAAGGGGGTAGGGGGATGTTTTTGGGGGTAGGAAGGGAAGGTCGTGCAGGTCCTGCAGGTCTTGCAGGTCCGGGTGGTGCATGATTTCAATTCCCCCTTTGAAGGGGGCAGGGGGATGTGATCTGGTGCAAGATGCAGGGTGCAAGGTGCAAGGTGCAGGGTGCGAAGAGTAGTGGATTGTGAGTTTTATATCCCTGAAACGAATGCGTTCCTGCCCCCTTGGGGGAAGGTCAGGAAGGGGGTTTTCTCCATGGTGCAGGGTGCAGTGAGTTAATATCTGCGTTAATCTGCGCTCCGCCATCCGTAGTCCTGAGTCATCGGGACGAAGGATGGAGATCTGCGGGAAACTGTTTTGAAACTCCGTGAAATCTCCGTGAAACTTCGTGTAACTCTGTGGTTAAATAAAGAAATTGGCGGGGAGCAGGGAGCTGGGTTAGAGGCGGTTAGCGTTGAGCTGGGGGCATGAAGTAGACTGGAATGTTCAGTTATAAGAATTGAGCCCCTTAGGGGCGGCATGGTTTCAATCATATTTAAAGCAATATAGCATAATGAAAAACCTGGTATTTATAATTTTAATACTGTTGATCTGTTCCTGCACAAACAGGAAAGGGCTTAAAAAAGATCCTGAGGCTGACGGATTTTTTGATATAAACTTTGAGCAGGCGCTGGACAACAAGCAGGAGTTGTCTCTGAGCCAGATGGCATCGGATGTTGAATATGTTAAGCTTGAAACAGATGATGATTATATGGTGCGGCCAGTCGTGAGGTATTTCTTTACCGACAGCCTTATCTTCATAAGTAATAATAACGAGATATTGAAATTCTCAAGAGATGGCAAATTCCTGAAAAAAATAGGTGCTCCCGGCAAAGGTCCCGGGGAGATAGATCTGATCAGATGCACATCTTTTCTTCCTGATGAAAGGCTGATAGCCGTTCAGCTGAACTGGAAGAGAGAGCTGCTGTTCTTTTCTTTTGACGGGGAATTGGTTAAGACTGAGAAATTTGATGGTCGTATCTGGAATATTATGGTTCTTCCCGGTAAGAAATACATAGACTATGAAGTCGGCGGGGCGGGAACCGAAGAGTACACTTTCTGTCTGATGGATGAAAACCGGGATACATTATCTGTTGTGCAGAATTATGGTAAATGGGTCAGTCCGCCCAGGACAATGAGCATAATGATAGGGTACCCTGACTTTGAGCCATTCTACTTTGCCCGGGGTATTTATCATTTCAAGGCAATGTATAATGATACCGTATATTTTGAAGACTCCGGCAGGATATTGCCCGGGTATTTTATAGATATGGGAAAGTACAGGCTGCCGGATGAACTAAGACCAGAGCGCCTTGGTCCCGAACAGGTTCAGAAGTTCATGGATAATTCAGATAACTATTGTTTTCCTGTTGTTCAGGAGACAGGGAACAGGATCTTTTTAACCGGACACAGTTACGGAGAGCAAGCGTCGAAACTCATTCTTTATGATAAATCAGACCATGAAGGTTTGTTGCTTACAGACAGTGAAGGAGATGCAAAAGGATTCATTAACGACTGGGACGGAGGTCCTGATTTCTGGCCTGTTGGCAGCGTTAACGACAACCAGGTATTCATGCCGCTCACGGTGATGAACCTGCAAAAGATAATTGAAAAAAACAAAGAAAAGAAGAGAGATGTCAGATATCCGGTTGAGCAGACACAGCTTGAAGAGCTGGTTTCCGGTTCGGAAGTGACGGATAATCCGATACTAATGATCGTAACATTGAAAAATTCAGAGACTCGCTGATTCTCTGACCGAATCAGACAATCCGGTAATGATTTTTGTGACATTTAAATAAACCAGGTTGTTGGCTATAAGGCGCAGGGCAAAGATTGAGGAACAAGGTGATGAAATTCCGCGATAGCGGAAGCGCAGGGCACGGGGATTAAATAGTTTGGTGGAAAAAAGTGGATTAAATTTTTTTATCATGAGGACAAAAATATTAGCCTTTCTTTTAATAATCATTTTCTGCTCGTGTGGCAGGGAGAGCAGTTATAAAACAGCTAATTCAGATTCAGTTATTAGCATCGATCTTCTCAAAGAGGCAAAATCTACAATTACAAAACTTTCCGAGATCGCTGCCAATGTTGAGTACATACCCCTGCAAACAACAAAGAATTCATTGCTAGGTGAATTTGCAGTAAAGATCCTAAGTGTAAACAATAAAATCTATATAAAGAACAGCGGATTGGGGGGTGACATAATGTGTTTCGAAATAGGAGGTAAATTTCTTTTTAAACTTCAAAATCAGGGAAGAGGACCTGAAGAATACACATTTATTACTGATTTTGACGTTAGTTCCGATAATAAAACATTGACAGTGCTTTCAAGTGTAGACCGTAAAATACTTTTTTATGGCATTTCCGAAACTGGTACTTCTTTTGAGAAGACTTTTTCCCTGAAAGAGCCTTTCCCGTCAACAATCGGCATGGTCCCTGAAACAGATTATGTATTTCTGGCGATAGAACCCTATTATATTACCGCGCCAACTCTAAGTTTATTAATAAACACTAATGGGGATACTATTCATTTTAAACCTAACTGTTACGGAAAAAGACAGGATAAACCATCGTCGGCATATTCCACTTCAGCAAGAGTCTATTCAATTGAAAAGAATCTTTGTTTTAAGGAATATTTCAGTGATACTGTCTTTTATATGGATGCAAAGAATATGTCTTTTAAACCCAGGATAATATTTGACACGCATGGGACATTCGTTACTCCTGAAATGTGGGGTCACCCAGAAAGGATTGGAAATAATGTAACCAGCATTTTTGGCATTTACGAAACATCAAGGTATGTTTTTTACTACTATTGGGAGTATCGCATTAAGAACTGCCGTCTCTTTGACAAAACAATAAAAACAATATACAATTTGGATATCGGCACTTTCAATGAAACTTTCGCAAATATTCCCCGTGATGTTGATAAAATAAAATTAAAGGATGATTTGAGTGGAGGACCTGATTTCACTCAAGATATAAGATATTTGAATGGTCATTGTAGTAATGGCAAGTTGTTCTCGCTTGTGGAAGCATTTGAGCTAAAGAAATATGTTACCAGTGAAGATTTTAAAAATGCAAAGGTGACCGATATAAAGAAAAATGAACTCATAAAGCTCGCTGATTCACTGAAAGAGACTGACAATCCGGTTTTGGTAATGTTAACTCCCAAAGAATAATGAATCTGACACTTTATATTATTCAGTGAATAATCTTAATGCAGAATGAAATAAATTTTCCCGCAGATCTCCATCCTTCGTCCCGATGACTCAGAACTACGGATGGCGGAGCTCAGATAGATAATGTCGTGCAAGTCTTGCAAGTCTTGCAGGTCTTGCAGGTCTTGCAAGTCTAGCAAGTCAAGCCATGCACCCTACACCCTTTCCACTGATACGAAATCGTCGCTTCACTGTATTTCGCTCCAAGCACCTTGCAACCTGCACCCTGGATCAATTCACAATTCTCTACAATTCCTACACATACTAATCTTTGCATTAATGCACTTTCCGGTTTTTTCCGTACCTTTCATTAAACTCTAAATAAAGGCTGAAATGAAAATTCTTATTTCCAATATTCTCTGCCTGTTCTTTGTAATCTTATTATTCTCATGTAGTGGAAAGGTTAAGGAAATTAATACCTTAAAAGCAGTTGATATTGAGTCTAATACAGATAATATGCAAATCATATACATGAGTCAGTTTACTGACGATATAAGGTATGTTCCTCTTGAGACAAATGATGAAGCTGCCTTCTCTTTTATCTATGAATTTTTCAAGGCTGGTGACAAGATCATAACAACAGACCTGAACTCTCTTATTCTATACGATTCAAACGGCAGATTTATACTAAAATTCGGGAATAAGGGAAGAGGGCCGGATGAATATCAGTTTAAAAGTAACCTTAGGATAAGTAATGATAATAAAATATATTTTTCCAGCTTGTATGATCTGTTTGAATATGATATAAACGGAAGATTTGAAAAAAAATACTCAAATACTTTCCTGATTAAAGAGAATTATTATATCTCTTCCTGGTCGCTCGTTGAGGATTCACTTTTTTTAGGTCATGTTCCCAATCAGACAGGCCAGATTGAATTTAAAGCCCTCCTGGTGAATAAATATGGAAACATAAAGCAATCATATAAAAATTACATTCTTTTTAACCGGGTACGACCGAAAGAAAGTGGGGTAGATCAGGAGTCTTATTTCTATCGATATAACGGTGAATTATTTTATAAAGACAGGAATAATGACACTCTGTTTGCTCTGGATAATCAGTATCGGCTTGTCCCGAGATATTCATTCAATCTTGGTAAATTTAAGGAACCACTTTCGAAAAGAGGGGAATCCATGCTTAAGAGAGGAATGAGTAATGACCGGATGAATTATATGTACCTGAATTCTGTTTATCAGACTGTAGATTATCTCTTTATAAGTTGTTCGTTCGGAAACAGATTTCCAGCAAAAAGACTTACCCCGGCACAATTTCCTATTCCTACAATTAATCCCGTTTTATACAATACTACAAATGCTTTGGGTATTTATAACAAAACCACATGTGAATTATTTTTCTGCAAACCAACCAGTACTGATAATCCGCTTTTTACTTCAGGGATTTATAATGATATAGATGCCGGTCCGAGATTCATGCCGGAAGCACAGGTGAATGATTCAACAATGGTTATGTGGGTACCAGCAAATCAACTTAAAGATCATGTGGCAAGCGATGATTTTAATAATGGAACTGCGAAATACCCTGAAAAGAAAAGAAAGCTTAAAGAGCTTGCAGCAAGATTAACTGAGTATGACAATCCTGTGTTGATGTTTGTGACATTCAAATAAAACCGGGTAATTAACTAAAATGCACAGGGCAAAAAGGCTTTACGGCTTTAGGGCGTTACGGCATTACGGCAGGGAGCGAAGGGCAGGGAGCAAAAAAACGTCACGGCTTTAAGGTGTCACAGCAAAGGAAGGGGAGCAGATACCTAAAATGGAGTTAAAGCATTATGGCTTTACGAAGTCTGGTACAGAGTACTTATATTTTTCCCGCAGATTTTCCTCTGCAACCTCTACGAGGTAGAACAATCATAAGGGGATCATCTTTAGCTACAATACGATATCGTCTACGACGAATTTTAATCGCACCCTTTGTCCAGATCACCTTTTGGTAAGTTACCTTTTGGTAAGTTACTTTTTGGTAATATTATTTGGAATATGTAAATTTGTGAAAAAGCAGAATTAATGAAAACACCCTTTACTTTCGGGAAGATTGCCCAGGACAATGACTTTACTGACCGGGAAAAAGAAACCAGGAGATTGGTTTCAAATTTTAATTCATCAGTCAACACCATATTGATTTCTCCCAGACGATGGGGAAAATCTTCCCTGGTACTGAAAGCAGCCGGTATAACAAAGGGGAAGGATAAGAAAATCCGGTTTTGCTTTGTTGATTTAAATAATGTCCGTACCGAAGAACAGTTTTACCAACAGCTGGCGACAGAAATATTGAGATCTTCATCAACGAAGATTGAAACGATTATCGGAAATGCTAAAAGGTTTATGGGAAGTCTTATTCCTAGCCTAACATTCGGTACTGGCCAGATTAGCGATATTAAAATAAGCCTCGATTGGAAGGAAGTTTCTAAAAATCCTGATAATATTCTCAATATGGCAGAAAAGATATGCAAAGAGGGAAAGATTCGATTAGTAATTTGTATAGATGAATTCCAGAATATCTCGGGCTTTGAGGATCCTCTTGGTTTTCAAAAAAAACTACGCGCACATTGGCAGTTACATCGGTACGTTACTTATTGCCTTTATGGAAGCAAGAGACATATGATGATGGATGTGTTCACTTCTCCTTCAATGCCGTTTTATAAATTCGGCGATATTTTATTTCTCGAAAAGATTTCCTTAAATGACTGGATTACATTCATTAAGAAAAGATTTTCAGACACGAAAAAAGAAATTGGAACTACTGATGCAAAGCTTATTGCTGAACTGGCAGAATGCCACCCTTATTACGTTCAACAGCTGGCGCAGCAGGCATGGTTGAGGTCCTATGAATTATGCTCCAGTACTATTATCCATGAAGCTTTTGAAGATATTGTACTTCAATTGAGTATGCTGTTTCAGGCACTCGTTGATGGATTAAGCAACAGTCAAATAAACTTATTAAAAGCCCTAATTTGCAATGAAAAACAGCTGAGTTCACAGAATGTATTAAAGGAATATCAATTGGGTACTTCTGCTAATGTCTTAAAAATAAAGAAGATGCTTTCCAATAAAGAGATTATCGACTTACAGGGGGATAGTATCACATTTATTGACCCAATGTATAAATTCTGGCTGAAAAAATATTATTTCAAATTATCCTGAGTTTACAGGGATTATTTTCCCTGCACCCCTTTCCTCTGTCGCTGAATCGTCGCTTCTTCCTCTATCGCGGAATCGTCGCTGTGCTCCGAGCACCATGCATCATGCACCCTGCACCCTGTACCTCACCTCTCACCGCTCACCTCTCATCGCTCACCTCTCATCACTCACCGCTCATCTCCTTCTCACCTCATCTCCCCCTCTAACACACTACCTTATACTCCTTATAATCCCCGTCCCCGAGCCCCCTTCTTCCGCTGGTTCGGGCTTGATGCCTACCCTGATCTTTTTATATGAGAAATTGAATGTGAGGAAGTAGTTCATTCCGAAGCTTATCGAATTGCCGGTACTGCCATATCCTGGTATATATGCCGGCTTAAGATCTTTAGATGCACTTGTGATAAGTAATTTCCTGAGACTGACGGACCAGCCGATGCTAAGGTTCTTTAGGAGTTCGGCCCTGAATCCCGGTGAGACCTCGAGATAATGTCCCCAGTCGGATTGTTCAGGCATCGAGAACGTGTGCTTCCCCCAGTAATTCTCGTAGCTGAAAGAATCGACCTGCCATGTAAACCGGCTGATGCCATACAGCAGTCCTATCCCGGCCCAGTATTTTCCACCTGATATTTCAGGTTTCAGGATGTTGAAGTCGACGCCGGCTTTAAAGAAGATGCCTTTGTTCCTGTATGAATAATTATACTGAGAGTATTTGTAATTCGAATATCCCCCGGCTGCATGAAGAGCCTTTTTATTATCGAAGTCGTACAGGAGATATGCTTCTGTGTTCAGAACATTCTTATCTGTAAAATAGATTACCGGTCCGGAGGCTTCTATACCAAAACTCACTTTCAGAGGTATTGTCACACTGTCCTGAGGAACATCTGTGTCCTGTCCATAAACAGGGATGTAACCCGAAAAGAGGGCGACACTAATAATATATGCGCATATTCTCCTCATTCAGTGTCTTTATTGTCTTTTTGGTTAAAACTATCTTGTCAATTATGTTGTTCGTTGTGACTGGCTGTTCAATAGTAAAATAGTATGTATAGCCGCATTCTTTCGATATAAAATGAGCATAGGACGAATAGCTGAATGTCACCGTATCTGATTCGCCATTGATCTTTACGAGAAATGTGCATGTTTCAGTTGTAGGATCGAGAGGGAAAAGCATGCTGGTGATGTTCGATGTTTTTTTATATATCGCCGAGTCTCTTTCGAGTCCGAAAAGTGAAACAGAATCGGGTGCAACGATCTTTTCTGTTGCCGACTGGTACATCGATGCTTTCACCCTGGCTTCCGTCTCGTCATAACATGAACCGGGTGTACATGAGAAGATAAATACAGGTATTATAACTAAAAACGCAGAGATTATTTTAAGAAATGATTTTCTCATATCAATTTTACATCGCCCAAAAATAAGAAATTATCGGGGATAAAAGCCGGAAGGGGGGATATTATCTTTAACCAGGAGATATAGTAATGCCATGGAAGTCATTGATTTTAAAGTATTAAGGCGTTACGGAATCACCGGGCTAGAAATTATCACAGGAAGGAGAAATTAATTTAAACCTCCGTGAAATCTCTGTGCACCTCCGTGATCTCCGTGATCTCCGTGGTAAATTTCTTTTTTACCACGGATTGACACGGATTAACACGGAGTTGAAGATTCCCAAAATTATTTTTTCCCGCAGATCTCGCAGATTATCGCAGATAAATGATGTCCTGCAAGTCGTGCAAGTCGTATGGGACCTGCAAGACCTGCACGACCTGCACGACCTGCAAGACCTGCACGACATTTGAACTGTCAAATCTTTCTTACATATTCTTCCGCCTTCTTCAGCGCGTTTCCGATTCCGGCCGGGTTCCTGCCGCCGGCAGTTGCCAGGAAAGGCTGACCGCCACCGCCGCCATTTATCTCGCCGGAGATCTCTTTGATAAGGCGCACAGCATCGAGGTTCTTTTCCTTTACAAGCTTATCACTTATCATAACAACAAGAACGGCCTTTCCGGCTGATTCGGAACCAAGAACCAGAATGCTGTCTTCAGATCTTTTTCTTATTTCAAATGCAATAGTCTTCAGTAAATCAGGATTGTCAGTCTCTATCCGGCCTGAAATGAACCTGATTTCATTTATCATTACCGCCTTGTCTTCTAGTTCCTTCAGGGCATTCATAGCATCCCTGGCTTCAAGTTTCTCTATTGTCTTTCTTAGGTTACTGTTCTCTGATATCAGTTTTTCAATACTTGCCTTAAGATCCTTCGGATTATTTAAAAGGGAAGCTATGTCTTCCGTTACGGATAGCTTTTCATTGATATATTCCTCAGCTTTCGCTGCCGTTACAGCCTCGATTCTTCTTACTCCTGCTGCTATGGCTCCTTCTGAAACGATCTTGATAATACCGATGCTGGCAGTTGAGTCTACATGTGTCCCTCCGCAGAGCTCTACTGAGTCACCGAACTGTACAACCCTCACCTTCTCTCCGTATTTCTCTCCGAAAAGTGCTATCGCTCCCATCTTCTGTGCCTCTTTCATCGATATGCCATCAATCACCTTACTGTGATGATTTTCCCGTACCAGTCCGTTCGCGATCATTTCTACTTTAAGCAACTCATCTTTTGATGGTTTTCCGAAGTGGCTGAAATCGAACCTGAGCCGGTCGGGAGTGACAAGCGATCCTTTCTGCTCCACATGTTTCCCAAGGACTGATCTCAAAGCATAGTGGAGAAGGTGGGTAGCTGTATGATTGTTTGCTGTCATTTGCCGCTTCTCGATATCAACGGCAGCTTTGAAGCTTAGCTCAGGATTTGCAGGCAGCTTTTTCGAAATGTGCACTATCAGGTTATTTTCTTTGATAGTATCGACGATTTCAATCCTTTCTTTTTCAGAGGTTATCGATCCGCAATCACCTACCTGTCCACCCGATTCGGCATAAAAGGGTGTTTTATCAAAGACAAGCTGGCAAATCTCCTTTCCTTTTGATTTTACTGTCCGGTATTTGGCTATCAACACATCATCCTCTGTTTTCTCATATCCTGTGAAGACGGTGCTTCCGGTGTCCTGAATGACTGTCCAGTCGCCTGTATCCTGCGAAGCATCTTCTCTTGACCTTGATTTCTGTCTTTTCATCTCATCCTCAAAGCCCCTGATATCAGTTTCCAGGCCATGTTCCTTAAGTATCAGCTGAGTGAGGTCGAGGGGGAAACCATATGTGTCGTACAGTTCGAAAGCTACCTTGCCCGGAAGTATCTTTTTGTTGTCTTTATTCAGATCGTCTATAATGCTGCCGATCATCTTTAACCCTTTTCCCAGGGTTTTGAGGAAGGATACTTCTTCTTCCTTTATGATTTTTGCAATCTGTTCCCCTGATGCTTTGAGCTCAGGGTACTGATCTCCCATTGAATTTACCAGTACCGGAAGCAGCTTGTAAATAAAAGGCTCTTCCATTTCAAGGTGATTATATCCGTACCTCACTGCCCGTCTCAGAATCCTTCTTATTACATATCCGGCCTTATTGTTTGATGGCAGCTGACCGTCGGCAATTGAAAAGGCAACAGCTCTCAGATGGTCGGCAACAACTCGCATTGCAACATCCCGGGTGTCTTTTACCCCGTATTGTTTCCCTGTTATCCTTGCTATCTCCTTAATTACCGGCTGGAACACATCAGTATCATAATTCGACTTCTTTCCCTGTATCACCATGCAGAGCCTCTCGAATCCCATGCCGGTATCGACATGTTTTGAAGGAAGCTGTTCGAGCGAACCGTCAGCTTTGCGGTTATACTGGATGAACACAAGGTTCCATATCTCAACAACAAGCGGATGGCCTTTATTTATAAGCTTATGTCCCGGTAATTCTGATCTTTCCTTATCGTCCCTTATATCGACATGGATCTCGGAGCAGGGTCCGCAGGGACCTGTTTCTCCCATCTCCCAGAAATTATCCTTTTTTGAACCATCGAGAATGCGGTTGGCCGGATCAGGAAAACACTTTTTCCAGCAGTCGAACGCCTCATTGTCGCGGGGTACATTCTCCCCCGCATTGCCTTCAAAGACAGTTGCATAGAGCCTGTCGGCCGGTATGCCAAGTTCTGCTGTCAGGAATTCCCAGGCCCATTCGATAGCTTCTTTCTTGAAATAATCGCCGAATGACCAGTTGCCCAGCATCTCAAACATTGTATGATGGTAGGTGTCGTGACCCACTTCCTCCAGGTCATTATGCTTGCCGGAAACCCTGAGGCATTTCTGGGAATTAGCTATACGATTAAATTTCGGGAGCTCGTTACCGAGGAAAATATCCTTGAACTGATTCATCCCCGCATTAGTGAACATCAGTGTCGGATCGTTCTTTATCACCATTGGAGCTGATGGCACTATTTCGTGTTCTTTCGATCTGAAAAATCCGAAAAATCTCTGTCTCAGTTCGTTTGAGTTCATCATCAAAAAATCATGCTTATTTATGTAAATATACCTTAAAATTGGTTTGTAAAATTAAATTATTTGGTTTAGATTTGTCGATCACCAAATATAAAAATTCGAAATCCCGGACTGGAGAATGCGGACCCGAAGATACTTCCTTGACCTTAATGATGTGCAATTTAAGCAGGTAAAGCTTCCGTTGAAAAAGAAGCTTGGCCGGCTGTCGTTATGGTTTGGGGGTACTGTTGCACTGACTGTTATCTATGCAACATTATTTCATAGTTTCTTCGGATCGCCAAAAGAGAAAATGCTTAACCAGCAGGTTGAGAATATGAAGCTTCAGTATAAACTGGCGGACAGGGAACTGAATAATTCATTTAAGGTCATAGAGAGTCTCAGGATGTCTGACGAGATACGTTACCGGCCTATACTCGGAATGGATTCTGTCTCTATGTCAATCAGGAACCCGGGTTTCGGAGGTGTCGACAGGTACAGGGGCCTTAACGGTTATGTCTACTCGGATATGATGAAGTCGGTCCGCGAAAGGATTGATGAGATGAAAAATATGGTGAGCGTTCAGCAGTCATCTTTCGAAGCAATCGAAGAAAGAAGAATTGAGTGGGAAAGGATGTATGAATACCTGCCTATGATAAGCCCGGTCGATGTTACAATAAAACTTGGCGACGGAATCAGATACAGAGAAGTCCATCCTGTTCTTGGAACGCCTCAGTGGCACTATGGACAGGATTTCAGCGCTCCGTATGGTACTGAAGTTTATGCAACAGGCAACGGAAAGGTAATTGCCGCCGGATGGAATTCAGGAGGTTTCGGAAATCATGTCGTTATTGACCATGGATACGGATACCAGTCGACCTACGGACACCTTAGCAGTATTAAGGTATCTGTAGGGATGGATATAAAAAGAGGTGACCTTTTAGGATTAAGCGGCAGCACAGGAACTTCGTCGGGTCCTCATCTTCATTATCAGATAGATCTTTACGGAAATCATCAGAATCCTCTTAACTTCTTTAATAATGATCTTACCGAGGATGAATACTTTGAGATGATCCGGATGCTTACTTCAAGCATGAAATTAAAGTAATCAGCTTTTTAGTCTTTACGTTATGAAAACATACCGAAGGGCAATTGTTTTGGTTTTTATTTATTGATTATCTTTGCACCGTTATGCCAAAATCGAAATATAAGTTCAATCCTGAATCACTGAGCTTCGACAAGGTGAAACTCGGCTTCAGGGCTGTTCTCCTGCGAGGGTTAGCATATCTGGTAGGCTCCCTGCTGATTGCTATAGTCTACTATATGATCTTCGCAATATTCTTCGATTCCCCGAAGGAGAAGGCCCTGTTACGTGAGATCGATCAGCTTACCCTGCAATATGACCTTATCCACAGGGAAATGAATGATCTTGATAAAGTCATTACCCATCTTCAGGAAACAGATGATAACCTTTACAGGACAATCTTTGAAGCTGAACCTATCCCGTCAACGCTTAGGGAAGGCGGTGAAGGTGGTGTTAACAGGTACAAGGAACTTGAGGGGTACAATAATTCAAGCATCGTGATTGAGACCACAAAACGGCTCGACAAAATACGAAAACAGGTTTATCTGCAGTCAAAGTCCTTCGATGAGCTGATCGAACTGGCAAAGAGAAAAGAGGATATGCTGAAAGCTGTACCAGCCATTCTCCCCATATCTAATAAGGATCTTAAACGGACAGCTTCCGGTTATGGATTAAGGATACATCCCATTTACAAGATAATCAAGTTCCATGCTGGAATGGATTTCACAGCCCCGACAGGAACTGATATCTATGCCACCGGTGACGCTACTGTTAAAGCAGTTGTTTCAGCAAAAAGAGGACTGGGCAACCATGTCATTCTCGATCATGGTTTCGGATATGAGTCCATTTATGCCCATATGGACAAGGCAAATGTAAGAGTTGGTCAGAAGGTATCAAGAGGTGATATAATCGGTTTTGTCGGTAACACAGGTACGTCGGTTGCTCCTCATCTTCATTATGAGATTAAGCTTAACGGGAACAATGTCGATCCTGTAAATTACTATTTCAATGATCTGTCCCCCGAGGAATACGAAGAGATGATCGAAATTGCTTCAAAAACCGGGCAATCATTTGATTAGGCCTTCTTTAAAGCAATTATGAAGAGAACCCTTCGTCTCATAATAATAATCATAATCAGTTTATTCTTCCGGAACGATCTGGTCCTTTCTGCAGAGCCCGATTCCTCTTTCACTGAACGTGAAATAACTATTATTGGTGTTGGCGACATAATGTTAGGCTCAACTTTCCCGGCGCCTGGGATCCTGCCCCCTCGTGATAACCCCTTATTGCTTCTTGGCAGTCTTGCCGATACCCTGGCCTCAGCTGATATCACCTTCGGTAATCTTGAAGGATCCTTCCTGGATTATGGCGCCCCGGCTAAAAAATGCAGGGATACGACAATATGCTACCTTTTTAAAATGCCGGAGAGATATTCGAAAGCGCTTGCAGTGGCAGGTTTCGACATGCTTAGCATAGCGAACAACCATTTCGGAGATTTTGGATATCCGGCCCGTATGCGTACAATGAAACTACTCGATTCACTTGATATAAAATATGCCGGATTAATAGAAAAACCTTATGCAATTGTCGAAAGGGATTCTATTCGTTACGGCTTTTGCGCTTTTGCTCCTAATGCCGGTACTGTCAACATAAACAAGATAGCTGAGGCTGAAAATATAGTCAGGTTCCTAAATGATACATGCGATATTGTAGTTGTATCCTTCCACGGCGGAGCCGAAGGCGCAGATTTTCAGCGTGTACCGAAGAAAGAGGAGTTCCATCTCGGTGAAAGCAGGGGAGATGTATATAATTTTTCACACAGGATGATCGATGCCGGTGCTGATGTTGTATTCGGTCACGGACCACATGTGACAAGGGCAATCGAGGTCTATAATGAACGGTTTATTGGTTATAGTCTTGGTAATTTTTGTACCTTCGGTAGATTCAATATAACAGGACCAAACGGGATCGCACCACTGATAAAGCTGAAGGTTGACATAAAAGGGAAATTCCTTTCGGGCAGGATAATACCAGTGTTCCAGAGCAGGCCGGAAGGGGTGAGAATTGATCCTGATAAAAGAGTGATAAGAAAGATCAGGGACCTTAACGCTCTCGATTTTCCCGATTCACTAATAACGATTTCTGATCAGGGCGAAATTAAATATAAGTAACTGCCATGCCATACACCGAAAAACCTGTCGAAAAACTTTATTATTCAATAGGAGAGGTCTCGAAGATACTCCAGGTTCCTGTTTCTACTGTCAGGTTCTGGGAAAATGAATTCAGGATCCTGAAACCGATGAAGAACAAAAAAGGGAACAGGCTTTTCACTTCTGAAGATCTGAAGAACCTGAAAATAATACATCATCTTCTTAAGGAAGAAGGGATGACACTCCCGGGTGCAAAGAAAAAACTGAGCGGCAAATGGGAAGAGACTGATTATAAATACGAGATTAACGAGTCGCTGAGAAGAATTAAAGAGCTGTTGCTGGAGTTGAGGGATGGGTTCTAGCGGTGAGTGGTGAGTGGTGAGTTGTGAGTAGTGAGAGGTGAGTTGTGAGTAGCGATGGTGACTGCAGCAGGATTAATTCCCCCTTTGAAGGGGGTTAGGGGGATGTATTTTCAGGTGCAAGGTGCAGGGCAGTGAGGGAAAACCTGCACTAATCTGCGATCCCGATCGCTATCGGTACTGCGGGAAAAAATTTTAAACTCCGTGTAAACTCTGTGTAACTCCTTGATTAATATTAATTTAGCATAAATGAGGAAGGGGGGCATCCAGAGTTCAGGGTGTAATGGGTAATAATCTGCTGGAAAAAATAATATCCAAATAGTTTAATATGATACTCAAAGACTTATGTTCATATCTCGATTCAGCGATACCCTTATCTTTCCAGGAGGGATACGATAATTCGGGACTGCAGATTGGTTTACCTGAGAAAAAGATAAGTTCTGCGATAATAACTGTTGATGTGACTGAGCAAGTTGTAGAAGAAGCGATCACAAAAAAATGCGATGTGATAATTTCGCATCACCCTCTCATTTTCGGAAGTTTAAAACGGCTGGGAGGTTCAGACAGTACGCAAAGGACTATCGTTAAAGCGATAAAGAATGATATTGCTATATATTCCGCACACACAAACCTTGATGTAATCTCCAACGGTGTAAGCAGGAAGATGGCTGAGAAGCTTAATTTGTTAAATATAAGGGTGTTATCGCCATTGAAAAACAGGTTGCTCAAACTTGTGACATTTATCCCCGAAGCTAGTCTGGATAAGGTGAGAGAAGCACTCTTTGATGCCGGAGCCGGGGTCATAGGGAATTATGACAGATGTGCATTCGCTGTAAAAGGGACCGGGAGCTTCAGGGGCAACAGCCTGACGGATCCTTATGTGGGCATAAAAGGCAAAGATCATTTTGAGAAGGAAGTCAGGTTTGAGACGATCCTCTTTTCTCACCTTAAAGGTAAGGTGATAAATGCATTGCATAAGGCTCATCCTTATGAGGAGGTGGCTTATGATCTTTATCCGCTTGAAAATGAAAATATTGAGATCGGCCTGGGATGTGTTGGCGAATTGAAAAAGCCGCTGGAGGAAGGAAAATTCCTGGAACTGATCTCAAAAACTTTTCAGGCTGAGGGGATAAGATATTCAGGTGCTTCAGGAAAGAAGATCGGCAGGGTAGCGCTGTGCGGAGGAGCAGGGATCTCACTGCTTAATGAGGCCAAAGCATCAGGGGCAGATGCATTCGTGACTTCCGATATAAAATATCATAATTTCTTTGATGCCGGCGATGCCATACTTCTCGTTGATACAGGCCATTATGAAAGTGAAAAATTTTCAACGGAGATTTTATACGAATTAATTCGGAAAAAATTCCCTACATTTGCACTCCGGTTTTCAGAGATAAATACAAATCCGATAAACTATTTGTGAGATGGAAAAAACAAAGAAAGCAGAAGCCGAGATTTCAATAGAAGACAGACTTCGTGCACTGTATAGTCTGCAGCTTGTTGATTCAGAGATAGATAAGATAAGAACACTGAGAGGTGAGCTGCCTCTTGAAGTACAGGACCTGGAAGATGAGATTGCCGGACTTGAGACTAGGCTTGGAAACCTCAGGGAAGAGGTTGTTGTCCTTGAGAAATCGGTTCAGAAAAAGAATAACGAGATCACAGAAGCCGAAGCCCTGATAAAAAAGTACGAGGAACAGCAGAAAAACGTCAGGAACAACAGGGAATTTGATTCTCTTTCAAAAGAGATTGAATATCAGAACCTTGAGATTGAACTGTTCAATAAGAAGATCAAAGAATTCAATGCTCAGATAGAAGAAAAAAAGGTACTGATCAGCGAATCAGAAGCAACACTTGCTGAACGTAAATCTGATCTCGACAACAAGAAAGCCGAACTTGACGAGATAATATCCGATACTCAGAAAGAAGAGGAAGGCCTGTTTAAAAAGCTTGAAAAGGTGCAGGGAGTCATTGAGGACAGGTTACTGACTGCTTACAAGCGTATCCGCTCAAATGCAAGGAACGGACTGGCAGTAGTACCCGTTCAGCGTGACGCCTGTGGCGGCTGCTTCAACCAGATACCACCCCAACGGCAGCTTGATATCAAATCAAGGAAGAAGATCATTGTATGCGAATACTGCGGCAGGATACTTGTCGATGATGAGATAATAAACGAAACAAAGATCTGAAAGAAATCGTATAATAATATATAGAGGGTGCTCAAAGCGGGCACCTTTTTTAGTCAGTAACAGACCGAGTCAATGACCTATCTGCAAAATCTTTCCCATAAAAAATTACTATTCTTTATACAAAATTTTTTCTGTGATGATATTTATGGGATTACACTCGGTGAACCAGTAATGATATCCTGGTTTATGAAGGAGTTTAAAAACTATGTGTAAAAAGATTAGGGCTGTTTGTCCCAGGTTTATTCACATCTGATTTTTCAAAGCAGTATCTAAAGGAGAGATCGTCTACCTGTGGATTGTCCCGTTCTTATTAACATATGGCTCTTCAGAGCAGGTTAGAGAGGCTTATATTGGTCTTATTCTTGTTAGCGGGTTTAACCTGGATTATTAACGTGTTGAGGAAAATCCTCAGATTACACCCATTAACAGGATGATTTTTAATTATGATTTAAAACTTCTTACATCTTAGGTATTTGGATTGTGCATATACCTATGGTACGATGGCACCGACAGGTGCCTAATATGAATAACCCCGGGTCGACAACCCGGGGTAGAGGGTGCCATCTAGATTATGTCAGCTCCGAAGGTGCTGAATAGTTGGTGTCACGATTCATCTCACTATTCACCCCTTTCAGGGATGAACCGCGGTTAAGCATCGCCTACCCCGGGCTGTCGGCCCGGGGTTATTCACATTGGGCTCCTTCGGAGCCGGATTAGGCGGGAAGGTTGATCACCCGTTGTGTCGTTGGGGACTAATTGTATCGATCTTTTTCAGGGCTTGTAGGAACCTGGTTAAAGGCTTATCAGGATCTTGTTTTGTTATTAATATCAGGTCCTTATATAAGTTTATTGTTAAAATTATCTATATGAAATTCACCTACAGTATGATTTGAAATAAATGATATTAAAAACTTCTTTCACCTTAGGATTTAAGCGTATCTCTACAGCAGAACGGCACCGGATGTTGCCGAATATTAATAACCCCGGGTCGACAACCCGGGGTAGAGGGTGCCATCTAGATTATGTCAGCTCCGAAGGTGCTGAATAGTTGGTGTCACGATTCATCTCACTATTCACCCCTTTCAGGGATGAACCGCGGTTAAGCATCGCCTACCCCGGGCTGTCGGCCCGGGGTTATTCACATTGGGCTCCTTCAGAGCCTTAGCTAGAGGGGAAGCTACATACTCCTTGTTTGGCCCAGGGTATTCCCATTAGGATCCTTTAGGACTTGAACGAGCTCTGATCTGTACCCTCAACTTTCATTCTAATCTATAAACACAATTATTACTGTGCTGATATATAAGAGATTACTTTTGCTGAGAAAGGAATAATATCCTGATATGTATAGGAGTTAAGGAAAGATGTATATTAAGATTTAGAGAGAAGGAACCAGTTGTATAAGTTCATAAACCTTCATGCACACCCTTTTTGTTTATAATTAGTAACTTTACCTTAAACAGTCATTGCATTTCTATGAAAGCTGATGATTTCGGGAAACTTGTCTCAGAAGGAATACCTGCTGTGTTACCTCCTTTAAAACCTTATGATACTTCAGTTAACCATGCCCCGAAGAGAAAAGATATCCTTTCTCTTAAGGAGAAAAAACTTGCTGTGAAAAATTCCCTGAGGTATTTTCCTCCGGAATTTCACAGTGTGCTGGCAAGGGAATTCTTTGAGGAACTCGAACAATATGGAAGGATCTATATGTACAGGTTCAGACCTGATTATGAGATAAAAGCCCGTCATATAAATGAATTTCCCCACAGGTCGAAGAAGGCAGCAGCAATTATGCTGATGATCTCCAATAATCTCGATGAGTCGGTTGCGCAGCATCCCCACGAGCTCATTACATACGGAGGCAACGGGGCAGTATTTCAGAACTGGGCCCAGTACAGGATCACGATGAAGTACCTTTCAGAGATGACTGACGAACAGACTCTTGTGATCTATTCAGGCCATCCCCTGGGGCTCTTCCCTTCACATAAGGATGCTCCGAGAGTAATTGTCACAAATGGCATGGTGATACCAAATTATTCATCGCAGGATGACTATGAGCGTTTCAATGCTCTAGGGGTGTCGCAGTACGGACAGATGACTGCAGGCTCATATATGTATATCGGTCCCCAGGGAATTGTGCACGGAACCACAATCACGATCCTGAATGCCGGAAGGAAGATCGCCAGGTCCCGCATCCAGCAGAAAAGAAGACTTTTTGTTTCTTCAGGACTTGGAGGCATGTCGGGGGCTCAGCCGAAAGCGGCATCTATTGCCGGTTTTATTTCTGTCGTAGCTGAGGTGAATCCGAAAGCGATCAATACACGTCATTCACAGGGATGGGTTGATGAAGTGATAACCGATATGAATTCGCTTGTCAGACGTGTGAAGATTGCCAGGGAAAAAGGTGAAGTAATATCTCTTGGCTACCTCGGTAATATCGTCGACGTATGGGAGAAATTCGCTGATGAGGGGATCTTCGTTGATATCGGCTCTGACCAGACCTCCTTGCATAACCCTTTTGCAGGCGGATATTATCCGGCAGGACTTTCCTTCGAAGAGTCGAACAGAATGATGTCTTCCGATCCTGACCGCTTCAGACAACATGTCAGGCAATCATTGATAATGCAGGTTGAAGCCATAAACAGGCATACTGAAAGAGGGACCTATTTCTTTGATTACGGTAATGCTTTCCTTCTTGAAGCCTCAAGGGCAGGAGCTGATATATTGGCACCAGATGGTGAATTCAGATATCCTTCCTATGTTCAGGATATTATGGGCCTGCTATGTTTTGATTACGGATTCGGACCATTCAGGTGGGTGTGCTGCTCGAACGATCCGGCTGATCTTGAAGCTACTGACTCAATTGCAGTTGAGGTCCTGGAGAAGCTGAAGAAAGAAGCCCCTGACAGGATACAGCAGCAGATGGCAGACAATATTCACTGGATAAAAGAGGCAGCAAGGAACAGGCTTGTGGTTGGTTCGCAGGCCCGGATACTTTACGCAGATGCCGCAGGAAGAATTTCATTGGCAGAAAATTTCAACAAAGCTGTTGCGGATGGAAGGATAACGGCTCCCGTTGTTATCGGAAGGGATCATCATGATGTTTCAGGAACCGATTCACCCTTCAGGGAAACATCAAATATCCGTGACGGTTCAAAATTCACTGCTGATATGGCAGTTCATAATGTCATCGGCGACTCATTCCGAGGTGCTACATGGGTATCGCTGCATAACGGAGGAGGTGTGGGCTGGGGAGAGGCGATCAACGGCGGATTCGGGATGCTGCTTGACGGAACGGATGAAACCTCTGCAAAACTTAAGATGATGCTTCACTGGGATGTGAATAACGGAATTGCCCGTCGAAGCTGGGCAAGGAGTGAGGGCGCCCTGTTTACACTGAAAAGGGAAATGGAACGCACCCCGGGATTAAGTGTCACTTTGCCATTTATTGCTGACGATAAACTGATAGATGATATAATTTCCTGAAACCTGAAAGAGACTGAATAAAAGAATTAATCTTTCTCAAGTAGTACCACAGCTGTTGCAGTTATCCCTTCTTCTCTTCCAACAGGCCCCATCTTTTCCGTAGTTGTTGCCTTTATGGATATATTATCGGGTTGAATATCAAGTATAGAGGATATGACAGATTTCATATCATCTATGTATGGGTATATTTTCGGCTTCTCAAGAAGTATTGTACTATCTATGTTGACTATCCTGAAGCCTTTCTCCCTGATATAACCGAATGTCTTTCCGAGAAGAATTTTACTGTCGATATTCCTGAATTCTTCGCTTGTATCGGGGAAGTAATGACCAATATCCTTCAGACCGGCTGCCCCAAGCAATGCATCGCAGACAGCATGAAGGAGCACATCCCCGTCGGAATGAGCCACACAGCCTTTTTCTGAAGGTATAAGAATACCTCCGATCCACAGGCTAAGGCCGTTCTCCAGTCGGTGAAAATCAATACCCTGCCCGATTTTCAGGTTCATATACGGGAAGTGCTGGTACTTCTGAAAGACGTGATATCAAAAGAAAGCGAGAATCGCAAAGTACGTGCCAGAGGGTGATTCTGAACAAGCGGCATGAGGTAGGAGAAATCAAGGGTAAAGCCTCTGAGTCTGAAACCTGCGCCTGCTGTAAAATATTTGCGATTACCCTTTGTCTCGTTCTCGTGGAAATATCCTGCCCTTAATGCAAATTGATTGTTGTACCAGTATTCGGCTCCGGCTGAGTAAGTTATCTCGCGAAGCTCTTCCATAATTCCGTCGGGTGCATCAATGAATGACTGGAAGATAGCTACCGGTACAGCAACGTTGGGGTCCTTGCCGGCTATTATGCTGTCGGGTTTTGTTGAGCTGTAATAGGGAGGAGTGGGAACAAGCAGTTTATTGAAATCCAAAGTGACACAAATTTTATTGTACTGATCCAGATCAACTGTAAAGGCAGTTCCCAGCTTCATATTCATCGGAATGAAATCGGATGTCTTGGAATCTGAATAGTTCATTTTTGACCCGATGTTGGAAAAATTAACACCGAAGGCCATCAGGGCATCTTTACTGAACAGTGTAATGTCCTTATGATAATATGCCGATATGTCTGCAGCAAATGAAGTACCTGCTTTTGTTGCTTCTCCTCCGGAGTAAAATCCTCCGGTGAGATTTGAATATATGAACCTGAAAGCTACTCCCCCTGAAAGGTTATCTGTGAACATCCTTGAATATGCAGCATCGAATGACCATTCATTCGGTTTAAAGGTTCTTTCAAGGTCGCCGTAGTCATTTGTAAAATCAACATCTCCGAGAGAAGAGTAAATAAGGCTTCCGCTTACTACCTGTTTCTGGTCTATTCTGTAATAACCTGACAGGTATGCGATATTAATATCAGGTACCAGGTTCCTCAGCCATGGTGAATATGATATCCCTGCTCCGGCTTTTCCATCGATGAAAGCAAATTTAGCAGGGTTCCAGTGCATGCTGTAGATATCAGGTGAGGTTGCCACACCGGCATCACCCATAGCACCGGCTCTTGAATCAGGAGCAATTGTCAGGAAAGGAACGACTGTCTGGATGGCATTCAGTTCCCCTGAACTTGTCTGGGAATAACCTCTTGTTGCTGTTAATAAAGCAACTGATATTAAGATGATTGCAATTGAGCTTTTTTTCATTATAGTCCCTGTCATATCGCTAAAGTACAAATATAAAACAATTTTTCAGCCATGTTATTGTGTTTAATCTATAAAATGATAATTCTGCCTGAGGCTGAGGCTTTTTCACCATCAGGGGTAACTACTGATATCCTGTAAATATAGATCCCTTTACCGACCCTGCTGCCTTCCTCACTCTTACCATCCCATATTATCGGTGAAAGCTGATATCCTGAAGTGATCTCAGTGGTCCTGATAATCCTCACTGCCCTTCCGCTCAGATCATAGATCGTGATAGTTATATCCATCAGCTTTTCAGGTCGGTTATGTCCGGCAGTGATCTTTGTTTCGTTCTGGACCGGGTTCGGGTAATTCAGAAGATCCTTGAGTATGAATCTGCCATCTGTCTCGACAACAAAATGAATTGTTTCAACTGATGAATTGTTGAAATTATCCCATGCCTTGAGCGTTACCGAATGCTGTCCTCCGGTCAGGTCCGACAGTCCATACACGACCTTGCCTTTCATGTAATTATCAATATCGTTCTCAAAATAGTTGTTGAGCACAAACGAATTATTATTGTCATTATCAAGGTATGCAACTAGATCATGCCCTATTCCTGTTCCTGTTGTGTTAATGCCACCCTTGTCTTCAATTATAGCAAGTATCTTTGGGTCCTTGTCAGTTATCCCTCCATTCCGGAACAGTGTGTCATTCATATACAGACTTATCTTTGGGCCCGATTTATCTGATTCTGAAACCTGAGCAAAACCTCCCACGATTATATCGTTAAAATATCCATTCAGGTCCTGCCCGTTGTTACTGGCATAGTAACTTATTTTACCCGGTCCGTATGAGTAATCAATATCTCTGGGCACAATGAAGCTGAATCTGAATTTACCTCCAGCAGCTGTTGTTTTTCCGCTGAAGAGGATATTGTTCCGGAGCTTGAAACTGTAAGGCTGGCCCCCGTCATTGGCGAGGGTTTTAATTGTTTTGGTCTTATCAAATACAATTGGAGAAACAGTTCCGGTAAAATCATTAAGGGTTTCACCTCTCATATTTTCAATATGTCCGCTTATGGTCACTCTCGACAATGCCTTAAGGGTATCGGTACCCTCCGAAACAAGAACATGGTTTACTGAATCTGTAACAACATTTCCATGCCAGGGGTAAGCCAGTCTTAGAGCCGGATCACCTAGAAGGCTGAAATTCCTTTTGTTGGTGCCGCTTCCGGAGTTATTTTTTGCCAGTCTCATTATATCGCCAAGACGCAAAGCCTCACCTAGAGTGTCACGGTCGAAGGCAAAATCAAATATGTTTCTGTTCAGGTAATAATTAGGGGCGGAATATACTACGCGTGTTGTCGACATCAACGCAATGCCGCCACCGGTTGCGCTTAAAAGGACCATTTCCCCTGCAGAAGGTCTGCCAGTCATTTCCTTCGTGATTATGTTTATATCCATATCATCGAAACGGCTGAACTCACAGGTCGCAGTAATGAACAAAGGGAGACGGTGGAAATTGCTCCACGATTTGATGTCTTCCGTCTTCACTACTCTTTCATGCGCAAGGCCGTTCTCACTGCCATGTCCTACATAATTAATTATAAGCGCCCCGGAACTGACCTGTTCGTTTATTGCTGCCGTCACATCCGGATATGATTGTCCGTTTACAGTCGTTACCTGCCTGAAAGCATCCAGATAGATCTTTTTGATATTCATAGAGGGGACGCTGTCTTCCAGGATCTTAGACAACCCTTCCGCATCGTTTATGTGAGTGTTGCCATCCTCATCATCAGCGATAATGCAGATATTGTTTTTCCAGTCACCGGTATTTGATGATCCTAGATACCTTGAAATTTTTCTCAGCATTATGCCTGCCTGTGCCGTATCAGAAACAGGGAGACGGCCGATCCCTATATCCTCTGTTCCTTCTGCTTCACCCTCTCCATCCTCAAGTAAACCAAAGAAATCATCAGAAGTGAATGAAGAAACAACTATATTGGAGTTCTGTGACTGGTAGGTTGGTATGAAATTCGGGTTGAGAGGTGGAAGGGTTCTGTTTTCATAAGATCCGTCGCCAAGAAGAAGAAGGTACTTCAGAGGATGATCCGTGCCGGCCTGTTTCAGATATTTCATCCTGAGAAAATTCCTTATAGCCACAAGGTCGCGGATACCCCCGGAGAACTCGTTGTATATCTCATCCGGAGTGACAACCTGCGAGGTCAGGCCGCTGTTCCCGTAATGGACCTGGGCAATCCTGTCAGCGTAGTTCCTGAAGAGAGGATGAGTTACTATGATCATTTCTGCAGGTTCAGAGCTGTGAAGGTCCTGGTTAGCCAGAGCCGGAGTCATGATCACAGGTTTGAGAGTGTTTTTTTCGAGGAACAGGACGTAGGATTTCAGGGAACCGGTGAAAGCCTTGAATTTAAGGTTATCGCCTGTTTTTGAATAATTGATCCGTGAAGGGTTGAAAGGGTCAGTGATATCCCATACGAGGGGTGTATTGGCCGGGCTGCTGAAAGTGAATTCCGTGATACGACCGGCGCCTATGGACCTGTAGTCCGAGAAAAAAGCTGTATTCCCGGCGAAGGTATTATTCCTTCTTCCCTGGAGGATCACATAATCGAGCCATCCCCTGGCAGCCGGTTCACCATTATTATAGAACCTGATCTCGAATGAAGGAGATGACGAGAGCGGGTAAAATGACGCGGATGAATCGGCAATCTGTGCATAAGTGCCGGTATAGTTATACAGGTTTACTCCCTGGACCTGCAGTGTGCGCTGAAGAGTAGAGTTCTCATACAATCTGAAAAGGGTATTGACTGAGGCTCTTGCCAGAACCCTTATCCTGTATTTCAGCTTTTCATCTGTCCTGAGGTCGGTGAATCCCGGATTGATGCTTAAACCTGTCATAGCTGAAACTGGCTGATACCATTCCCTGCCAGATTTTAAAAGATTTTCATTATCCAGCTCATGAACAAATAAGGCATCTGATTGTGATGAGAAATAATTTGGCGGTCCGGCAGGTTCATCGCCGTTAAGGATCTTCTTTCCCACCTGAGAACCGGAGGTAAGGAAATAGAAGGCTGTATCGGAATAATTATGCTTTAAATAGTCATAGCTGCTTTTTAAGGGATTGAAATTCCACCTGTTAGTACTCTGTCCGAAAAACAGCAGGTAATCACCTTCATTGAAGATCCCGTCGGATCCTGTGACAAGATGTACAGCCACTTCTTTAAGGTCGTCAGGTTTCGGATCATCATTATAATATGAAAGCTGACCGAAATTATTGGAGTAGATCCGGGGATTTGAAGGATTGAAGAGGCCCATCTGTTTAAGGTCTGAATAATCGATCCGGTAGATGCCGTCTTTCAATACGGCAATCTTAAACCACTGGCCGCCAGCCAGCACTGAAGAAGAAGAATAACTATCTTTGACACCCTGTGAGTAAAGGTCATTTATGATCAGAAAGAAGATAAGAAGCAATATATTTGATAACCTGGTCATAATTACCTGACAAAGATAAAAGGATGTTGCATAGGGGGAACAGGTTTGTTTTATATGGGATGAAAATCATTAAAATAATAACGATATCAATACGTTGATATTGCAGTGGCATTATTTATGGGAATAAAATATCACCTGGTATTTTTCTTTTTTACAGTGGTCTCCGTATCGGTTTACTGCCAGGTTAATGAATATGGTCCGGGGTATCAGCTAACTCTTATTGGTAATCCTGGCCTTACGGGTACGGAGGGTACAGGATACCTTCGTCTGTCGTACCTTAATTTATATCCGGGAAACAATTACAACCTTCATACAGTTAATGTTTCATATGATGGATATTTTCCGGGTCTTCACGGGGGAGCAGGAATTTATATCACCAATAACAGTCTGAGCGGGATAGTAAATGATCTCAGCGGAGGATTCTCCTATGCCTATCATTTTCAGGCCGGGAGCAACCTTTTCGTAAGTGCCGGGTTATCTGCTTCGATATTTCACAGGGGATACAGTTTCAGCGGGGCTGTCCTGCCTGATCAGATCGACCCGGTAAGGGGAGCAGTACTGCCACCCGGGGAAATACTTGATCTGAAAGGCAGAAGTGTGCTTGATCTCTCAACAGGGTTTCTGCTGATGTCGGGTCGCTTTTTTGGAGGGATTTCTGTCAGTCATCTCACTGAACCTGATCCTGATGGCTCCGGAAATAATCAAAGCAGGATCAGGCGGCACCTGCTTCTGCATGCCGCAGGAGACTTTGATCTGAACGAAAATACCGAACTTAAGATAAGGCCGCTGATCAAACTGGAACTTGAGCGGGAATACCTGTCAGCAGGCACCGGTGCAGTACTGGAGAGTAAATACCTGTCAGTAAGCTCCATCTTCCTGATGAACAACATGAAGGATCTTGATCTGCAGGCGGGATTCGCGGTGGCTTCTGGTATTGTAACAATATTCTATAATTATCGTATAAACATTTCATCGGGGAACACTGTTCTGCCCTTGTCTTTATTGCATCATACCGGCATGGTGTTGAGTTTAAATAATGTTGAAAAAAGAAAAGCGATCAGAACAATAAATTTCCCCAGATTGTAGTTATATTTGATGTTTCGAAAATATTTTAGAAAAATTATTATATTTGAATATTCTTAAAAGTCATAAAATTAAAGGAGTTATGAATAAATTCAGGGTGTTGCTTGTTGTATTACTTGCCACAGTTTTTCTTTCATCTTGCATATTCAAGAAGAAAGATAGCCAGAATGTTTCGTCAACTACCGGTTGGGATTATAATGATCCTGATATGGGTGGATTTGAAGTGCAGGTAGGTGTGGAGCAGAAAACCGGCCCCGGACTGGTACTGATTGAGGGAGGCCGATTCACAATGGGGCAGGTAACCCAGGATGTATTTTTTGACTGGAATAATAAACCCAGAACAGTCACGGTATCTTCATTTTATATGGATGAAACGGAGGTCAGGAATGTTGATTACCGCGAGTATCTGTACTGGTTGAGAAGAGTATATACCGATTATCCCGAAGTATACAGGAGAGCACTGCCTGACACTCTTGTCTGGAGGAGCCCGATGGGATTCAACGATCCTTATGTCCAGTATTATTTCCGCCATCCATCATATAATAATTATCCTGTTGTCGGTGTAAGCTGGCTGCAGGCAAATGACTACTGCCTCTGGAGAAGCGACAGGGTGAATGAGAAGATACTGATTGACGAAGGCGAACTCAAACCCGACCCTGATCAGAAGAACCAGAATAACTTCAATACTGAGTCCTATCTTGCCGGTCAGTATGAAGGAGTTGTGAACCAGCTCAGGGAAAGCCTGAACCCGGCCCAGACTGAAAGAAGAACCACTTTCGAGGACGGAATACTGCTTCCTAACTACAGGCTGCCGACAGAAGCAGAATGGGAATTCGCAGCTTATGCACTTCGCGGGAACACCTACGAAGAAAGGATCTATGAAAGACGTATATATCCATGGGACGGCCATAATGTCAGAAATTCAAAACCCAGATACCGTGGTGAGATGATGGCTAATTTTGTCCGCGGCAGAGGTGATATGATGGGTGTCGCAGGAAGCCTTAACGATAACGCAAGCATCACAAGTGACGTGAGATCCTACTGGCCGAATGATTATGGATTGTATTGCATGGCAGGAAATGTAAATGAATGGGTCCAGGATGTCTACAGACCACTCACTTCTGAAGATGTCGACGGCTTCAATCCGTTCAGGGGGAACGTATTCACAGATCTGCGCAGAGATGCAAACGGTAAAGTCGTGACAAAGAATAATCTCGGAAGACTCTTTGTCGATACTGTCAAGGATGTGGATGTGGCTAACAGATATAATTATCAGAAAGGTGACTACAGGAATTACAGGGATGGTGACCTGCAGTCAGCTATCGTGGCAGGAGACTGGAATACTGACGATAATAAACAGGCTTCTCTCAGAATGTATGCGCAGGAATTGGGTTCAGGATCTAACAGCGATTTTGTTACCCTTATAAACGATAACGCCAGAGTCTATAAAGGAGGATCATGGAAAGACAGAGCATACTGGTTGAACCCTTCAACACGCAGATTCCTCGACCAGGAGAGCTCCAGGGATGATATAGGATTCAGATGCGCTATGATCAGAGTGGGTAGCCCTGCCGGTTTTTAATTGATTTCAAAAGATAAAGATAAAGCCTCATTATGAGATCATAATGAGGCATTTTTTTAAAAGATCATAATGCAAACAGAAAAACTTTATCAGCTTTTCAGGGAATCGTCGGGATTATCAACCGATTCAAGGAAAGTTTCTCCCGGACAATTGTTCTTCGCTCTCTGGGGTGAGAAATTCAACGGAAATGCGTTTGCTTCAGAAGCTCTTGAGAGAGGCGCTGCATGGGCTGTTATAGATGATCCTGCTTATGAGACAGATAAGACGATCCTTGTCGATGACTGCCTTACAGAACTCCAGAAACTGGCAACATACCACAGGAAAGAGATCAACGCTCCTGTCATTGCTATAACAGGAACCAACGGAAAAACAACAACGAAAGACCTTATATCAAAAATACTATCAGGGAAATTCAAAGTTCATTCCACAACAGGTAACCTGAATAACCATATCGGGGTTCCGCTTACCATCCTCTCGGCACCGGCCGGAACCGAAATAATGGTAATTGAAATGGGTGCCAACCATATCGGTGAGATACGCTCTCTTTGCCTTATAGCGCAACCTGATTATGGTATCATAACAAACACCGGATTTGCCCATATCGAAGGATTCGGATCCTTCGAAGGGGTAGTGAAAGCAAAAACAGAACTTTATGAATACCTGCGAAAAACAAATGGAATAGCTATCTACAATGAGCAGGATCCCATACTGACCGAAAAGATCTTCAGACTTGTAAACAGGGCAGTACCTTATTCTTATCCGACGGGAATTCTCTTAAAGACAGAACCTGAACTTTCTGAACTCCACCTTTCTGTTAATCTGACATTTCAGAAGGAAACACGCAGGATCAAAACGAACATTTTCGGTCTGCATAACTTCGATAATGTCAGGGCTGCCATTGCAACCGGTCTCTTTATGGGCGTTGACATGAATGTTATTGCAGAAAAGCTTGAGAAATATCGTCCGGAAAATAACAGATCGCAGGTAAAAGTCACCAAAAACAATACGCTCGTTTGCGATTCCTATAATGCCAATCCCTCAAGCATGAAGCTAGTGCTTGAATCTTTTTCAGCAGTTAAGTCTGAAAAAAAGCTTTGTATCCTTGGCGACATGCTTGAACTTGGTGAGAAGAGCGAGGAAGAACATTTGAAGGTCATTAAGGTATTGAAAGACTGTAATCTGTCGAATGTGATTCTTGCCGGTCCCCTTTTCACAAGGGCCGGTGGCGGATCGGGATTCAGATCATTTCCCGATATTGGCAAGCTGAAAGAATACCTGAGAAAAGAGCCGGTAAAAGGTTTCCATATCCTTATAAAAGGATCGAGAGGGATGGCCCTTGAACAGATCTATAATCTTCTTTAATGGAGTTTTATTGCCCGTTTGTAAAACGGATATCTATCAGCATTACCTCGGGCCTGCTGCCTGACCTGATCCTTGGCCCCCACAGTCCGAAACCTGAAGATACTATTATCTGAGTGTTACCTTTCTTAAGATATCCGCAGCTTACTTCAAAAAGCCTTTTTGTAATGTAATTCAACGGCCACATCTGGCCATTGTGGGTATGCCCTGAAAGCTGGAGATCTGCACCGGCTTTTTCAGATTCTTCAAGATGCGAGGGCTGATGATCGAGAAGTATGATCGGTTTCGAATGATCAGCGTCTTTCATTAGTTCTTCAAGGGTTAAGCGGTTTTTATTCTTAAATCTGAAAGAATAACTGTCGAGCCTTCCATAAACCTGAATACCTCCCGGGAGAACAATTTTTTCATCTTTCAGAAGCCTGATACCCTTGCTTTCAATATATGTAATCGTCCGTTCGGCTCCACCAATAAATTCATGGTTCCCGGTAATTCCGTAGAGACCAAATCTGGTGGCAGGTTCATGAAAATATTTTAGCAGGTCGCCTCTCAGAACAGGCCCCAGGTCGCCATCAACAATATCCCCGAGGAGAAAGATCACATCGGGTTTGATCCTGTCAAGCATCAGGGAAAGTTTTTTCATGCTCCTCTTCCTGATTATACTCCCCAGGTGTATGTCTGAAACAGCAGCTATCCTCAGGTTATTGATACCATCAGCCGGTTTTTCTATTGTTAAATTATATTTCCTTACAACAGGTATAAGCGCGTTTATGAAACCTCCTGCGATAAACAGCGCTGACAGCATCATGGCAATGGCAAATGACCATTTCCTGTAATCCGGGAAAGTCTGAGTATTGATTATCCCGGTGATCTTTAACAGTAATCCGGCTATATCTGATAAGAGGAGAAACAGAAATCCGTAAAGTAAGAATCCCATCCAGAAGCCTCCGATAGTGTTGAGAATATCTGCAAAGACCGAAGAGTGGATCGATTCCAGGATCCTGCCTGTAAAAAAAGTTGTGGCAAGAGCAAGGAAGATGATGATATACAGGGTTCTGTTCAGCCTGGTCGGGGGTATTACATTATATCCCTTGAAAAAAATATAGAGGTTCCCAATCAGGTAAATTGTGAGGACAACTGTTATAAATACAATAAACTGGCTATTCTTCATTTTAATCAGGGTTTTTTCGTCAGACTTTGAAAAGTTCTCCGCCCTCTTAAATAAAACTCAAAAACGATGCACTTGTTCAAAATAAGTCCTTCGGGTTCATTGCATCCCAGAGTCTTTACAATTTCTCTTTCAGCTTTTACTTTTTTTAGTCTTTTGTAGAAACCCATATGAGCGTTCCAAACGGATGCGACACTTCTGAATTGTCCCTTACTAAGGAAGAAGACAGCTGCGATACCGTCCAGGATCATTCTGATTAACATTTTTCTCCGGAAGTATTTTTCCGGGAGGTTCTTATAAAGCAGGAAGAGGCTGTTCCTGAAATTAAGGAAAGTCTTGAATGGCGAGTTATAGGGAAGGGCTCCTCCGCCCACGTGATATACTACCGATCCGGGCACAAAGCGAACCCTGTATCCAGTTCTGTGAAACCTCCAGCAGAGGTCTATCTCTTCCATATGTGCGAAAAATTCCGGATCGAAGCCTCCGCATTTCTTCCATGCATCTGAACGGACAGCCATGCAGGCACCTGTTGACCAGAAAATATCCGCCGGAGTATCATACTGACCATTGTCTTTCTCAAGCTCAGTGATAACCCTGCCCCTGCACAAAGGATAACCATACTTATCGATGAATCCTCCGGCAGCTCCGGCATATTCAAAATGGTCTTTCCGGTTGTAGGAAAGTATTTTCGGCTGGCAGGATGCAACATCAGGATTATCATCAAGGCAGGATATCAAAGGCTCAAGCCATCCCGGCGTTACCTCAATATCTGAGTTGAGCAGAATATAATACTGTGCATCAATCTGTTCAATTGCTCGGTTATAACCATCGGAGAACCCGAAATTCTTCTCCAGCCTGATAAGCCTGACATCCCTGAAATTCAAATTAATCCATTCAGCAGAACCATCAGTTGAGCCATTATCGGCAATACATATTTCTGTCCCGTTGTTCAATGAATACTTTACAACAGACGGGAGAAACTTTTTCAGAAACTCTAAACCGTTCCAGTTCAATATTATTACTGCCGTCTTGGTCATGGATATCTAATTATTAATATTTCCATCTGCGATGGCTCCAGAGCCAGTACTCAGGCTTTTCCCTGATTATTCCCTCAAGTTTTTTAACGTGGGCTTCAGTAATCGTGTATGCTGGTAATCCCGAAGGATTTTCAAAAAGCAGGTCGAATGTCACACTGTAAAATCCTCTCCGGATTTTACGGATATCCATGAAAATAACCGGCATATTATATTTTGCAGCGATCTTTTCAGCCCCCAGGAAAACCGGAGTATCCTGGTTCAGGAAAGTGGTTCTGTATCTTATTTCGGCTTTGGCCGGTGTCTGATCAGATATCAGTCCATATAAGGCTAGCCGGTTCTCTTTCCTGTTCGTAATTATCTCTCTAATTATGTTTGACATTGAAACAGGATGGCAATTGTCTCCTGCCCTGATCCCGAACATGAACTTATCAAAATATTTATTATTAAGCGGTTTATAAACGGGCACATTCAGGTGTTTTGTAAGAACAGGCATTATCCTGGTCCATTCCCAGTTGCAGTAATGGCTGAATATTACTACCACATCACGGCCTTCTTTATAAAATCTTTCAAGTAATTCAGGGTTTTTACAATCCATCCTCTTAATAAGCTCCTTATCGCTCATATGGGTGAGTTTGAGGATCTCAACAATAAGGTCGCAGAAATGGCGGTAAAAATTCCGCTGGATGACAGCGCGTTCTGTATCGGTCTTTTCCGGGAAAGCATTTCTGAGGTTTTTGGATACTACTTTCTTTCGGTATCCGGGGAAATAACAGGCAAGAGGGAACAGTATGTCGGAAAAGAGGTAGAGGACCCTGAGGGGAAGGAGTGTTATGACCCAGTTGATCGCATAAAAGATATAGAATCCGATAGCTCCCATTAATGAAATCTTAATCAAGCATAAATTTACTTACATTTTCCAGAAATTCTCTGAAGATCCGGTCGTTGGAAGCGATTATCTCTTTTCCTGACAGGTCTTTTTCGTCGCCCCTGAAATTACAGAAATGACCGCCGGCTTCACGAACCAGCAATGCTCCGGCTGTTACGTCCCAGGGGTTCAATCCGTATTCAAAGAAAGCATCGAAGCGTCCGCATGCCACATATGCCAGATCGATGGCCGCCGATCCGAATCTCCTTATCCCGTGGGTTGCCCTGCAAAAATGTGTGAAGCATCTCATGTAATTGTCGAGGCGGCTGAAATCGCTGTATGGAAAACCGGTAGCAATAAGGCTTGAAGAAAGTTTTTCAGCTGCTGAAACATGAACGGTCTTCCCGTTAAGCCATGTCCCTCCGTTTACCCAGGCAGTGAAAGTCTCTTTCCCGCAGATATCATAAACCACTCCTGCAACCGGTTTGCCGTTTTCAGTCAATGCCACACTGATGGCGAACATCCTTACTCCGTGAACGAAATTTGTGGTTCCGTCAAGCGGATCAATTATCCACATAAACCTGTTGCCTTTTCGTGTCGATGTTCCCTCTTCAGCTATGAATCCCGATTCTGGCAGTATTTTGCCTAAGCGTTCGACAAGCATCTCCTCCGACCCTTTATCAACATAACTTACAAGGTCGTGCAAGCCTTTTATCTCAGTCATGCTTATATCAAATCCGGCAAATTCCTTCATTATGAATTCACCTGTTTCATGGACAGCATCAACAGTTTGCAGACAAATCTTTTTGTAATCAATCATCTGTCAGTCAATTATATCTATACTCATTCTGCCGGAAGAGGAAATATCCTTAAGCTGCACTTTTTTGATCTGTTCGGCCAGGTTTGAATGCCATGGATATTCAACTCTTATATAATTACCGGTAAATCCTGTGATCATACCCTCATTTTTCACCTTTTCGAAAAGGACCTCAGCTTTCTGACCAATGTTTTTCTCAAGGAATTCCCTGTGTTTTCCTGCAGAAAGCTCAAGAAGTTTTTTACTTCTTATCTCCTTTTCATGCTGACTTACTTTGTCAGGTAATTTCATTGCATACGTATCCGGGCGTTCGGAATAAGGAAAAACGTGAAGATAGGAGAGAGGCAGAGTTTCAAGGAAAGAGAAAGCATCCTCAAAATCAGCTTCGCTTTCACCGGGAAATCCTGTTATGATATCGGTTCCAATACCGGCATATGGCAGCCTTGTTTTTATCTTACTGATCCTTTCTCTGAACAGATCGCGGCGGTATCTCCTTCTCATAAGGCCAAGGATCTTATCAGAACCGCTCTGAAGGGGTATATGAAAATGCGGAAGCATCTTTGAGCTATTTGAGATGAAATCTATCACTTCATTTGTTATAAGATTAGGTTCGATTGACGAGATCCTGAATCTTTCTATTCCGGGAACTTCTACCATTTTTTGCAGGAGGTCAGTTAGTGAATCACCGGTTGTTTTTCCGAAATCGCCTATATTAACTCCGGTAAGTACTATTTCCCTTATCCCTTTGGCAGCAATTTTCCTTGTCTCGTTCACAAGATCGCCGATCTCCGGATTTCTGCTGGATCCTCTTGCCAGAGGAATTGTGCAATAGGCACATCCGTAATCACAACCATCCTGGATCTTCAGGAAAGACCTGGTCCTGTCGCCCGCCGAAAATGAAGGTATGAATTTATCTGAAGGAGAGATGTTACCGGAATCAATCAGGCAGGGCGTGTTCTTTTTGAAACTCTCAATGTAATCGGCAATATGGAACCTTTCATTTATTCCAAGAACAAGATCCACACCGGGGATTGATGCTATCGTTTCCGGTTTTAGCTGAGCATAACAGCCCACCACGGCTATTATTGCATCAGGAGACCTGTTTATAAACTTCCTTATTGCCTGCCTGCATTTTTTATCCGCTGCATCAGTTACAGAACAGGTATTTATTATAAAGATATCAGCTTTCTGACTGGCAGGGACTTTCTCATATTTATCCTCAGGGAATGATCTTGAGATTGTCGATGTCTCGGCAAAATTCAGCTTACAGCCAAGTGTATGGAAGGCAACTCTTTTTCGGGTATGGAAATTCATTAACCTCGATTGCAATCTATTTTTTCGGCCTTGTCAGATAAACATTCCTGAATTGGATGTCTTTCCCTTCACTCTGAAGGCATATATGGCCACTGCCCGGATTTGTTCCTGTTGCCTTATTCATAAGTACTCCGTTAAGAGTGACTTCGATTGTATTGCCCCTGGTGACAATCTCCATAGTGTTCCATTCACCTGTTGGTTTTTCGGCCGATGGGGCAAGTTTATTTATAACCCTTACTGTCTTGTCGGTCCTTTCGTTCATATCTGAACCGCTCATACAAATGAAATCCCCTGCACTTCCTGCCTTCAGCTGGCATTCAAAGCATTTCGGCCAGATCGTATCAGGCAGCTGAACATTGATAAAAACCCCGCTGTTTGTAGCTTCAACAGGATAACGCCATTCAAGATGCAGATTGTAGTCGGAGTATGAATCCTTTGTCCGCATATAGCCAAAAGGATTTCCGGTAATGTGTATCACTCCATCCTTTATGAAGAATACACTTTCAGGTTTTACAGACTGGTCTCTCAGCATGAAAGCCCAGTTATTCAGATCTTTACCATTGAATAATTTAACAGTTTCAGTCTTCTGCTTCTTTGCTTTCTTCTCTTTGGTATTTGGCTCAGCCTGAACTTTTAATGAAAGGCATGCCATGACTGATACTAAAAATAATGCCGTAAGGTTTATTCTTGTTCTCATGATATTCTGGTATTAGGGATTAATATTTTTTTCTTATCGCTCTAAAGTAATTTGCTTGCAAGTTCAGCCAGGAAGCTCCGTTCGCCCTTAACGAGATTGACGTGGGCAAAGATATCCTGGTTTTTCATTTTATCTGAAAGGTAGCTTAAACCGTTTGATGCGGTGTCAAGGTACGGGGAGTCTATCTGCTCTATGTCGCCAGTGAAAACCATCTTTGTTCCTTCCCCGGCACGTGTGATGATTGTTTTTATCTCGTGGGGAGTAAGATTCTGTGCTTCATCAACTATAAAGAAAATACTCGAGAGGCTTCGGCCCCTTATATAAGCCAGAGGGGTTATCACAAGCTTCTCTTCTTTTATCATCTCATTTATTCTTATGAATTCCGGGCTCTGATGACTGAATTTATGCTTTATAACAGTGAGATTATCATACAGAGGCTGCATGTATGGATCCATTTTTTCCCTTATATCTCCCGGTAAAAATCCAAGGTCACGGTTTGCCAGAGGTACAATAGGCCTCGCCAGGAATATCTGTTTATATCTTTTATGCTGGGCAAGGGCAGCGGCAAGAGCGAGAAGTGTTTTTCCCGTTCCGGCTTTGCCGGTCAGGGATACCAGCTGAACATCAGGATTTGAGAGAGCATCAAGAGCGAAAGTCTGTTCAGCATTGCGAGGGTCAATTCCGTATGTAGTCTGTTTTATTACACGGTTGAGAAGCTTAGTGGCGGGATTATAATGCGCCAGGGCACTGGCTCCGTTGTTCTTCATTATGAAAAACTGATGCCCTTTCATTTCAGGATCAAGCTTAAACTCCGTTGCACTGACTCCCTCAGGATTATCATAAAGTTTTGTTATCAACTCCTGATCCATACCTTCTATAACAGTTATTCCCTTATAAAGATCATCAATGTTGGCTACTTTATCGTTCTCATAGTCCTGGGCAATGATCCCAAGAGACTTAGCCTTCATGCGCAGATTGATGTCCTTTGTTATAAGTACCACAACTTTATCCTTGTTGGTATTACAGACATAATCTGCTATTGCAAGGATCCTGTGATCGGCAGTTCTTTCAGGGAATGACTGGCTGACCTTTTCGGAAAAATCACGGCCGGTTTCAATGTGCAGATTACCGAGATTCTCACCCAGGGGGATATTGGCAGTCAGGAGCATATCGCCAGAGAGCTTGTCGAGCTCCCTTGTGAATTCCCTCGCATGAAAATTAATCTGATCGTTTCCCTTTTTAAATTTGTCAAGCTCCTCAAGTACAACGATCGGGATTATTACATCATTTTCCTCGAAATTGTAAATACATTTATAATCGTGCAGAAGAACATTGGTGTCAATTATGAAAAGTTTCTTGTTGTGTTTTTTCTTCATTTTATAAATAATTGATATACAATATATTATGTTAAATCAACGGTTCTGTTTCCGGCTTAAAATTAACCAAAAAAATGAGTATTTATTGCTACCTGACATTAAAGTATGTTATTTTGCATTAAAAGAAAGGCTATGGATGGGTGCATGGTGCCAGCCTTCACTGAAGCTACGGCTGGCGGTGCAAGGTGCAAGGTGCAAGGTGCATGGTATTTTGGGCAAAGGACTGTATAGTTACAGATTATGGATTACAAGCAAACAACGGATTATCTCTATTCTTTATTGCCGGCTTATCACCGGATAGGGAAGGCTGCTTATAAGGATAATCTTGAAAACACTCTTGCTCTTGATAAACATTTCAGGCATCCGCATCTGAATTATAAAACAATCCATATAGCAGGTACCAACGGAAAAGGATCTGTTTCACACGTGCTGGCATCCGTGCTGCAGGAAGCAGGCTATTGCACAGGCCTTTACACTTCACCCCATCTTAAGGATTTCAGGGAAAGGATCAGGATCAACGGTGAGATGATCCCTGAGGATGAGGTTATTACTTTTGTGGAGAAGCACAAGAAGATCATTGAGGAGATTAGTCCTTCCTTTTTTGAACTTACTGTAGCAATGGCCTTTGATTATTTTGCCAGGAGACATGTGGATATTGCTGTTATTGAGACAGGGCTGGGAGGGAGGCTTGACTCCACGAATATAATTACTCCTGTGATCTCGATAATCACAAATGTCGGGCACGATCATATGGACCTTCTTGGTGATACTCTTCAGAAAATTGCAGTTGAAAAAGCAGGGATCATTAAAAAGAACATCCCGGTTGTTATCGGGGAGTCGGCAAAAGAGACAAGGGATGTCTTTATAGAAAAAGCACATGAAACTGAATCACGGATCTGTTTTGCTGATGAAGAATTCAGATGCGTGATAGAAGATGATCCCACTGGAAAGGGTGACTGGACATTTACTATTGAAAACACAGACGGGAATGAGAGAGTAAGCGGATACACACCTTTGGGCGGTGATTACCAATCGAAAAACCTTCAGACGGTCTTTTGTGTTTGCAGACATATTGAAGATGATTTACACATCACCCGGAAGGCGATTCTGAACGGCATCCGCAATGTGATAAAAAATACGGGCCTCATGGGCCGCTGGCAGATTTTGAGACACAATCCCCTGATAATATGCGATACCGGGCATAACTTTGAAGGACTTAAATATACAATGAACCAGGTCAGCAGAATTCCGGCGCGTAGGGTTCATATGGTCCTGGGTTTTGTTGCCGATAAGGATCTGAGCCTTATTTTTCCCCTTCTTCCGCCAGATGCCGTTTATTATTTTACAAGGGCATCGATCCCCCGCGCCCTGGACGAGAAGATCCTGCAGGAAAAGGCCAGGGCTTATGGTTTGAATGGTAACAGTTATCATACTGTTGCTGAGGCTCTTGATGAGGCGAAAAGTAATGCTTCGGAAAATGATCTGATCTATGTGGGGGGAAGTACTTTTATTGTAGCTGAGGTAATTTAAACGAATACTTTATTAACTGAATATGAAGAGAATATTTTTAATTTCAATATTTATTCTTGTCATTCTGCAGCTCAACGCTCAGACTGAAAAGAAACTTGTGATCCTGCATACCAATGACATGCATTCAATGATCACAGGATATGCACCTGAATCGCTGTACTCACCTCTCACTACAAATGATGACGCTACAGTTGGGGGCTTTGCCAGGATCGCCACCATAATTAAAGACGTAAAAAATTCGTTCGATGGTACAGCTCTTGTAATTGACGGAGGCGATTTCCTGATGGGAACTCTATTTCAGTCTATGGAAGAAAGAAACGGATTTCAGCTCAGGCTTATGAAGCTTATGGGTTATGATGTGGGCTGCCTGGGGAACCATGAATTCGACTTCGGATCAGAAAAGATCGCTGAGATCATAAGCCGTTCGGCAGAAGGAGGGGAGATACCGGAGCTTCTGCTTAGTAACGCTGTATTTGACAAGGAAGATACCGGTGATGATGCCCTGGAAAAATTGTTTAATTCCGGATTAATTGGCAGGAAATGCATATTGGAGAGAGACGGTATGAAGATCGGATTCTTCTCCCTGTTGGGCAAGGTTGCAGATGAAAATGCTGCTTTTGCAAAACCGGTCACCTTTGCCAGTCAGAAAACAGTGGCAAAGGAGATGGTCAGAGAGCTGAAGAAGGAAAAGTGTGATATTATCATATGCCTGTCGCACTCAGGAGTTGCCACTGATAAAAACGGTAACATTACAGGTGAAGACGTCAAACTGGCAAAGAAGGTAAAAGGAATAAATGTAATAATAAGCGGACATACACATACCCTACTTGAAAATCCTGTCATTGTAAATGGAACTGCTATTGTCCAGGCAGGAGAATACGGGCAGTATGTCGGTAAGCTATCTCTTACCTATAAAAACGGTAAAACAACTATTGACAGTTACTCGTTGATACCGGTGGATGACAGGATCGCAGGGAATACTGTGATTAATGAACTCATTGAGAATCAGGAGAAGCTGATAGATCAGGAGATCCTCCTGCCTCTCGGGATGAATTATGAGAAAGGCATTGTTGAGAATGATTTCCTGCTGGAATGCGATTGGGAAGGCGCGTTCACTGAAAGTAATCTGGGACCTCTGGTTGCAGATGCCATACATTCCTATATCAACAGGCATACAACTAAAGGTACAGATATGAGTCTTGTCGCAACAGGGGTGATACGTGATAAGTTAGTTCCCGGACTGCAAAGTGCTCCGGATATTTTCAGGATAATGTCGATGGGTAGAGGAGAAGATGCTGTTCCCGGATACCCGCTGGCAAAGGTTTTTGTTACAGGAAAAGAGCTGAAACGGGTTCTTGAGATAATGCAGATAGCATATAAGAGCAGTCCGGACAATTACTGCTTCTATTCCGGGATAAGAGTGGAATACGATCCAAAAAAAATAGTACTGAAAAAAATCAAAAAGATTGATATTGTCCGTCCTGATGGAACAACGGACAATGTTGATTTCTCGAAGAAGAACAATACCTTATATTCAATAACGGCCAATTCATATATTCTTGAATTCGTGGGTATAATAAAGAAGATGAGTTTCGGTCTGATCAATGTTGTTCCTAAAGATGAGAATGGTAATCCTGTTAAGGATATGAAGAAGACTGTGATCGATCTGAACGAAAACTCGGAAGGTATTCAGGAAGGAAAAGAATGGCTGGCTCTGATTGAATATTTTTCGATGATGAAAGATTCAAACGGCAACGGCATCCCTGATGTAGATCCGAAATACAGGACTCCCATCAGGACTTTCTTCTCAGTTAAATGATCTTATGCTGTTGAGAGACAGTTTAAAGATTATCGGAATTTTACCAGCTGCTGAAAGGATTATCGACAACTATCCTTGTCTTTCGGTTGGCAACATTATATCCGATCTCGTACATAGTTCTGGCAATGAGTTCCATTTTGCTGAAATCGATCTTTTCAGTAATATCTCGCGGTGTATGATAATCAGTGTGTAAACCTGTTGAGAAGAATAGTACGGGGATGTCCTTCACAACGAAATTATAATGATCGCTGCGGCTGAACAGTTGAAGAGGGTGGTTAGTCCCGCTGAGTTCGTAGTTGAAATCAAGCACTGAAGAAGCATCTACCGATTCTGCGATGGATCTCAGTTCCTTGCTCTGGTCATCGGTGATGACAAAAACTTCCTTTGGCCCCGACATGGGATTCTGATCGCTTGTATCAGCCACACCTTTAACCCTTCCTATCATATCCACGTTGAGATCTGCAACTGTTTTATCCAATGGAACAAGAGGGTTATTTGAATAGTATTTTGAGCCAAACAGGCCTATTTCCTCTCCCGATACCCACAGGAATAAAATTGATCTCAGAGGTTTCTTTTCAAGGCTCTGGAATGCCTCAGCTATCGACAGCAATGCTGCGCAACCTGATGCATCATCATCAGCGCCGGTATTGATGCCTCTTGCTGACTCTCCTATATGATCCGCATGAGCTGAATAAACAACATATTCATTCTTAAGGAGAGGATCGCTGCCTTCTATCAGGGCTGCAACATTATTGAGTGTTACTTCTTCAGTTTTTGTGACCTCTGTTATTTTCAGTTTTTTGTTCTTTATATTGAAGGAGAATGGTTTGATCTCACTGTCTATTTTATTCTGCAATCCCTCAAGAGTGTAGCCTGTTCCCTTAAGCAATTCATCGGCAACCTCCCTGTGAACGAATAGCATTTTGGGCATGTTTGGCAGCTGAAGGATACGAGGTTTTTCACCCTTAAGGCTCTTCGATGAATTCAGTTCGCCGGAGATCCCGGTAAATTTCTCTTCGAGAGATGAATATCCCGATTTAGGATCAGGGACAATTATAATTGCTTTTGCCCGTGAAAATAATAGAGCTGTTAGTTTCAGCTGGATACTGATGAAAGAGGATGGATCGTAATCTTCCAGCAGATAACCTTTACCATCTCTTGCAGGCGGAGATCCGAGCATCACAAGAAGGATCTTTCCCTCCGGGTTGATACCGGCAAAATCATCATATTCCGATATCTCCTGTTTGAGGCCATAACCAGCAAAAACGACATCTCCTTCCAGGGTGAAATCAGATGGTCCTGTGGGAACGATCTGGTAAATAGGTTTTTGAATAGTTACGGGAACATTACCCTCGGGGATGACCTGAATCATGCTTTTTTCATTGTCGATCAGGAAGTTTACCACGGAATAGGGCTGCAGGTAGCTTGTACCGTTTGCCGGTTTTAATCCCAGGATCTTTGCCTGTGATATTATATATTGCTGCGCAATCTCAAGACCCGGTTCACTGTTCTTTCGTCCTTTAAGAAGAGGGGAGGCAAGAAATGAAACATAACTTTCAAGATCAGCAGAAGTTATAACATCGCTCCCGGAAATTTTCTTCTGAGCAGAAAGTGATTCAAGAAGAAGTAATAATATTATTGTACTAATCAGATATTTAATTGTATAATTCATAAGCTCTTTGTTAAATTGACCTGTAAAGGTAAAAAAGTTTAGTAAACGGGTGATAGAAAAATAAACTTATAGCAACGTGAGGCAGGTCAGCAAGTTGAAGTAATTGTCAAGGGAGAAGAAAATTTTTCTTAAGTTTGCGGACTGATTTTTAATGATGGAGGTAAGTATATATTTCTGGATAGGCTTTCATGTTCTGATTTTTTTGATATTAGGGATAGATCTGGGCATACTCAGCAAAAAGGCGCATAAAGTACCTTTGAAGGAAGCTCTTTTGTGGAGCGGCGTCTGGATCATTGTGGCGTTAGCTTTCAATCTTTTTGTTTTCTTTGAATTCGGTAAGACAAGAGCCCTTGAGTTCCTGACAGGATATCTTATTGAATATTCCCTGAGTGTTGACAATATATTTGTTTTCATACTTATCTTCTCATATTTTGCTGTTCCTGAAAAATATCAGCATAAAGTTCTTTTCTGGGGTATTATAGGTGCTCTGGTCATGAGGGGCATTTTTATTTTTGCAGGAGTAGCCCTGATAAACAGATTCCACTGGATTGTGATCATTTTCGGCGGTTTCCTGATTGTAACCGGAATAAAAATGATGGTCCAGAAGGACGTCCAGGTCGATCCTTCAAAAAATCCGGTTATGAGATTTGCACGTAAGTTCCTTCCGGTGACTGAAGAATCAGATAAAGGAAGATTTTTTACCAGATTGAACTCAAAGATGTATGTAACTCCACTGTTTTTAGTATTGTTAATAATAGAATCAACCGACCTTTTATTTGCTGTCGACAGCATCCCTGCAGTTCTCGCAGTGAGTCACGAGCGGTTCATTGTATATACATCAAATATTTTTGCAATTCTCGGATTAAGGTCGTTGTATTTTGCCGTATCCGGAATAATGGGATACTTCAGATACCTGAAGACCGGGCTGGCATTTATCCTGACATTCGTCGGGTTGAAGATGGTGGCATCATTCTTTCATTTCGAGATCCCGATACTGATTTCCCTGGCTTTTATTGTTTCAATACTCATTATTTCAATCCTCGCTTCTGTTCTTATTTCCCGTAAGTAGAATTCATTCTTGGAGGTATCTGATATAATATTATCAGGAAAGTATTAATTTTGTGTTTGTTGAAGAAAGTCAGAATTGTAATATTGATACCAGTTTAAAAGGGTGCGAGAATGAATTCTCAGAAGCAGAAGACGGCTGTACCGTGGCCGCTGATTGTTTTATTCCTTATCCTGTCTGCAGCATCGATAGTTGTAGGTATCATCTTTTATCAGAGTCAGAAAAAGAATCTCCTGATAAATTCTACAAAAGAACTTTCAGCAATTGCCGACCTTAAAGCTAAACAGATTATCCAATGGCGGAGCGAAAGAATAGCCGACGGGTCTAATTTCAGGCAGAATACGATATTGATGCAGCAGTTCTCCGACTTTCTTCGTGACAGAAAAAACAAGAAGCTGAAGGCAGATCTCATTCAATACCTTAAAGGTCTTACTGAAAATTATGATTACAGGGATGCCTTGTTTGTGAACAGTGATTGTCAGCCGGTTCTCTATTTTCCGGATAAGGATACTATTATCGGTGATTATCTTGCTTCACATCTTCCGGATTATATTAAGGCGGGTAATATTACACTGACCGATCTCCACCAGACGGAGAAGGTGAGCATTATCCATCTGGATCTCGTTATACCAATGAAAGGTCCTGATACAACAGACACTTCAGCTTTTGGTGCTCTGGTGCTAAGAATAGATCCTAAAAGAGTATTCTATCCGATTCTTCAATCCTGGCCATCAGCTACAATAACATCCGAAGCGATCCTCTTCCATCAGGAGGGTGACGAGATACTATATCTGAACGAACTGCGGTATATGCCGAAAGCTAATCTGACTTTGAAAAAATCGATAACTGAAGAAAATCTTGCTGAAGTTCAGGCATTGCTGGGGATGAGGCAAACCACTAATGCTGTAGATTACCGCGGAGTAAAAGTCATAGCTGCCATGAAGAAAATTCCTGAGTCACCATGGTTTCTGGTTGCTAAAACAGATCGGAATGAAGTATTCAGTTCTCTGAAGGATAACTTTAGGCTTATCCTTATAGTAATAGTTCTTTTTAACCTTACTACAGCTTCTTTCCTGGGATTCCTCTGGTGGATCCAGAGAGTCAGATACTATCGTGAGAAATATGAAGCTGAACTGGAAAGGATGGCCCTGGTAAGGCATTTTGACTATATCCTTAAGTATGCAAATGATATAATTCTTTTACTTGATGATAATTTCGGCATTGTTGAAGCTAATGACAAAGCTCTTGAGGCTTACCAGTATACAAGGGATGAGATTATTGGACAACCTCTTAAAAAGCTGATCGACAGTAAAGCGGCCCAGAAGCTGGAAAAGAATTTTACCAGACTCGATCATATGGGCTATGCAACTTTTGAATCAAGACATAAAAGAAGGGATGGTTCAGTTTTTCCTATTGAGATAAGCGCAAGACGTGTTGATATTGAAGGAATTAAATTCTACCAGGCGATCTGCCGTGATATAACAGAACGGAAATATGCTGAGGAAATACTGAAAGAAAGCGAGGAAAGATTCCGTAAGATATTCGAAGAGAGTCCGTTGTCCATTGCAATGACTGACAAGGATATGGGAATAATAAGAGCCAATAACTCTTATTGCCGTTTGCTTGGATATTCCGAGGAAGAGTTGCTCGGGATGACTTATAAGGATTTCACGCATCCAGATGACATACAGAAAGATGAACTGGCAATACTTCAGCTTGTATCACAGGAATTACCAATACACCATACTGAAAAGCGATATCTGAAAAAGGATGGTACACTTATATGGGGCTCTACGACTGTAAGTATAATCAGAAATAATAATGGTGAGATACAGTTCTTTCTGGTAATGGTTGAAGATATAACCTCAAAAGTGATAGCTGCAACTGAATTGCTCGCTGCAAAAGAAAAAGCCGAAGAAAGCGACAGACTGAAAACTGCGTTCCTGCATAATGTGTCGCACGAAATCAGGACCCCGATGAATGCAATTATGGGATTCTCAACACTTTTAAATGACCCGGAGCTTAACAGCAGCGACAGAATTCAGTTTACTGACATAATAAGACAAAGCGGTAATCAATTACTTTCAATAATAAATGATATTGTCGATCTGGCAAGTATCGAGACCGGTCAGATGAAGGTGAATCTGCGGAGCATAAATATCAACAGAGCTTTAAAGAGTCTCTGTGAACAATTCAGCTACAAAGAAAGAGCACAGAAAGTAAAACTGGCATTGAAAACTCCTCTTAAGAATAACAACGCTGAGATAATAACAGATGGTACCAAGCTGGTTCAGATACTTTCAAACCTCATCAATAATGCTATCAAATTCACCCCTGAAGGACGTATTGATATAGGGTATAAACTCCAGGACAGCTTTCTGGAATTCTCAGTCAAAGATACCGGGATAGGAATCCCCCCCGAATATCATTCCAAAGTGTTTGAACGTTTTTACCAGGTTGATAATACTGTATCAAGGCAATACCAGGGAACCGGTCTGGGCCTTTCCATCTGTAAAGCATATGCTGAACTTCTCGGAGGAAAGATCTGGCTCGAGTCTCAGCCGGGAAACGGGACCACTTTCAGCTTCACAATCCCATATGTGAAAAGCGAAAACGTAAACGCTGATTAACAGATTCCTGAATCTGCTTTAACATTTTTTTAATAATTTTGTCGAAATTCTTTGAGTGAATTGGAATAAAATCATTTTAAAATAGTCTATTGGGTAGATACTATTGATAAAAAACAGTCTCTAGGAGTATATGAAAAGAACATTAATAATAACCGCCATCGTTTTTGCTGTTATTACAATAGCAATGATCATCTTCAACAAGGTTGCCTCAAAGAGTAATAAGGACAACACTTTTACTGAAGCAAAAAGAGGTCTTTTTGAAATTACTGTGTCAAATGCAGGAAAATTACTTGCAGAGAATGCAATTGACGTAATGGGTCCGGAAATCAACCAGAATGAGCAGCAGGGTGGAGGTCCGGGTGGAGGTGGTCTCAGAGGCGGCGGCGGAGGGGGCCGTGGTGGTGGAGGTATGATGCGTGCAATGAACATGAAAATCCAGGATATTGTTGCTGAAGGAACAATAGTTAAAGAAGGCGACTACATAGCCCAGCTCGACAGGTCGGATTATACAAACACATTGACTGAAGCTACTCAAAGTCTTGAGAATCTGCAAAATAAACTGGAAATGACAATTCTTGACACTGCAGTGACTCTATCCTCCCTGAGAGATGAGATTACGAACCAGAGGTATATTGTCCAGGAGGCCAAAATAACACTTGATGAATCAAAATTCGAGCCGCCGGCAACCCGGCGTAAGGCAGAGATAAATCTTAACAAGCAGCAACGTGCTCTCGATCAGTTAATAAAAAACTATTCTCTGAGACGGGCACAGGCTCTCACTGATATCTCAACGGCAAGAAAGAAACTTCAGGACGCTCAGGAATATGTTGCCAGTCTTCAGGATTTCCTTAATAAATTCACTGTAAGAGCACCCAAAGCGGGAATAGTAATGTATAAGGAAGAGTTTAACGGTTCCAAGAGAAAAGCAGGATCTACATTAAATCCATTTGATATGGTTGTGGCTACAATGCCCGATCTTACCTCAATGCTCTCTAAAGTTTATGTAAGTGAGATTGAGGTCAATAAAGTAAAAGTAGGTCAGAAAGCGGTAATGACAATTGATGCATTACCTGGAAAAACAATTACCGGTACGGTGAACACAGTTGCAAATGTGGGAGAAGTTCTGCCTAATTCGGATGCAAAAATGTTTGAAGTTCTTATCAAAGTTGATGGTACTGATTCCGAACTGAGACCGGAAATGACAACCTGGAACAAAATTATCATAAAGAGCATAAATGATGCAATTTATATCCCTCTTGAATGTGTTCATGCCGGAAGTGACAGCATACCTTATGTGATAAAGAAGAATAAAACCAAACAGATCGTGGTGCTCGGCGAAGAGAACGATAAGAACGTAATTGTAAGGCAGGGACTGGAAGAAGGAACTCCCATTTATGTCGTTCCTCCTGATGATTTTGCGAAATTCAGAACTGTTGGTCAAAATCTGCTTGCCACTAATCAATAAGTGCTGATTTTACGGGATAAGCTGTAAGTAAATTCTGTATATTTACATTAATAGACTTCTTAGTCCTGAAGATTGACCATTCATTAAGCATGGATGAAAATATCTTTATTGATATTTCCGGTAATCATATGCTCTCTGCCTGCTGGTATTTATAGCCAGACAAGAGGCTGTACTGATCCCCTCGCAATAAACTATAACAAGTCGGCCACAATAAACGACGGCAGCTGTGTCTACGATCCGGCTGAAGTATCTCCCCTTTCCGGAACTAATCTCCCTGGTGAACTGAAGGAAACATCGGGTCTTTTAAGGTGGGGTGATTATCTCTGGACACAAAACGACAACACAGATATAAATATCTACAAACTCGATACATTAAACGGGAGAATAATTAATTCATTTCCTGTTACCGGAGCTATAAACAGTGATTGGGAAGAGATCTCAAAGGACGATACACACCTGTACATAGGTGATTTTGGAAATAATGGTACCGGGAACCGGACCGATCTGAGGATACTAAAAATTGAAAAGAACAGCCTTCTCACAGGTAATCCATCAATTGAAACAATTTACTTTTCATACTCCGATCAGACCGGTATGGATCCTTCAGGGGTGAATTACACTGATTTTGATTGTGAAGCTTTTATTGTCACAAACGACAGTATTTATCTTTTCACTAAACAGTGGATAAGTAATAAAACAAGCCTGTATTCTTTGCCTAAATCACCAGGGACATATAAGGCAAAACTGAAGGCAACCCATAATGTAGAAGGTTTAATAACCGGTGCTGTATTTCTGGATTCAAAGGATCTTGTTGTATTGTGCGGATACAGCAGCTCATGGGTGCCTTTCATTTACCTGCTTTACGACTTCAACGAAACGGATTTTTTCAGCGGAAATAAAAGGAAGATCACCCTAAACTGCCCTTATCATCAGGTTGAAGGCATAAGTACTGTCAATGGATTAAAATATTACATTTCAAACGAGTATGTCTCTGTCGGCTCACTGCTGATAATTCCAAATAAGCTGCAGATCATTGATCTGAGCAAATGGTTAAAGAAATATTTCAATACTATTACAGGCACACCTGAAGACAATACAGATTCAAGATATAAGCCTTACCCTATCCCGGCCAGAGATTATATCTCAGTAAAATGTAATGATTCATTAAGGTACTCAAAATATTCCCTTACCGATATGACGGGACATACTGTAAAGTCGGGCATTCTTCCGGATGAAATACCAGGGATCTCTGTAGCAGGTATGCCATCAGGCATCTACATACTGAAAATAGGAGATAAGAAGGCTGACAGGTACAAGATAGTCAAGAACTAGGTAACTCTGAATTGAAATTCACCTACTAAAAGTTACCAGTTGTGCATTAAATGCCTATTTCGAAGATTTTACAGACAGGTTTTCCAGTTTATTGAAGGAAGTTATCAGTCCGCGGATCACAGCAGAACTTAATCCCTGATGTTCCATTTCATTCAGTCCGGATATTGTAATTCCCTGTGGAGTAGTGACCTTGTCGATCTCTTGCTCCGCATGGTTCCCGGTTTCAAGAATAAGACGGGAGGCTCCCCTTACCGTCTGGGCAGTTATCATCTGGGACATTTCTGCATTGAACCCTATTTCTATACCTCCCTGGGACATTGCACGCATAAACCTTAGTGCAAAAGCAATTCCGCAGGCTCCGATGACCGTTGCAGCATCCATAAGCTCTTCCGGGATTATAACCGTTTTGCCCATCTTTTCAAACATATCAATAACAGTTTTCTCCTGTTTGCCGGTCGTATGTCTGAATGATAAACAGGTCATTGATTCGCAGATCTCAAGAGCTGTATTTGGCATTATCCGGATATTTGGAATTGAACCGAAGGCTGTCTCAATATCCTTGTGTGAAATGCCGGTGATCGTTGAAATAAGGAAATGGTGCGAGTTGAATTTTGTTTTTATTTCCTCTTTCAGCATATAAAACTGTTGGGGTTTTACGGCCATGACCACAATCTCGGCGCTGGATACTGCTTCATTGTTATCCTCAGTAATATTGAATCCGGCTTTCTTTAAAAATGAAATTCTTGATTCACGCTTTTCAGTGAGAATGATTTCTTCAATGTCATATTGCCCCGACCTGATAAGCCCTTTTGCCAGTGAGGTCCCGATATTTCCGCCACCAAGTATGGCGATCCTGTACTTTTTCATCCTGATAAAAAAAAGCGAATATAAGTAAAAACCGATCGCGTGGTATAGATTTAATGAATATAAACGAAAAACATCAGCGAGATCTTCCGATTATGATCTTTGTGGGCGATGAGGGAGTCGAACCCCCGACCCTATGCTTGTAAGGCATATGCTCTGAACCAACTGAGCTAATCGCCCGAAAAAGTGAGTGCAAATATAACTTACATTTTAAGATTCTGCAAAATAAATTAATTACAATTCTTTTTCTTAGTTGTTAATATGTTGAAAACACTAAGTAATTATACTGTCTCAAAGTGTTCTAAATTTCTTAAATTCGCTACAATTTGTTATAATGCGGCTAATATGTGGATAATTCCTGATCATCTGCATATATTTAATGTATTCATAATTACTGAGTTGAAATAAATCCAAACTGAACCTGACCTCAATGAGAGATAAGTTTTGTTCTTCAGCTATTAATCCGGATAAATTCTTTATCAGGAATAATATGAGTCAAACAGGGGTTCATTACACTGATATCCGAATGTTACCAGCCCTGAAACACATAAATGCAAAGATGATATTGCTCCTTATTTACTTGTTCTTCATGCCTGCAGTTCAATCTCTTATGGCAGGAGATAGTGCAGGTTTTACAGCAAGTGCAGTAACAGCAAATATCATCAGCAGTGAATTATCACCCACCGGGTCGTATACGGGTCAGTATTCAGTGCTGCCCCCGGTAGCCATATGTAAAAGCATAACCGTTCAGCTGGGTCCGGGCGGCACAGTCACGATCACCGGAGCCGATATCAACGGTGGTTCATATGATCCCGACGGGACGATTACCAGCATGGTTGCCACTCCCTCTTCATTTAACTGCTCGAATATAGGTGCCAACAATGTTATCCTCACTGTGACAGACAACACAGGGATGGTTTCCAGCTGTGTGGCCACCGTTATCGTAAGAGATAACCTGCCTCCTGTGATGGCCTGTAAAAACATTAACGTATATCTTGATCAGTCGGGTTCTGCAACAATCAATCCGGCTGACCTTAATAACGGAACTACAGATAATTGCGGAGGACCTGTAAGATTTTATGTCAACCGGACAACCTTCAGCTGTTCAGATATCGGTGCTCCTGTAAATGTAATCTTTACCGGGACTGATGCTTCAGGAAACACTGCTTCATGTTCTTCACAAGTAACAGTGCTGGATACAATATCTCCCGTTGTGATCCTGAAAACATTTAAATTGGTTCTCGATCCGGATGGGACAGGGATTCTCCAACCTTCGGATATTGATAACGGATCTTCTGATAATTGCGGACCTGTTGTTCTTTCTGTTGCTCCCAGTTCATTCAGCTGCGGTGACAGCGGCACAAAAACTGTGATTCTGACTGCAGTTGACTCTTATGGAAATTCTTCATCGAAAAGTATTAAAATAACAGTCGCACCTTCCTTCGAGATCGAAAGCATGTCTCTCAATAACTGCGATCTGGCTGTGCCATATGCACTGTATAAAGCCAATGTGACAGGTGTCGACTCACTTTATACCTATTTCTGGGATGGACTTGAGGATCTGTATAAGCCCTTCCTTTCTTTTATCCCGGTTCCGCCCTACCTGGTCCCCACCAATACTAGTACCCTGCAGACGCCGTTCTTTAATAACGCAACTTTGCCCAACGGGATCTATCATATCAGGCTCATAGTGCATGATGGTGTTGGATGTGTTGATACCTCTGAAATGGTGATCAGGAAAGAAGGCCCGCTTTTCAATAATATTACAAGCATGTATTCTGAAGCCTGTGAAGGAGCAACAGCAATCTATAGTGTCAATACCGATTCCGGTGCAATTTATTCATGGTCGATTGAGAATGGAACAATTCTGTCACCTGATCCTGATACAAGCAGGATTGAAGTCCAATGGAATATTGGAGTAAGCCAGGGAATTGTCAGGGCAACTGTTACAAGACCAAATATTGCCGGAGATCCATGTATATCCTATATGATTGATACAGTCACTATTCATCCGGTATCCGTTCCTGTATTTAATTCTCCTGCAGTGAATGCATGTGCCGGTATCGAATATACATATTCCCTGACCGGCACTTTCCGATCCCATTATTGGAGTATTACAGGCGGTAAAGCAGTATCAGGAGGAGCTCCGGGTGATAATTATGTCAAAGTAAGATGGGGAAATAATCCGACCGGAAGAATCACAGTAAGTGTTGAAAATAATTATAACTGTTCAGCTTCAGTCTTCATCGATGTCGCAATAGATAATCTTTCCGGTTCTGTTACTTCTCTGACAGATATCTCCTGCAACGGAGGCTCTGACGGAAAGGTAACAGTCGCCGCAACTTCCGGTTCAGGCCTGCCTCCTTATAGTTATTCCCTCGATGGCGGTTCCTATGTGGCAACCGGATCTTTCACAGGGATTTCGCTCGGCAATCATATAGTTACGATAAGAGATGCAAACTTCTGCACTTTTGAAGTGCCCTTCCTTATTACCCAACCTGCGATTCCCCTGACAGCCGGTACAACAGTAGTGAATGTTAAATGTTTCGGTACACCAACGGGATCAGTTAACCTTACAGTCACGGGGGGAACAGCGCCATATACATATCTGTGGAGCAACGGTGCAACAACAGAAGACCTTGTCAATGTAGCTGCTGGAGTATATACAGTTACCATCACTGACGCTAATCTTTGTACGACAACAGCATCCGGGACAGTATTACAACCGGCATCGGCCTTGTCCGGTACAACAGCTGTGACTAACGTCAAATGTTTTGGAGGGTCAACGGGAGCAGTTAATCTTACAGTAACAAGCGGGACAGCGCCTTATACATATCTGTGGAGCAACGGAGCTACAACAGAAGATCTTGTAAATGTAGTCGCAGGAA
>MWDJ01000018.1 GCA_002070505.1 Bacteroidetes bacterium ADurb.Bin145 | reverse complement strand
TTTCGGTGAATTGATAAATATTAACGGGAATGTGGTTGGTGGAAATGGTATCATCGCTCTTTGCAGGAGCAGAGACCTTATCGTTAATATTAACCAGACTGGTAAAATGTATGATCCATTTTTTTAGGAAATTACTCTGTACCCAACTCCATGGATACTCCGTGATCCCGATGACAATCGGGACCGTGGTGAATTCTTTTTTAACCATGGACTGACGCGGATTGTCACGGAAAAAATAAATCCATATTCAGCTCCCTGCAGAAGACAAGTTGCATTGTACAGGTTTTTTTCTAAATTTACTGAAGCTAACCAAATTAAAAATGGCTGTAATTAAGCGGGGATCGCACATTTGGCTTTTAGTATTTGTTGCATTGATTATCCTTCAGTGTGAAGGTAAGGAAAGATATTACAGACCTGATCTGCCAGAACAGCTTTGTGCTATCGGTATTATAGATATTGATGATACAATCTATTATGATACATACTCCCCTTTACGCCCTCCCTTCATCCCTCGCGATAGTATGGCTTTTTCTCGTAGCATATATTTTGAAAAATCATTTTTTAACTGAATATCCAGATGTTATAAATGACTCACTAAGAGAATTTTCTTTCGGCATCTCAAATGATGAAAAAGAAATAATATTTTATAAAAACAAACTTGCAGGCAAGAATTTTGAATATAAAATTTCTGATAGTATTAGTTTTGAATCAGGGGGGAAGTATTTTTTTCATGCGAAGGAGAAAGAAACACCTGATATTTCAGCAGAGATAATGGTACCTAAACCACCCCCCGAACTCTCTTTAATTTCGCTCAAAACAGATATACTGATCCTGGATAAACCTAATGATTACCGCTGTTCCCTTGGAGGAGTTGACAAATTTATCAGGAGAACCGCTGAAATTGAATTTTCGTTTTCTAATATCAATCCAGATTCATATTATGCAGTTCTTCTAATTGGATCATATAGTGATTCAAGAGTTGATTGGTCTCCCGGATGGGGATCTAATCTCATAGAGTTCAACATATTAGAATGTAACACTAATGGTTTCTTCTTCCACTTACATGATAGGAAAACTATTCAGAAATTTAAGAATCGTATGTTTAATTATTGCGGAGATATTGTAAGGTTAAGACAATTGTCAAGTACATATTTTATTGACCCGGGTAGAATTCCGTACTGTACTCTTAAAATATCCACTTATTGGGATTACGAACGATTTATACCTGGTTACATAAAATGTTTTAGAATCAGACTCATGTCCATTTCTAAAGAAACCTATCTTTTCTATAAGAGTCTTTATACTTTTAATACACAAAAGGACGATCCTTTTTCTGAACTGGTGAATATTAACGGAAATATTGTAGGCGGAAATGGCATAATTGCATTGTGCAGAAGCAGAGAACTGATAGTTTATACTGACCAGACAGGCGGGAGGTATGATCCATTCTTTTAGGCAGAAGGCGGAAGGTGAGCGATGAGTTGTGAGAGATGAGAGATGAGATGACAGAGATGAAAAGGAAGTAAAAGTGTTTGGTGCAGGGTACATGATACAAGGTGTAGGGTGCAAGGTGCAGAGGCATAGGTTGAGCGACGAGAGGTGGGTTGTGAGCGATGAATCATTGCATATATAAGTATAATCCCATAGTTATGACAGAGAAATAGTACCATTTATTTTGCATTCCCCATAAGGCCGCTGACAGGCGGTCAGACATGAATAAAACCCAGTAAATCTGCTAATCTTTATACACAAGTACTTCTGTACAGATATTCATAAGATTGCTTTTGGTGAGCCAGGGATTATGCACAGGTACGAGAAGGAGATCCCTCTTCCGCCAGCCGGCGGACTCGGGATGACACGGTGTTTTTGGTGAATAGTGGGGGAATGAGGCGGGGCGTTTTGCCAGAAAGTCGTTACATGAAATAGAATTTGAATCAAAACGCCCCGCCTCATTCCCCTATACCCCCTATTTTGCCGTGTCATCCCGATCGAGTAAATCCTGAGATTACGAAGGATTTACGAATGAGGGATCTCCTCCACTGTAAACAGTGTACGGAAGAGATTTCTGTGAAAAGATTTTTGACGCTGCTGTTGATGGAAGGATTTACGAGTGAGGGATCTCCCTCCCTATGGCAGAGGATTATGTTTTTACATGGTGCACGGAGCTTGAAGCATAGCGGAGATTCCGCAACATCTGAAAAAAAAGCAAAGTGACGATTCCGCGAAACCGGAAAAGGTGCATGTTGCATGGTAATGTCAATGCCTAAAAAACTATAACCTTTTTCGTGTTACTTCAGGAAAAAATGAAATTATTTAAATATTAGATTTAAATTCGCGTCGCCGGAAAAATAAACAGATCCGGATTCAGTGAAAAAAACAGCAGGTATATATATTGCCCTGGTTCTGGCAATGATCTTTTGGGCCTTTTCATTCATCTGGTTCAAGATAGCCAATGAAACATACAGGCCGGTAACAATAATCCTGATAAGACTTGCTCTCGCCGTCGTTATACTTTCGATTTTCCTGCTGGCGACAAAAGGCATGGAAAAGATCAGGAAAGAAGACAGACGACTCTTCTTCATGCTTGCCCTTTTCGAACCTTTCCTTTACTTCCTTGGCGAAAGCTTTGGACTTGCATACGTGTCGGCAACAGTCGGTTCAGTTATAATTTCAACTATCCCCGTTTTTGTCACCCTGGGTGCCTGGCTTATCTTCAGAGAAAGGTTAAGAATAATCAACTACGCAGGGATAGCTGTCTCTTTTATCGGGGTACTGGTATTTCTTTTCAACCGGAACGGAACCCTGTCATTCAATATTTCAGGACTGGCGCTGCTCTCCCTTGCCGTACTGTCGGCTGTCGGTTATAACCTTACTCTAACCACACTGGTAGGCAGATACAAACCTGTGTTTATCGTCTACATACAGAACCTGATAGGCACGATATTATTCTTGCCTCTCTTTCTAATTATTGATTTAAATCATTTCATAAATACTCCTTTTCTGCTGAAAAGCTTCATACCAATACTGGAACTTTCAGTATTCGCATCGTGCGGAGCCTTCATCCTTTTTGCACTTGCTGTTAATAAGATGGGAATAACAAAAGCCAGCATTTTCACAAACTGCATTCCTGTTCTTACAGCATTCTTTTCATTCCTGATTCTCGGCGACAGGCTTACAATCCAGAATATGGCCGGTATAATAATAGTTATTGCCGGGATTTTCATGTCGCAGATAAACGGTCACAGGAAGAATGTTGATAATGCCTCGGTTCTCGCAGGAAAAACAGCATGACCGCATAATGACGCTTATATCCCTTTCATTCATACTATTTTACGATTAGCCTCGTTTAATAAAAATCCCTTATATTTGGTGTGACTCACTCCTATGCTGAGAAAAAGCTTCTATATACTCACAGGCTGCCTGATAGCATGCAATCTGAACGCCCAGACTGGCGGAGATAATGTATATGAATTCCTCAACCTCACTCACTCAGGGTTTGTTGCTTCCCTCGGAGGTTCAAATGTCTCCCTGAATACCGGTAACCTTAATCTTGCTTACCATAATCCCGCCCTGCTGAACAAGGAGATGGAAAAGACCCTTGTCCTTGATTATGTAAACTATTTTGCAGGGATCAATTTCGGACTGGCAATGTACTCAAGATCATACGACAATATCGGGCACTTCAGCGCCGGACTCACTTATCTGAATTATGGTTCGTTCACCGAAGCTGATGCTTCAGGAGTTATTACAGGGACATTCGGAGCTTCAGAATATGCGATGATACTGGCATATTCGAAGGAAATCAATTCTCACTTTTCCGCCGGCATAGATCTCAAACCGGTATTGTCGCATCTGGAAAAATATACATCCTTCGGTCTTGCATTCGATCTGGGTGCCTCATATCACAATCAATCCGGGCTTTTTTCAGCCGGGATGGTAATACGCAACGCCGGATTACAAATTACTGCATATGCAGGAGAGGACAGGCAGAAATTGCCTTTCGAGATCATTGCCGGGGTATCCCAGCGACTAAATCATGCACCGCTCAGGTTTTCGCTTACTCTCAGACACCTGGAGAAATATGATCTTACACATAGTTATGATAAGGATCCTGACAATAATTATTTCCAGTCGTCAGAATTTCTTGAGAATCTTTTCAGACATGCGATCCTGTCAGCTGAGATCCTCCCGCATAAGAATTTCTATCTGAGCTTTGGTTATAATTACCAGAGAAGAAAAGAGCTGCAGGTCGATTCAAAGGTATCGACCGTAGGTTTCTCCTGGGGATTCGGGATCAACACTTCAATGATCAACCTTGAACTTGGCCGTGCAACCTATCATCTTGCAGGATCCTCAACACATATTTCTCTGGCGCTGAAAACCGACAAAATTTACAGCAGGTTCAGTAAATAGCGTTTTGTTATTACAGCGGTAATCTGTAATTTTATTCCAATGAAGAAAAAAATTATCATAGCAATAGACGGCTATTCATCATGCGGCAAGAGCACTTTTGCCAAAGCTATTGCCAGGGAGCTGAATTATATTTATATAGATAGTGGCGCAATGTACCGTGCCGTCACTCTTTATTGTATCAGGAACGGTTTTATTGAAGCCGGAATACCAGACAGGACTGCGATCATAAGTAAACTTGATGATATAAACATCGAATTTATTTTTAATCCTGATATAGGGGAATTTGAGACTTATCTGAACTCGGAAAACGTTGAAAAAGAGATAAGGAGCATTGAAGTATCATCACATGTAAGCGCTGTCAGCAAGATCGCTGAAGTCCGTACCAGAATGGTGGCTTTGCAGCGGCAGATTGGCGTTCTGAAAGGCATAGTCATGGATGGACGGGATATAGGAACAGTAGTATTCCCTGACGCGGAGCTTAAGATATTCATGACCGCCTCTGTCGATATAAGGGCGAAAAGAAGATACGATGAGCTGCTGGGAAAAGGAATTAAGGTTGATTTCCGGGACGTAAGGGAAAACATTGTATCAAGGGACATTACTGACGAGAACCGTGACATAAGTCCGCTTCGGAGAGCTGATGATGCAGTTGTCCTCGATAACAGCAGGATGACAGTTGAAGAGCAGATGGTATGGGTTCGCAGCATCATCGAAAGAAAAATAAATGAAAGCTGAAATTGACAGGAAATCCGGATTCTGCTTTGGTGTCCGGAATGCCATTGCAATAGCAGAGGAAGCCCTCAGGAAAGGAGAAAAAGTATTCTCACTGGGCCCTATTGTGCATAATGATAAAGAGGTGGAACGACTTAAGAAACTCGGCCTTGTAACGATCGACCACAACAAGTTCCGGCAGCTAAGGGATGTAAGTGTTCTTATAAGGGCACACGGTGAACCGCCTGAGACCTACCGCATAGCGAAAGAGAATAATATCACCATAATCGAGGCGACCTGCCCGATTGTCAGCAAACTGCAGTCGCGGATAAAAAATACCTGGCTCAGAATAAAGGAAGAGGATGGGCAGATCGTTATTTTCGGCAAGCCGGGCCATGCAGAGGTCATAGGGCTGATGGGTCAGGTACAGGATGAAGGCATACTGGTTTCCGGGCCGGGGGACCTCCGGAAAATAGATGTCACTAAACCTGTCTGGATCTTTTCGCAAACCACTATGAACACAATTGATTATACCGGTTTTATTGAATTGCTGAGATCCGAAATGCAGAAAAAAGGTACAATTGACCCGGATAAACATCTGCACATTCATAACACCATCTGCAGGCAGGTCTCCGACAGAGAGACGTCATTAAAGGAATTTGCACGTAATCATGATATAGTAATATTTGTAAGCGGTAAAGAAAGTTCGAACGGGAAAGTGCTGTATTCAATCAGTAAAGCTATAAATCCTTATACCTATTTTATTTCATCACCCGATGAGATAGAGATATCATGGTTCAAAGGCAAGGGATCGGCAGGGATCTGCGGCGCAACCTCAACACCTAAATGGCTGATAGATAAAGTATATGATGTTGTATCAGCTATCTGAAAAGCAAATAAAAATCTTTGCCGTTTTAATAAATATATTACCTTTGTGCGCTTATTCAGAAAATAATATATGGGAAAGATCAGAAAAATAGGAGTTTTAACTTCTGGCGGTGATGCCCCCGGTATGAATGCGGCGATAAGGGGAGTGACCAGGACTGCTATTTTTAACGGGATTGAGGTTGTCGGGATCCGTCATGGATACCAGGGTTTGATCGACGCGAATTTCATTCCCCTTGAAGCATCAAGTGTCAGCGATATCATTCAGAGAGGCGGTACAATACTTAAAACAGCCAGGTGTGAGGCATTTAAAACCCCTGAAGGCCGTGCTAAAGCATACAATAACCTTAAAGAAGCTCAGATCGACGGAGTCGTTGTTATCGGAGGAGATGGTTCCTTTACAGGAGCCAGGATCTTTAACGAAGAATATGATCTGCCTTTTGTAGGCATTCCGGGGACAATAGACAATGACATTTTCGGAACCGATTATACAATCGGCTACGATACAGCTCTTAACACCGTTGTTGAAGCTGTTGATAAGATAAGAGATACAGCAAGCGCCCATAACAGGATGTTCTTTGTTGAGGTGATGGGAGCTGAAGCCGGTTTTATTGCTCTTTACAGCGGTATTGCCACCGGTGCTGAAGCAATACTTATTCCTGAAATAAAGGGAGAGCAGCGCGACCTGAAGAAAATGATCGAGGATGGCAATATCCGAAAGAAATCAAGCAATCTTATAATAGTTGCTGAAGGAGAAACTGAAGGCGGTGCTTTCGCCATTGCGGAAAAGCTGAAAAACGAATTCAGCGGTTATGATATCAGAGTATCTGTGCTTGGGCATCTTCAGAGAGGAGGATCTCCCACGGCTATCGACAGGGTAAATGCCAGCAGGCTTGGTCATGCCGCTGTTGAAGCTCTTATCGATGATCAGAAGAGTGTAATGGTTGGCCTTGCAAATGGCGAAATAGTTCTTGTCCCTTTCCGCCGTGCAGTCAAGCAAAATAAGGAAGTTGACCTGTCTCTTTTAGATCTTGCAAGAATTTTATCAGTTTAAATATGGCACCCTCAAAAGTATGGTTCACCGACCTAAGAGTAAGATCTTCCCAGAACCTTTTAAAAAAGCTCGAAAATCTCGTCATTAAAGCCGGGATTGAGACTATAGATTTTAATAAGAAACTTGTTGCGCTCAAGATCCATTTCGGTGAACCCGGTAATATGGCATATCTCCGGCCGAATTTTGCAGGCAGGATAGTGAAATTCCTGAAATCGAAGCAGGCAATACCTTTTCTGACTGACAGCAATACACTTTATTATGGCAGGAGATCGAATGCCCCCTCACATCTGGAAGCTGCATTTGAGAACGGATATAATCCTCTTGCGACAGACTGCCCTGTAATTATAGCTGATGGTGTTAAAGGAACTGAATATCGTGAAATTGAGGTCAACCTGGAGCTTACAAAAAGTGCTAAAATAGGATCTGCGGTTGCCGATGCCGACATAGTCATTTCATTGACGCATTTTAAAGGACATGAAATGACGGGGTTTGGAGGTACACTTAAGAACATTGGCATGGGAGCAGCTTCAGTCGGAGGAAAACTGTTCCTTCATTCAGGCGCTTCACCAAAGATAGTCCAGAGAAACTGCACCGGATGCCGTATGTGTGAGAAGAATTGCGCCCACGATGCCGTTCATGTGGGCAAAGACAAGATCGCACGTATTGACTACAAGAAATGTGTGGGATGCGGCCAGTGCATAGCTGTATGCCAGTATGATGCAGCGCAGGTAGTATGGCAGAATTCTTCTGAACTGGTATCCAAAAAAGTATCGGAATACGCTTATGCCGTCCTGAAAGACAAACCCTCTTTCCATATAAGCTTCATCATGGATGTATCGCCCGATTGTGATTGCTACGGATTCAACGATTACCCCCTGGTGCCCGATATTGGAATAGCAGCATCTTTTGACCCGGTCGCTCTCGATAAAGCCTGTGCTGATATGGTAACTGCAGCGCCGGCTCTGCCGGGGAGCAGGATATGTCAGGGACACGATGGAAATGACCTGAAAGGGGCGGATAAATTCAGCCTCACTCACCCTGACACTCACTGGTTATCAGGACTTGAACATGCTGAGAAGATAGGATTGGGCAATTTATCTTATGATCTTATTACGGTTTAAATACCCGTACTGATCAATCTGTTTTGTTATCTTTACAGTAAGGTCTTACTTACAAATGAATGCAAAAGTAAAAGTTGCACGACTTTCAATAGTCTCAAATACCTTTCTTATAATCCTTAAGATCGTTGTCGGACTTCTGAGCGGATCAGTCAGTATCATCTCTGAAGCTATCCATTCATCAATGGACCTTATAGCAGCTTTAATAGCTTTCTTTTCGGTAAAGGTTTCGGATAACCCTCCTGATTCAAGGCATCCGTATGGTCATGGTAAGGTTGAAAACATCTCAGGAGTCATAGAAGCAATACTCATCTTTATTGCAGCAATTTGGATCATCACAGAAGCTGTTAAGAAGCTTCTTTGCGAAGAGATAGTGCTCGATGTGATCTGGCTTGGTTCATCGGTAATGCTTATTTCGGCAATAGTGAATACTTTAGTTTCAAGAAAGCTTTACAAGGTTGCCCGCGAGACAAAATCTGTAGCCCTTGAAGCTGATGCTCTTCATCTTAAGACTGATGTATATACCTCAGCAGGCGTTGCAGTCGGGTTGGGTCTGATATTCATAACCGGCATCAAATGGCTTGATCCTTTCGTGGCAATCCTTGTTGCCCTGTTCATTATCAAAGAATCATATTCACTCCTGCGGCGGGCTTTCACTCCTCTTCTTGATACTGCCTGGGGAGAGGATGAGATCGAAGATCTTGAAAGAAGACTTAACCAGATGGAAGTCAACTACCACGATCTCAGGACAAGGGTGGCGGGTAATTACAGGTTTGTCGATATCCATGTTGAGATACCTGAAGATGAATCCGTAGGAAACGCCCATTCATACTGCGACATGATTGAAGATAAGTTAAACTCTCTTTACGATAATATCACCGTGACAATACATGTAGAACCTCAGCTGAAAAGATAAATCAGATACCGGGGCTCCCTGCAATTTATTTCTTCTGATCAGATATATCCTTTCAGGTTCCCATGAAAAATTAGCTTAATAAGGTCGATATTATACCACATCCTGGCATAGAAATATGTCAGTATACCCAATGCTGAAATAAAAGCCAGTATCAGGCCAAGATATTTCCCTGCGAGCGAACGTCCCGATCTTATTATTCTCACTGACAAGCCATTTACCCATTCGTTTACCTTCATAAAAAGCGGATAGAAGATAAGCACTATCAGGCCCATTCCCAGAAGGGTAAAAACAAGTGGTTTGAAATTATTTTTATACCCTATCACGTAATCACTTATCGCCGTTGTAATAAGGTTGGCTGTCAGGATCGTAAGAGTTGTAACGGCAAACCGGAAGAGATGGCGGTACATACAACTATCTTGACCGTATTTCGCGTTTCATAAATGTGACATATGATATCACAAAACATATTATTGTAGCTGCAATAAGTCCTGTTATCTGGGGCCATACGATCAGGATACTCTGCCCGAGCGGTAATGATGCGTTGGGTATAGCACCATAGATCTTCTCCGGAGTGAGCGGACTAAGGCTTCTAACAGTCGGGACAAGAAGGGTTGTTGTTGCATCGCTGTACAGTTCACTGGGAAGAATCCGGAATAACCCGACAATAACCTGCTGGTATTTCATAACCTGCTGTGTGGATGCCATTTCTGACGGGGCAGCTGCCTTGGCAATGACACTTACTATAATACTGTAAAAAACTGTAAGGAAAAGCCAGACTGCAATACCTGACAGGGCAGAAGTTGCGGGCTGACGGAACCTTACGGAAAAGAAAATTGAAAGGCTGAGCCAGAAAGAAACATAAAGGATACTTAATATTATGAAACTCATTATTCTCAGAAACTCCTGAGGGGTCGGCGGGATGCCTATAGTAATGATGCCTAATCCTATTGTGATGAATCCCAGGAAGAAGAACATCACGCTAAGAACAGCAATAGCAGCCACGAATTTGGCGATTATTATATTATCCCTATGGATAGGATGGGACATTATCCTGCTCATAGTCCCCTTATTCTCTTCCATGTTTATTGCATCAAACCCCATTGCAATACCCAGAAGAGGGCCAAGGAAGCTGATGAATACAAAGAAAGAAGGAAGAGTTTCGTCGGAGGCTGTAAAGAGCCTGAGAAAGAAGAATGATTCTTCATCACGTCCTGCCGCTTTAACAGCGTTGCTGAATCCCTGCAATCCGGAAAGCACTGATCCCAGACAGGCAAGTATTATTATTACAAATAATATTATGAATCTCCAGCTCCTGATATGATCAGAAATTTCCTTTTTGATCATTACTGCAAAAGGACCGGGAGTTCCGCTGTGATATTCATAAGCAGGCCTTTCACCAACAGAAAGGGCAGATCTTATGCTTCTTATGAAACTGCTGTCTTTCAGCTTCCGTATCCGGTCGGACAAATTATTTACTATTTCCATTCTCTTCGAAATAACGGTTATAAATATCATCCAGCCCATATTCTTTCCTCGAGAGCGATTTCAATTGTAACCCTGATCCTACTATCGCTTTAGCGATGTCGCCTGTAATATCATCCGAGGCTGTGATCCTGAAAAGATCATTATCCCTTACAACTGATACAACACCCTGTATAGTCCTGATCTGTGATTCAAGATCTTCCGCGAGATGCTGAAAAGGCCGGTCTGCACCAAGCCCCTTCAATGATGAATCCACTCCTGCCTCAATTATGAAAGGTTCATGGGAGAAAAGTTGCTGGGACAAAGTCTTTATGTCTCCCAGAGCTATCAGCTTGCCTCCGACGAACAATCCTACACGGTCACAGATTTTTTGTACCTGGTGCAGGTGATGAGAGGAAAGCAGTACAGTATTTTTCTCTTCACGGCTCAGTCTCACAATAAGATCGAGGAATTCATTAACTCCTTTCGGATCAATGCCGAGCGTAGGCTCATCGAGAATTATCACTTCGGGACTTTTAATAAGCACATCAGCCAGACCAAGCCGCTGACGCATACCTCTTGAGTATTTCCCGGCTTTCTTGGTTGATTGATCTGATAATCCGACCCTGTCGAGCAGGTACGTCACTTTTTCCTTTGCCTCGTTTTCAGGTATGCTGTTCAACCTGGCTGAGTACATAAGGTTTTCAAAACCTGTATAATCATCATAGAAACCAACATCTTCAGGCAGGTAACCTGCTTTTTTCTTGACATCAACCGGGTTTGTCGTAGAATTGATCCCACAGACTGTTACAGATCCGAAAGTAGGTTCGGTCAATCCCAGCATCATGAGAATAGTTGTCGATTTACCTGCCCCGTTGGGCCCCAGTAAACCAAATATTTCTCCCTCCTTTATTGAAAGGTTAAGCCTATCGACTGCTGTGAATGATCCGTACTTTTTCGTCAGATCAGTAAACTCAATGACAGAAGAATCCATGTATTACCTCCTTCCATACTTTCGGAACAGATAGAATACAAGTCCCAGAGCACCGATTATAATGAATATACCTAGCCAGCCCCATATCATCGGAGTTTTTACGATGACCCTGAAAGATACTTTGGAGGATGTTTCGGGGACAACAGATTCGACCGTCACTATGTAATCGCCAGCGATAGCTTTTTTATCTGCGTTTATTATGGTAAAGATCCTGGCCGATCCTCCAGGGGGGATCATATCAATCCTGTCAGGTTCGAATGTCACTTTCCAGTTTATGGGAGCTTCTGCAGCTATTGTAATATTATGCAGTTCAGACGAACCGGTATTGTTTATAAGCATAGGCAGACGTTTGGTATCACCGGCTGTGACAGAAGTGCTTAGCAAGCCGGTCGGCGTTGTAAGATTCATACTATAGGTACCGGTGATCACAACTTCAAGATCAATATTGGCAGATGTTTCATTTGTAAAAGCCCTTACCGGTATCCTGTAGGTACCTTTCGGGGTCTTGTCCGGCGGATCAATATCGATAGCTACGTCTACCTTACTGTTTGCCTCGAGATCAACAGCTGTAGCCTGCCTGTAGTTGGGACGGAATACGACCACCCAGCCTGCCGGCGCATCAGCTGATAAACCGTAATGCTGCAATTCGGGAGTGCTGTTCTTCAATGTAGCCTGGTAATTGAAAGTGGAGGTAGCTATACCTTCCATATAAGGCTGTGTGGATGTGAATTCGGTCTTGAAAGTACCCTGCTCCGATACCGTAACGATCAGCGGCAGTGAATAGAGATCTCCTGCAACAACCTGGAACCTGTAGGTGCCTTTATTGATTTTCAGGGGAACTTCAACCTTCAGACTCAGACTTTTCTTTTCACCCGGCAGAACTGATATCTGACGTATCACATATGCACCATATTTCAAAGTGTAATTCCATCCTGCCGGCATACCTGTTATTGTAAGGTCAGCCTCCTTGGTTCCATCAGTATTATTAATTACATCAATGGAATAATCGATAGATTCGCCCGGAGGTACAGCAATCCTGCGAAATGGAGTATAAAGTTCAAAATCTCCTGCTTTCGTGGTTAAATGACCACTCAGGAATAATCCAACGAAAACCGAAAGAGACAAACGGATAAATTTAGCATGTAACGACATAAATTTCCTCCTTAATTTGATATATGATTAAAATGATAATCGGCAAAAATAAGATTTGACTTCCTTTTAAAGAAGAGCTGCCTTAAAAAAAATCTCACCAAAAGTATTAAAATTTTGTTAAAACCCGGATTTGACCTGTAGCTTTGAAGCCTATAAACGGATATAATCATAATTGAAGTCTGAAATGATTTTCTAATTTTGTAAGAAAATCAAATAATACTGTCATGTCACTTACAGAGAAAATTGCACACGATCTCACAGAAGCGATGAAAGCCAGGAACAAAGTCGCACTTGAAGCTATCAGAGCTGCAAAGACTGCTTTCTTACTTGCCCGGAGCGAGAAAGGTGCTGATTCGGCCCTTACCCCTGAGGAAGAACTGAAGATCATCCAGAAATTAGTTAAACAGAGAAGAGAATCCGCGGCTATCTATAAAGAAAAGAACAGGGCTGATCTTTATGAGAATGAAATTGCTGAAGCTGAGATACTTGAGAAATACCTGCCGGCAAAGATGAGCAGTGAGGATCTCAAAGCCGTCATTAAAGGCATTATCGAACGTGTCGGGGCGAAATCGTCTGCCGACCTGGGAAAGGTAATGGGAACAGCTATGAAAGAGCTGGCAGGGAAAGCCGACGGAAAAGAAATTTCGGCTATGGTGAAGGATCTGCTTAAGTGAACTCTCAGGAAATAATATAGGCTTTAGCTATTTCAGAAAATTCATTAACCTGCTGCTTTTGCCATTCGCCGGATTTGTTTAGCTCTTCAGCCATTATTTCCGCTACGCTTGGTGCTATGATTACCGCAGCTCTGGCATCGAGGAATAATAATCTTATCCTTCTTGCCAGGACATCATCAACAGTCCGGGCCATTTCTTTCCTTACAGCCCAGATTACCTCTCCGGTTGTCATCTCATAATCAGGGTGCAGTTTCTTTTCACGTGCAGGATCTTCTCTTAAAAAACTGATTAACTGATCCCGGTCGCTTCCGTAGACATATAACCGGTCATTCAGGTCAGGGTTCTGTTTATAACCGTGAATATGCAGGTTTTTGGTTTTGCATTGCCTGAATTCCAGCCCTGAAAACTTTAAAGCAGCGTTTACTGTATCTTCAGCCATCCTGCGGTAGGTTGTCCATTTGCCGCCTGTGATTGAAACCAGTCCGGATTGTGAGACCACCAGTTTATGGCTCCTTGATATCTCCTTTGTTTTTGATGAACCGTCATCATTTTTTGGAGCAGCCAGCGGACGCAGTCCTGCGAAAGCGCAGAGGACATCTTTTCTCTGCGGCTTCTTTTTGAGGTAACGGCCCGCGGTCTCGAGAATAAAATCGATCTCTTCATCAAGTGCTTTTGGCTCAAGAACAAAGTCCTTTACAGGTATATCAGTAGTCCCCAGGATGACACGATTATGCCATGGCACTCCAAACATAACCCTTCCATCACTTGTTTTGGGAACCATAATAGCATCATCGCCTCCCAGGAATGACTTGTCGACCACGAGGTGTATCCCCTGGCTGGGCCTTACAAGCGGTTTCATGGAAGGATTATCAATTTTAATCAGCTCATCAACAAATATCCCGGTTGCGTTAATGATGCAGCGTCCATTGAGATTGAATTTTGAATTGTCAAGCATATCTTCTGCAACAACTCCGGTGATCTTACCTTTATTATCTTTCAAAAGTGCTGATACACGGCAATAATTTATCACTGTTGCACCATGTTCAACGGCAGTTTGCATCAGGTTTATTGCAAGACGGGAATCGTCAAACTGGCCGTCATAAAAGATCACTCCTCCTCTCAGCCCTTCCTGAACTATTCCCGGGATCGATCTTATAACCTCCTTCCTGCTCATGGGCAGCGATCGTCCCATTGACATGGAACCTGAAAGCAGGTCATAAAAAGTGAGCCCGATAGTATAGAAAGGTCTCTCCCACCACTTAAAATTTCCAATTATAAAACGCTGGCTCTTCACCAGATGAGGCGCATTTTTAGCGAGATACCCTCTTTCCTTCAGAGCTTCCCTGACAAGAGACACATCGCCTTTCTGGAGGTAACGTACTCCTCCGTGAACAAGTTTTGTACTCCTGCTTGAGGTTGCTTTTGCAAAGTCGGATTGCTCCAGAAGTAGAGTCCTGAACCCCCTGCTGGCAGCATCAACTGCTATGCCAAGGCCGGTAGCTCCTCCTCCAGCAATAATAAAATCCCAGTCGTTATGAGGACTTTTAAGCTGGTCAATAAATTCTTCCCTGTTGAGATCAACAGCAGACTTAATCGGATTCATTTGTATAATTATCGATAAAATTTCGCGACTTAAATGTAATCAACGTTTTTTAAGATCTTTATCAAAGCTGCTTATGATTTATACGAAATATGAAAAATCAGCCGTAAGTAAAAGAAAAGCTGTAATGCGTCATAAAATCAGTAAAAGAATGCCTGAGATCTTTGTTTATTTCGGGGATTTTTCTTATATTTACACTATATAGAAGCCCGAAAATTGGATCAACCAGATTCAATAATTATTGACTTTCCATAAGAATCCGGCTGTCAATGAACTTTTGTCCGGCGAGGATGTTATTAATAATTAAATAATAAAAACCAATATTTAAATCCCATGAAAAAAACAATGACATTGTTGCTTTTCGCGACAGCCATCGCTCTCACAGGATGCGATTGGATAAAAGGACTTGGAGAGGTTGATTTCTCGACCGATCTGACAGTTAACATACCTGTTACGGTAAGCTCAGGAAATAAAGCCACCTTAAACTACACAGCTTCAAGTGAACTTAAACTTGCTGATAATGAGGATGTAGAGCCATACCTCAACAAACTGAGGAAAATTGACCTTAAATCTGTAGTGATCACAATTACAGGTCTTATCCCAGAGCAGACAATCAATACCTTGTCGCTTGATGTAGCAGGTGTCGGGACTTTGTTTACACAGAACAACATCACCTCAACAAACAATTCATTCACTCCGGCAGTCGACGCTGCAAAACTTAATCAGGCTGGCGAAAAGCTGAAGAATGAAAAGAAAATCACTCTGACTGCTTCAGGAACAGCCAGCGGACCTATGGCATTCAATGCAGGAGTGCTCTTTGATGCAACAATAACCGCCGGGGCACTTGATTAGTGTCATAATTTTGTTCTGATCCCGGAAGAGTCTACCCGGAAGAATTCCCCTTTTTTTATCAGCAGGAGTTCTCCGGGCAGGCCGTTAGTTATACCTGCATCAACCCCGAATATCTTATCATTGTTAACTGACCGGATCACATTGCCGGGAGTATGCCCGACAATTATATGATTTACACCATAAAAGGCCAGGATCTTATCCAGGTTCTGGTTATCTATACCTGTTTCTGAAAAGAAACCCCTGTACCATAATGGTCCGTTATCACCAATCAGCAGATCAAGTTTAATGATGTGAGAAGAATCAACCGGTTCCTTGCCAATAAGATCATTATAAATAGCTTCATTGATATCCTTCACCGTTAATCCGTTTTCGATCATATCAACGGAAATCCCGCCATGAATGAAGAGAATATCATTGATCGTCACAGCTGCAGGTTTCGACCGTAACCACATTCCCAGGATGCTGTTCCCCGAAAATAGTCCCGAATAGCTTATTCCGGTGAGCATTTGCGTTATCAGGTATTTCTCATGTATATACCTGAGATCACCACTCAGTACCATAAGTTCATGATTACCAAGAATTAAATGAACCCTGCCTCCTGCTCCTAACGCCTGTTTTTCGAGATCAAATACATGCCACAGGATCTCAGTCACTTTTTCTCCCCTGTCAAATATGTCTCCAAGTATTACAAGATGTCCCTTGCCAAATTTCCACCTCAGATTCCCGTCAATTACTGATGCACCTTTCAACAAAGTGATATAGCTCTCAAAATTCCCGTGAATATCACTTATTACACAAATATTGTCGACATCCGTGAACTTCTGACTGAACCCTGGTGACTGCCGGAAAGTTTTTACGAGATAATTGTAATTAAAAGAAAAACCGAACATCGATCTGATCCCTGCAAAATTATCCGGCAAAATAATCCTGCTATAAAGATTATTATTCTTTATCCATATAGCAGCGATCGTATCGTTTGATTTGAAAAAATAGGGTCCATCATCTATCGCTCCCGGAGAAACTGGTACCTGCTGGCCAAGGAGAGGTGTACTAATGGAAAATAATATGAATAGTAATAATCTTACTAAGCTGTTCATTATTCCCGCTAATTCTAAAGACAAAAAGACACCCTAAAATTAAATAAATTAACTATGCATTATAAAACAAATTCTGAGCCAAATGGTTTATATATGTTAATCGATTAAATTTCATAAATTTGGTATCGGAGGCCAGGAAATGAAAGAATCATGATAAAATGAAGAAAACTTTACTGCTCTTGCTTATTCTGTCCGGATTAATAAGTACACCTTTATTGAGCCAGAATGATGCTGCCGACACTGTTTATTCGGTAACAGATACTTTACCTGATGATTACAATCTTTTTTCAAAGGATGAAGTGTTGGATATATCTCTTAGTTTCGACATAAAATATTATAAGAGAAAGAGGTCTGATGAGGAATACCTTGATGCAGTACTTACCTACTACACAGGAGAAAATGATTCCATTACAAGGAACATTAAGCTCCGCTCGCGCGGTATAATGCGCCGCGAATATTGTGATTTCCCACCGCTTCTGCTCAATTTCAAAGCAAAGGACTCCGTCGGTAAAGAATTCAATAAAATAAACAAGCTGAAGATGGTCACAATCTGCAAGAAAGGGCAGGAAGATTACCTGTTGAGGGAATACCTTGTATATAAAATATATAACATACTTACTGATTATAGTTTTAAAGTCAGATTATTAAGGATCAATTACATCAATACAGGAGATGCGAATAAAAGAGACAGGCAGTTTGCTTTTGCCATAGAACCGGTTGATTTACTGTCAAAACGGCTCAATTCCTTTGAAGTACCATTACGAACACTGCATAGAAATATAATCAAACCGGACATGTTCGACAGAATGGCAATATTCAATTATATGATCGGTAATGTCGACTGGGCTGTCGGGAACCAGCACAATGTAGTGGTGCTCCAGAGCGGCCAGTCAGACAGACCCGACCTTGGAATATGCATACCATACGATTTCGATTATTCCGGTATTGTCGATACTGATTATGCTGTTCCCGGAGAAGGCGTTGACATTAAATCAGTACGGGAGCGGGCCTACCTTGGACTGTGCAGGGAGAAGCAGGATTTTGAGAAGGCACTTAAAGAGTTCTCTGATAACAAGGATGCTATTTATGGAGTTATCAGGGATTTCCCATACCTGAAAGAAAAGTCAAAAACCGATATGATAAAATATCTCGACGGTTTCTACAGCCAGTTTGATAAACGTAATTCAATAGTCAATAACCTGCTCTTCGATTGCAGAAGATACGGCAAATAATAAATTCCCAGGCCGATGAATGACGCTGATCGTACAGTTTTTTTCTTCGAAAATTCAAATTAAACTGATTTAAGGAATTGTAAAAAATGTTATTGAACGGTTTAAAGTGAATCAATCGCTTCTTTTATTATCCCTGCTGAATGCCTTAGCGATTTCATTTCCTGATCCGACAGAGGACCGGCAATAACTCTTGTAACACCTGTGTTTGTAACGATAGAAGGAACGCTCAGGCAGACATCCCTTAATCCGAACTCCCCGTTAAGGAAGACTGAGACAGTCATGACGCTGTTCTGCTTACGCAGTATTGCCGCTGTGATCCGTACCATAGCAAGCCCGACAGCAAAATGAGTTGCTCCCTTTGCATTTATGATGTGATAGGCTGATTCACGTACCTGCTGTTCAATTATCGTCCTTTCGCTCTTCCAGTCGGAACATTTTTTACAGACCGGGCAGTAATTATCAATTACCATCCCTGCAACATTTGTCATTGACCAGGCAGCGAACTCACTGTCTCCATGCTCACCCAGAATATATGCATGCACATTATGAACATCTATCCCGCAATGTTTTGCAAGCAGATAACGGAAACGGGCACTGTCAAGAACTGTACCGGAACCGATCACCCTGCCTCTCTCCCATCCTGAACTCTTAAGAGCTACCCAGGTCATCACATCGACAGGATTGCTTACAATAAGCATGACACCTTTTGATCCCTGTCTGCTTACTTCTCCGGCAATGCTTCCTACGATATCGGCGTTCTTCTTCAGGAGCTGAAGACGTGTTTCTCCGGGTTTCTGAGCAGATCCGGCCGTTATGACAATAAGCTGAGCATCAGCATAATCTTCACTGCTGCCCTCCCTTATGCTCACTGTAGGGACAAACGCCTCCCCATGAACAAGGTCCAGTACCTGTCCTTTTACAAGCTCTTCATTTCTGTCGATCAGCACTATCTCATCAGCCAGACCGCTTTGTGATAATGAATATGCGTATGTTGATCCTACAAGACCGGCGCCTACAATAACAACTTTACGTTTAAGTCCCTTGTGAATAATATCATCCATGGATAATAAAATGTATATTTTTGATATAAAAATAACAACAGTATTTCATTAAAGTTCACTTTGAAGAATGTGAAATTGAGCGGTTTTTCAACATTAATATAAAAAATTATCTTTGTTATTTAATTAAACGGGGAGATAAGCAATCAAAAAATCATTCGAGGAAAGAGGCTGGCTGAAGCTTGACAATGCTGCGAAACTTTTTCCGGCTGTAATGTCGAAAAACCTGACATCCGTCTTCAGAATAACCGTATCACTAAAAGATCCTGTTAAGTATTCTGCTCTTAAAGAAGCAGTTGCCATTACCTCAAAGAGATTCCCCTATTTCAGTGTCTCACTGGGAAGCGGCCTTTTCTGGCATTTTCTTGAGTTCAATGATCAGATCCCCGTAATACAGGCTGATGAAGGGATGCCCTGCAAGGCATTTGATGTAAACAGGACTAATGAACTTTTATACAGGATTGTTGTAAGAGAAAACCGCATTTCTGTTGAATTCCTGCATATACTAACCGATGGTGGCGGTGCACTGGAATACCTGAAATCGCTGCTTTACTCCTACCTTAAAATTACCGGGAAGCAAATAACCCAGACAGGCGATATCATACTGCCCGATTCACAAATATCCGAAGAGGAATTTGAAGACGGATATAACAGGTACTTCAGTAAGTTACCGCCGCCGGCAAAGCTTATCAAAGCATGGCATCTTCCCTTCAAGCTTAATAAAAAACCGCGCGTAAGAATAATACGTGCGGATTTAAGTGTGAGTGAGCTTCTCAATACTGCCAGGAAATATAAAGTTACATTAACAGAATATTTTGTTTCTGTTTATGTGTATTCTCTTTACAGGATCTTTTGCGACAGTCAAGCGAAAAGTAGGAAGAAAACGAAGAGCGCCCTTAGGGTCGAGGTCCCTGTCAATATGAGAAATAAGCTCCCCAGCCGCACAATGCGCAATTTCTCCCTGTTTGTACTGCCCGAAATTGACCTGCGCCTGGGTTCGTACACCTTTGAAGAAATACTTCGGTCAATTCATCACCAGCTTCAGATGAGCACGGATTTAAAGCAGATATCAAGGTTCCTCTCATCGAATGTAAGCTATGAAAAGCTCTTCGTTGTAAGGATACTCCCACTGTTCATTAAGAAAATGGGCATTGCTTTCGTCTACAGGGGATTGGCTTCAAAACGCTGGACAGGAATTGTAACAAATCTCGGGCAGATAGCTTTGCCTGAAGAAATGGCTGCGTTGGTAGAATCTTTTGAGATCCTGCCTCCCCCTCCTAATCCGAAAGTAAAGGTAAGCTGCGGACTTGTCTCATATAACGACAAGATAAGAATTTGTTTCACCAATATCTCACGATCGCACGACCTTGAAAAATTTATTTTCAGGCACCTTACTGATGAAGGAATTCACGTTAAAATTATGAACCAAACATAAATCAAAACACATGGTTATATGTATCAATTGCGGAGTTGAGCTTGATGAAAGCTTTATTAGATGCCCTCTTTGCGGGAAAGATCCGCGGTCTGTACAGGAACAGGATGATCAATTATCGGAAAACTTTCCAGAATCCGTTCAGTATCCGGGAAAAGAAAACAAAAAGTATCTGTGGGAGCTGAGCGGAATAATTACATTTTCCGACATTGTGATTTGCACTATAGTCGATCTTCTGACAGTAAAGGGCCTTTCCTGGTCGTTGTTTTCAGATACAGCATTGCTTGCAATCTGGACCATTCTGACTCTTTTCCACCTCGTTCACAAGCGGCTGTTAATACTGTCATCCGGCATATTGCTTACAATTCTTGCTGCTCTTTTCCTGATAGACCTCTTTACCCCTGGTATCAGATGGTTCTTCCCCCTTGCATTCCCTGTTACTATTTCACTCTCTATTGCGACGGCCATAATAATAATCCTATATAAAGCTGCTCATTTTAAGGGATTGAATATAATCGCAGCCGGATTTCTGGTACTATCCGGGTTCTGTATCATAACCGAAATTTTTCTTGATAAATTTCACACCGGTAAAACCGAATTGCGCTGGTCACTCATTACAGGTGTATCAGCACTGCCTTTTGCGCTTGTATTATTCTTTTACCATTACAGACTTAAGAAGGGGAAACGACTCGATAGTTTTTTCCATATCTGAGATAAAAATTTACTACATTTGATCTCAATTTAAACCATGATTGAAAATATATCTAAATTATACCACTGATATTCAAACAATTACTTAAATTTATATAGGTTATGAAACAACAATCAACAAAAAGTATCATTCTTGCCGGACTAACGGTTATGATAGCGATCACTCTATCTCAGTGCACAAAGGCACCCGAATGGCAGAAAAAAAATAAGGACCTCATCAAACAATATGCATTAGCTGAAAGGCAGCTTACAGGTCTGCCTAAGATAAAGCTTGAATCAAATCTGGATCCGGGGATAGTTACAAATCTTGACAATATCTCCAATACCACACTTTATCCAGGAGTTGAAGCAAAGATCTACTGGTGGAGTGGCACGATGGTTGCCGTTCTTCAACTTAAGCCGGGAGCAAAGATCCCCGAGGAAGTACTTCCTTCAGACCGTTTTTTGTTTGTTTTAGAAGGATCGGTGGATCAGCTTATAAATGGATCTTCTGTAAATATGATCTCAAGAAAAAGAGAAGAACAGGATGGCGCTCACAGCGTTACCCCAAGGATAGATTTTGTCTATCTTGAAAAAGACAGCAAGAACGCCCTGACAGCCGGACCTGATGGTGCAAAGCTTTTCGAGGTCTATAGTCCGGTCCGTACTGACTATCTTGTTAAAACCGGCATTGCAAAAGTACCGGCCGCAATGGCTGACCTTAAAATTCCGGCTGTTCCGAATGTAGTTCCGAACAAAGTATATGATCTTTATAATCTTCAGTTTACGCCGCTTGCTGCAGGATCAAACTCAAGACTTATTACAGGAAAAAATGTTCAGATCAGTTTTATCTCGATGGACCCGGGAGCACTGTTCGACCGTCATATTCATCCGGAAGCTCAGACTATGCTTGTACTTCGCGGAGGATGCAATGAAATACTTCTCGACGGGGAACAGAAAATGGAAAAGGATGATCTGGTACTGATACCCGGGAACATGGTACATGGAGCAAAAGTAAGTGACCTCGGTTGCGATGCTATTGACATTTTCTGGCCTGCAAGAGCTGATTATAGTGCAAAAGAAAAAGCAGCCCTGGAAGCTTATCATGCTATTATTCCTGAAGACTCTAAGCTTGAACTCCTTGTTGACGGCACAGTTACAAAACCATCAATTACTTTTGCCGAGGGACCTAAATGGATGAACGGCAAGATATATTTCTCAAATATGGGTTTTGACCAGGCATGGGGCGCTCATCCGGATAAAAGTTCAATAGTAGAATTGAGTCCCGATGGTTCCTACAGAAATATTACAGAAGGCAGGATGCAGACAAACGGTCTTTATCCATATAAGAACGGCAACCTCCTTGTATGCGACATGATCGGCCACAGAGTGATTGAGATGACAACAGAAGGCAGAATTGTAAGAGTTGTAGCAGACAGATATGAAGGTAAGAAAATCGATGGACCGAATGATATAATAACCGATGCCAAAGGAGGAATCTACTTCACAGATCCGCAGTTCACAATGGAAGCTGTGAAATTCCAGCCCGGGCGTGCTGTTTATTATATCTCACCTGAAGGTAAAATAACAAGGATAACTGAACCTAACGAGTTTGCTATGCCTAACGGTATCCTGCTTTCTCCTGATGGTAAAACACTTTATATCAATAACTGTTACGACGATGAATCCTGGTACCCTGTAAACAGCGATAAGGAGAATTATGTCTGGGCCTACGACGTAAACGAAGATGGTACGATAAGTAACGGCAGACAGTTTGCAAAGCTGTTCCTTGTTGACAATGTACTTGACAGAAAAGGGAAATCTTCAAGTTCTGACGGTATGGCTATTGACAAAATGGGTAATATTTATGTAGGCACCTATTATGGCGTTCAGATATTCAATCCCAAAGGTGAATTCGTTGGTATGATCAACCTGCCTCATTTCCCCGTCAGCCTGTGCTTTGGTGATGAAGATATGAAAACACTGTATATAGTAAGCTACAGCTGGGTCTATAAGATCAGGACCAACATGGAAGGTTATGTGAATTATTTATAACGAATAACCTGCACAATTGAAGCATAAAAAAACCGGGAGATAACTTCCGGTTTTTTTGTTTGTGATTATTCGAGCTCTGAGAAGTACAGGAAGTTCTGATTATTTCAACACGTTTTTAACTGCTTCTTCTCCAAGTCGTTCTTTCAACTGGGTAAGATAAAGGCTTTTAGGAGTTACATGATAGTCCATCGATTCAACATGAGCATTGGATTTTGTAAGATCCTGAAAAAAAGTATTGAATATAGATGCATTTATTCCAATATGTCCGAAAGAATAGTTTGTGGCCGTTGGCGGACTTTGCATCAGGAAATCACCCTCACAGTTCCAGAATACTATATTAGCCCCGGCCCAGCCAATATTTATGTCTTTCCAGTAGCGGGCCGAAAGCGGAGCTTTAACATTATCATACAGCGAACCTGTTATCCAGTTTGCATGTGGTTCGCTTGTTGCAAAGGGATTGACTGCTTCACAATTAAGAAATACATTACCTGTTGCGTTTGTGCCCAAAACAAATGAGTGTCTCCCTTTTTGCGAAAAACACCTTTGAACAAGCGAAAGCTGCCCGCTAAGTTGGTATGTAAATCGTCTTGCCCCAGCCCTGATCGATACAGGTTCCCAAGACTCGCAATCCTGCACTGTAATCCATTTTGTCCCATTACCAGCGCTTACAACACTACTTCCAAAATGAAAGGCGCTGATGTTTCGCACCCAGCTGTTTACGGTGTGGGTTAAACTAATGAAATTGAAATAATGGTTTTCATCCGAATAATATTCATCTCCTTCGTAATGCGGTCTGGTTTTGTCATCAAAATTACCACGATCCATATTGCCATAAGAAGTCATCCGGACAGTAGGATTATATTCTGAAATTCCCCTTAAGTTTTCAATCCCTACCTGTTCGAGTCGCCCCTGGTCGTCGTATTTCATTATTTCACCGCCGCCCCAGCGTTTTTCAATAGCGCACAATATTGGCGCATCAACCGTAATTGTGTTGCCCTTAACTTCGGTGATTACTCTGTCCCAGTTGATGTTAAATGGTCTCCATCTGTTTCTTCCGGCTCCAATGCTATCCTCACCAATTTCTTTAATCCATGCCTGATTGCCTATTCGTCTGACCATAATTTTATCTCCGGTTTTAAAGGCTTTTGCAGATACTACATTGAAACTTCGAGCACCAACAGGTACATAGTTGTCGGTGATTATCTGTTTGGTTTCTTCCTGTAGTTTAAGTGCTGTACCGTCGATATTTACAAGCGCCGCTCTTCCGAACGACCTGCCTTGTCCTTCCTTCTGAAGTTTGCCAATCAGAATTGTACCAATATCACTCATTCCTTCACCCCTGAGGACAATTCCTGAAGCTTTAATGTAAATGGGTTTTTCGAGCGGGTAAGTTCCCATTTTCAGGAGTACAACTCCTCTAAATCCAGAAGCATCCGGAGTTAATGCCGAAACCCGATCGATTGCAGCCTGAATATTAACAGAGTTATCTCCAGATATTGGCCAAACGGTTTCTTTAATAGCCACACGCGGAATAGGTACACCTCCGCCTTTATAACCTGCATTTGAGAAATCAGGAATTTTATTACCCAGACTGTCTGATACATAGACCAGTTTACCGTCTGTTCCTGGATATACCAAAGTGGTTGTAGGTGGCAAATCCTGAGCCGAAAGAACAAACCTGCTGACAAAAAATATCAACAAGACAAAAGAATATTTTATTAGTTTTTTCATGATTTACTAGCTTTAAAATTTGTTATAAACCAGCTAAGCTGTTTACATTTTCAATCTGATTAAAATTAGAGTCGGTCTATTTCCAGGACTGGCCTTCAGTAATAACATTCATGACAGCTTCAATGCCTAATCTTTCTTTCAACTGAGTAAGGTAAAGGCTCTTTGGAGTAACATGATAGTCCATCGATTCAACATGTCCGTTGGGCTTTTTGAGATCCTGCAAACCGGCATTAAAAATTACTGCATTTATCCCAATATGTCCGAACGAATAGTTTTTTGCAGTTGGCGGACTCTGGACCAGAAAATCGCCTTCACAATTCCAGAAAACAATATTAGCGCCAGCCCAGCCAATAATGTAATCCCAATACCTTGCTGTAAGCGGAGCTTTTACGTTATCGTATAAAACGCCATTCACCCAATGGTTATGTGGCTCACTTGTGGAATAAGGATTTACTGCCTCGCAATTGAGAAATACATTTCCACTTGCTTCGGCATTCTGAAGAACAAATGAATGTCTCCCTTTCTGTGAAAAACACCTCTGTACCAAACAGAGCTGGCCATTCATCTGGTAAATAAACCTTCTTCCACCCCAACGTTGCGAAACAGGCTCCCATGATTCGCAATCCTGCACCGTGATCCACTTCGAGCCTGCGTTACTTTGGATAACACTTGTGGCAAAGTGGAGTGCACTGATGTTCCTGATCCAGACATTTTTTGCGTTGGATATTACAATAAAGTTACTTACATGATTTTCATCCGAGAAATACTCTTCGCCCTGATACTGAAATTTAGGGTCTAACTTGTCACGGTCCATGTTGCCATACGTCTTCTGTCGGACCGAAGGGTTATATTCTGAAATACCACGAAGGTTTTCTATCCCTGACTGCTCTATACGCTCATCGGTGTATTTAAGAATCTCGCCTCCGCCCCAGCGCGCATCAACAGCCGTGAAAATGGTTACGTCAGTGGTAATTGTATTTCCTTTGATATCAACAATAACTCTGTCATAAGTAATGTTAAAAGGCCTCCATTTGTTCCTGCCTGCTGAAATACTATCTTCTCCAATCTCCTTTATCCAGTCCTGGTTACCAATTCTCCTAACCAGGATTTTGTCACCTACTTTAAATCCCTTGGCCGAAGCCACATTGAAACTGCGAGCACCAACCGGTACATATTTATCCGTGATAATTTGTTTTGTATCTTCCTGCGGAGCTATCGCTTTGGGGCCGCTTATATTTACAAGTCCGCCTCTGCCATAAGCTTGTCTGTCTTTTGGTATTTTGCCTATGAGAATGGTACCAATTTCACTCATCCCTTCTCCCCGGAGTACTACGCCGGAAGCCTTTATGGTGATTGGTTTTTCAAGTTCATAAGTACCCATTTTTAAAAGAACAGCCCCTCTGAAGCCTGAAGCATCTAACGGAAGGGCTGAAACCTTGTCGATTGCTGCCTGAATATTTGCTGAGTTATCTCCCAAAACAGGCCAAACAGTTACTTTGTTGGCAACATAAGGAATCGGAACACCTCCGCCTTTATATCCGGCATTCGAGAAATCAGGAATTTTATTACCCAGACTGTCGGCAACATATACAAGCTTGCCGTCAGTTCCGGGATATACCAAAGTTGTTGTCGGTGGAATATCCTGAGCTTTTATTAAAGCAACAGCTCCCAAAAACAATATTGGAATTAGAATCAGTTTAACAGATTTCATCAGTATATAATTTTGATTTTAAAGGTCTGATAGCCTGTCCCGCCTAAGCGGGAGAACCCACATGATTGAAAATTACATACATACGTGTTTGTGTATTTAATACATGTGGGTTTCATCTTTTTAGATTTTTCAGATTTCTAATTATCATCCGAGCCAATGACATTTTTAACTGCCTGTTCGCCAAGTCTTTCTTTTAACTGAGTAAGATATAAACTTTTTGGTGTAACATGTTTATCCATCGATTCAACATGGCCGTTTGGTTTCGTTAAATCCTGCAATGCGGCGTTAAATGATACTGCGTTTACACCGATATGTCCAAAGGAATAGTTTGCAGCCGTTGGCGGACTTTGAATCAGGAAATCACCCTCGCAGTTCCAAAAGACAGTGTTCGCTCCTGCCCATCCCATAACAAAGTCCCAATACCGGGCTGTTAATGGTGCCTTCACATTGTCGTAAAGTATACCATTTACCCAGTAGCCATGAGGTTCACTGGTAGAGTAGGGATTGATGGCTTTACAGTCAAGAAACACATTACCACTAGCAGTGGCGCTTTCCCCTGCAAAAGAGTGACGGCCTTTATAGGATAAACATCTTTGAACCAGACTTAACTGGCCATTCAATTTGAATGTAAAACGCCTGCCACCTGCCCGGACCGAAACAGGTTCCATAGAAATGCAATCCTGAACAGTAATCCATTTAGCTCCGCCACTTGTTATCACAGCGCTATAAGCAAAATGCAAAGCAGTTACATTTCGCGCCCAGGCATTTTTAACATTTGTAAAACTGATAAAATTATAGTAATGGTTTTCGTCAGAGTAATATTCGTCTCCCTGGTATTGGTACTCTTTCGCCAATTTGTCGCGATCCATGTTTCCGTAGGTTGTGGTTCTTACCGTTGGATTATAATCCGATATTCCACGCAAGTTTTCAATACCTGACTGCTCAATGCGATTATCGTTGTATTTTATTAGTTCGCCTCCTCCCCAGCGTTTATCGATGGCCGTAAAAATGGGTGCATCAACCGTAATGGTGTTTCCATTGATATTAATAATTTCGCGGTCATAATTGATATCAAATTTCCAGGCTCTGCTGTTGGCTATTTCATCCTTCATCTTCAATTCTTTAACCCAGGCTTCATTGCCATATCGTTTAACAATCACTTTATCGCCTTTTTTAAAGCCCTTGGCAGATTTCACATTAAAACTAACAGCCCCAAAAGGGACGTAATCATCAGTAATTGATTGCTTGCTGTCTTCTATCAGTTCTGTTCCATTTTCTGCTCCAATGTTTATCATATCGGGTCTTCCGAATCGTTCCCTGCCAGTTGCATTTGGATCCCGGGCAGGCAAAACGCCATAAAGAATGGTTCCGATATCACTCATTCCTTCACCGCGTAGAACGACACCAGAAGCTTTAATGTATAAGGGTTTTTCGAGTCTGTAAAATCCCATTTTAAGCAACACCGCACCCCGAAATCCGGAAGCATCCAAAGGAAGCGATGAAACCTTGTCGATTGCAGTCTGAATGTTTGCTGAGTTGTCTCCCACAACGGGCCACACGGTTACTTTATTCGGAACGTAAGGTATAGAAACCCCACCTCCCTTGTATCCGGCATTTGAAAAATCCGGGATCCTGTTACCAAGGCTGTCAGCGATATAAACAAGCTTGCCGTCAGGACCGGGGTAAACCAGGGAGGTAGTTGGAGGAATATCTTCAACAGCAGTCCCGTTGCTCAGGACTGAAATTCCTGCACCGGCAGATCCGGAGGAGTCATTATTACCGGCAAATACGTTGAAAAAGATCATCAACGCGGTAAAAGACATAACAAGAGTTTTCATGGTTGATATAATTTTAAGTTAACATATGAACTGTACAGAATATAAATAATTGGAAGATCCCGAAAAGTACAGCTTTTAATCATCCTGATATCTTTCTTTTTCTTCACAAGACTTTAAACAGATGATAAAAGTAATTATTTCAGAATTATTATTAGTGTAATTAATACATTTATTTTCTGAACCTTCTTCACATCTTAATTGTTATTGCTATTATTGTATACTTAAACAAGCAAATATGGAAGATATTGAAATCTGTCACTGCATGGGCATCATGAAAAGTGAAATTGTAAAAGCTATAAAGGATAAAGGACTGAAAACAGTTGAGGAAGTCCAGGATGAAACCACAGCCGGAACCGGGTGTGGCGGGTGCATACCCGATATAGAAGATATCCTTAAGGAAATTAATAAATAACTTAATCATGGGAAACAATGAATTTGAAAAGGGGAAGAAATTCTCCTATGCTGATTCTATTGCTTATGCTGAAAAGGCTGTTGTAAGCAAGCATGTACTTAAAAAGGAAACCGGGAATATCAGTCTGATGTCATTTGACAAAGGGGAAGGACTGACCGAACACACCTCGCCTTTTGACGCTGTGGTACAGATAGTTGACGGTAAAGCCGACATAATCATAAATGGTGTCTCCCATATCCTTGAAGCTGGTGAGACAATCATTATGCCTGCAAATAATCCTCATGCCCTTAAGGCAATTGAGAGGTTCAAGATGGTACTTACAATGATCAGGAGCAGTTAGAACAAAGTTCCTGAACAAAATCCTGGTGTGGTATAAATGAATAGCCATAGAGATCCCTCACTCGCCAATCTTTCACAAACTCAGGGAAGATTCGTTTCGATGAAACCCTTTATGGTATTTGGGGAATGGAAGGAGATTCTTCACTCGTCAATCCTTCGCAAACTCAGGGAAATTCGTTTCGATGAAACCCTTTATGGTATTTGGGGAATGGAAGGAGATTCTTCACTCGTCAATCCTTCGCAAACTCAGGATTGACTCATTCAGAATGACACGGCTTCTTTAGGGACACGGGAGAATGAGGCGGGGCGTTTTGATTCAAATTTTTTTCTTTGTAACAGCTTTCTGCCAAAACGCCCCGCCTCATTCCCCCTACCACTCACAAAAGTACCCTGTCATTCCGATCCCGATTCATCGCGAGAGGAATCTCCCTCTTGTTACGGTATCCTACATTTGTAAATCTTGTGTGACAATAGGAAAACATTCCTTGAATATTTCATGGTTCAGGTATTTCTTTTTATTTGTCTTATTCTAACTTTGTTAATACAAAATCCGAAACCATGACAAATAAAGATCAATCTCTGAATTACTACGGCATCTCACGCCGCCGCTTTTTAAAGCAGACTACAATCCTTGGGGCAGCAGCAACTGCCGGCATCCTGCTGCCTCGTAACGGTTATGCAGCCTTATCCGATGTTTTCCCTGTTGTTGAAACAACATACGGGAAAGTCAGAGGAATGAACACTGCAGGAATAAAAACTTTCCGTGGCATCAGATATGGTGCAAGTACTGCCGGAGCTAACCGTTTTATGCCACCTGTAAAACCTGCCAGATGGAAAGATGTATACGATGCCTTTGCCTATGGACCGGCAGCACCTCAAAAGCCCGGCAATCCGACTGATCCCTATGCCCATTCTGTCAACTGGGACGCACATGTAAAGTCAGGGATAAGTGAGGATTGTCTTTTCCTCAATGTATGGACCCCCGGCTTAAATGATAATGGTAAAAGACCGGTTTTCTTTTATATCCACGGAGGTGGCTACACAGACGGATCGGGAGGAATTACATTCGATGGCGATCCGATGGCACGACTGGGTGATGCAGTTGTTGTGACAGTCAATCACAGGCTCGGTCCGATGGGTTACCTTGACCTGGGAAAAGTAACTGGTTCTCCCAAATTTGCTTATGCTGCCGTAGCAGGTATGCTTGACCTGGTTGCAGCACTTGAATGGGTAAGGGATAATATTTCAGTATTCGGAGGGGATCCGGGAAATGTCCTGATATTCGGACAGTCCGGAGGAGGTGCAAAAGTATCAACCCTTATGGTAATGCCATCAGCAAAAGGATTGTTTCATAAAGCCCTTGTCCAGAGCGGCTCCACTCTTTCTCTCGGTTCAAGGGACCGTAATACCGGCCAGACAGAAAAACTCTTGTCCGAACTCGGAATCAGTAAAACAAAACCGGAAGATCTTCAGAAAATCCCATGGGATACCATCATCGAAGCTAAATCAAACACCTCATTCAGCCCTGTTGTTGACGGGGTGGTAATTCCAAAAGATCCTTTCGATCCCGAGGCTCCTGAGATCTCAGCTGATATACCAATGATTGTGGGATATACCCGGGAAGATTCAGGCATCAGGAATTTTTCCGGAGCTGAGCTTGATGAGGAAGGATTGATCAAATGGATCAATGAAACCTATAAGGAAAATGCAAATCTGGTACTGACTACGTACAGGAAAGTATATCCTAACGCAACTCCTGTCCAGGTCCAGGCACGTATCAGAACGGATTCTGCTACCCGTGAACGTGCTACTATGATGGTAGAGAGGAAATCCAGACAAAAAAGAGGTAAAGCATACCTTTATGTTGTCGAATGGCCTTCCCCGGCTTATGAGGGACGCTTTGGAGCAGTTCATGGGGTTGATCTCGGACTGGTGCTCGGAAATCCGCGGAACCTTATTGCAGGAAATACTCTCGAAGCCAGAAAAATGGCGGATATTGTCGGATCGACAGTTCTGGCATTCGGTAAAACAGGAGATCCAAACTGCGATAAAATCCCATACTGGCCGGCTTACGATACAGAATCAAGGGCTACAATGATTTTCAACCTTGAATGCAGGGTTGAAAATGATCCGACAAGGGAACTGAGGTTGCTGTGGGAGAAGGTGTATTAGAGTCTTCTAGTCTTCTAGTCTTCTAGTCTTCTAGTCTTCTAGTCTTCTAGTCTTCTAGTCTTCTAGTCTTGGAGGCCTGGAGTGTCAGTAAAGATTTTTTTAAGGGATGATCTCTCATTCTCTGTGAGGGAATCCATTTCCTCAATAGCCTGATGGATCTTTGTCTTGAAATTCCAGCAGGTCATCTGCCGGAGTGATAACCTTCTTGCCAGTTCATAGCTTGAAATATCCTCTTTCCCCTTGCAGACATTATATGCTATATAAAATGCCTTATGTAAGGGAAACTTACAGTTGTGGAAAATTGTACCGGCTGCTGCCGATTCTTCAGATTTGCACCTGGTACAACGACGGGAATATAGTGTCTTCCCCGGGCAATAATTATCATTACCACATTTCCTGCATTTAAAGCCATGCTCCCATTTTACTTCCGCAAGAAATTCCAGGCATCTTTCATCACTGCTGAAAAGCTCCTCAATCTCTTTCTCTGATAATTCTTTTTTGAAAATCACTCCCATCTCAGGAATATCTTACTGCAAAGATAAAAAAATAGTGATATTAAAAAGATTTATGGTGATACTATTGCGATTTATAGATTTTTTAATTTATCTTTGCAGTGAAAATTGATGGATAAAAACATATGGATTCAAATACATCCCTGAAAGCAAAACCGAAAACAGTAAAGGAATTCCTGAGATCAAAGTACTTCTGGAAACCTTTTATTGGTATAATTGCAGGCGGACTGGTTGGGTTCCTTTATTATTATTTTATTGGCTGCACCTCAGGGACCTGCCCCATTACAAGCAGTCCGTACGGAAGTGTATTCATGGGTTCGCTTCTGGGATTTTTAATTACAGCCTGACCTATAACGTAGAAATCAATATATCTTCAGTAAAAAGCTAAAAGTCAAATGGATCTTAAAGAAATTGATAAAAGATATAGTTCCCTTGCAGAATCATCCTGTTGTCTTTCCTGCGGAGGGGCAATAAATTATTCTGAACCCTCAGAAGGAGAAGTATGCGTCGATCTTGGCAGCGGCCGGGGAACCGATGCGCTCCGACTGGCTGAGAATGTCGGAGAAGATGGATTTGTATATGGCGTGGATATTTCAGAAGGAATGCTTTTGAAAGCCAGGTCCACAGCGGAAAGACTCGGGGTGAAAAACGTAAAATTCATCCATAGTCCGCTTGAAAAGATCATTCTTGAAGACTCTTGTGCTGACCTGGTGATCTCCAACTGCACTATTAACCATTCGTCGGATAAGCTTGCCGTATGGAAAGAGATCTTCAGGATCTTGAAAAAAGGAGGCAGGTTTGTTGTAAGTGATATTTATTCTGTCAGCCCCGTGCCGGACAAATACAGGAACGATCCTGTTGCTGTTGCAGAATGCTGGGCAGGTGCTGTAACAAGAGACGAATACATCCGGCATCTTGAGAAAGCAGGATTTACTTCTGTCAGGATTATAGAAGAATCGGCTCCGTATGAAAAAGGCAGTATTAATGTATGCAGCTGGACAGTTGCCGGACAAAAACCTTCCGGAAAATGCAACTGCGGGGATCATGAGTCAGGAAGTAAAAATGAAGTAAATTTTACCAATTAAATAATACAGAAAATGAAAAGTCTTATCAGAAACAAAGCGAACCAGTTAAAGGCCAAAGTAGCACAGTGCTGCGCAAAGATCTCCAAAACTGTTGCAGGCTGTCACGATTAACAGACTGATCACAGCTGATCAATGTATCGTTATCTTTCCATGGCAGCCTTAAAAGATTCATTGTGGACAGTACCGAAAAATGATATTTTCAAAATATAATATAACTTCCGGAATCAGGGATTCAGAGAATTACTTTATTGTGAATCTGCTCTCAGGCAACGCCGACATACTGACACCTGAGGATGCAGAAAAGATAAGGGCTGCCAGGGAAGGAAAAGATATAATCGATAATGAGTTCAAAAACGATCTGATTGATAAAGGATACCTGATCAACCAGGCTGAGGAATCAAAGGAATACCGCCGTAAGTATCTTGATTTCCTCGATTCCCGCGATAAAGATGAAATCCAGATTTTCTTCGTTACAAACTACAGCTGTAATTTTGCCTGCCATTATTGCTATCAGGATCAGTATGATCATCCTTCAAATAAGCTAAGCAGAGAAGTCGTTGATGCCTTTTTCGATTATGTAAATAAGGAATTTGCAGCCCGCAAAAAATACATAACAATCTTCGGAGGAGAGCCACTGCTTAACACTCCGGTGCAGAAAGATATAATCGGATATATCATTCAGAAATCAAATGAAGCTGGTCTGTCTCTCTGCTTCGTGACAAACGGTTATTTTCTTGAAGAATATATTCCTTTATTGAAGAAAGGAGATATAAGAGAGATCCAGGTCACTCTTGACGGAACCGAATCAGTTCATAATAACAGGCGTTTTCTGAAAGGCGGAGGCGGAACATTTGAAAAAATAGTAAAAGGCATTGATAAAAGTCTCGAAAAAGGGATCAATATCAATCTTCGTATGGTAGTTGATAAAAAAAACATCGATAACCTTGCAGATCTTTCCCGTTTAGCAATGGAAAAAGGATGGACTGCCAGTCCTCTTTTTAAAACACAGCTGGGAAGGAATTACGAGCTGCACCATTGTCAGTCATCACCTGATAAGCTTTTTGACAGGATATCCCTTTATGAGAAGATCTATGAGATGATAAAAATTCATCCCCATATCCTTGATTTTCATAAACCTGCCTACTCAGTTTCAAAATACCTTGAAGAGAATGGGGAACTCCCCGGGCCTCTTTTTGACTCCTGTCCGGCGTGCAAAACTGAATGGGCATTTGATTATACAGGTAATATCTACTCATGTACAGCAACAGTCGGAAAAACCGATGAATCCCTCGGAACTTTCTACCCGTCAGTTACAAGGAAAGAAGAAATTATAGATAACTGGGAATCAAGGGACGTAACTTCGATTGCTGAATGCAGGGATTGCTCCGTTCAGCTAGCCTGCGGAGGAGGTTGCGGTTCGGTAGCTAAAAACCGTACCGGGAATATTTGTTCTCCTGACTGCCGGCCTGTAAAGGAGTTAATGGAACTTGGTTTTTCACAGTATTTCAGATCAATATAATAACAATAAAATGAAAGAGATAACCGCATCCGAATTTGACAATGAAGTCCTGAAAGGTGGGAAAGTAGTCGTTGATTTCTATTCCACGGAATGCCCTCCCTGCGAAGCACTGGCATCAAAATTTCAGAATTTGTCGGAATTATACGGACATGACATAAAATTTCTGAAAATATTCCGTCAGGGAAACAGAAATCTTGCCGAAGCTCTCGGAGTGAAATCATCCCCTACACTGCTTTTCTTTGAAGATGGTAAAGAAACAGGCAGCAGACTGACAGGTGGAATTAAAAGAAGCGAAATAATCAAAAACCTTGATTCATTGATTTCTCCTGAAAGAGTCAGAGATATTAAATCCCGGATTAAGCCATCAGTATCAGAATTTGATGTTATTATTCTTGGTGCCGGACCTGGTGGATTAACTGCAGGACTGTATCTGTGCCAGTCTAAAATAAACACTGTACTTGTCGACCTTGCTTTGCCGGGCGGGAACGTTGCAAATACTCACCAGGTTTCAAATTATCCGGGTTTTATTGAACCGCTTCCCGGTTATCTGCTGTCGCATAATATGAGCGAACAGACAAAATTGTGCGGCACTGTTTATAAGGTCGCAGTCGATGTAACAAGTATAGATCTGGAGAAGAAAGAAGTTGTCATTGATGAATATGAGACCCTGAAAGCCAAAAGGATCATAATAGCTACCGGAACTACGCCTAACAACACAGGGGCAACCGGTGAGAAAGAGCTAAGAGGGAAAGGCATTTCATATTGCGCTACCTGCGATGCAAAATATTACGATAATAAGGAAGTCCTTGTGATTGGCGGAGGTAATTCAGCCGTTGAAGAATCTGAATTCATTTCAAGGTTTGCAAGTAAAGTGACTATAATTCACCAGTTTGATAAGCTCACAGCAAACAGGCAGGCTCAGGAAAAAATATTCAAAAATCCGAAAGTGACCTTCCTGTACGATAATGAGCCCAGAGAATTCAGGAAAGAGGGTGACAGGATAGTTACGATAACGGAGAATATCAAGACAGGAGTAAGATCATCGCTTGAAAGTGACGGTGTTTTTATTTTCATTGGAATGAAACCAAATACTGACCTTTTCAAACAAAAGCTGGAAATGGATAAATGGGGATTCATTAAAGCTGACGAGGATATGAGGACAAATATCCGAGGAGTATATGCTGTCGGTGATGTTATTAGCAAGAAGTACAGGCAGATTACAACTGCAGTTGCTGACGGCACAATTGCAGCAATGGCTATTGCAAAGGAACTTGAGTAAGAAAATACGAAGGCAAAAACATTTTAAAGCTCCGTTGATTAAGCTAAATACCACTGGAAGTTCGATCACCTCTAATTTTTCATCATGACGGATACAGAGATTATCCGGGCTATCCTACAGGGAGAAAAAGAAAAGTACCGGTTGCTGATGGAAAAATATCAGCCTTTGGTTTTCCGTACCTGTCTGGGATTCGTTCATTATAAAGATGATGCCGATGATCTAACCCAGGAGGTCTTCATTCAGGCATATCAGTCACTATCCGCCTTTAAAGGGGAATCAGCATTTTCCACCTGGCTTTACAGGATAGCCATTAATGCATCATTGAACAGGATAAGGCATAGCAAAAAGAAATCAATCTTACAATACTTTAAAAATATTTCAGGGGTAGAGAAAGATCCTGAGGAAATATTTTTATATGAGGCGCCGGAAAACCCCGAAGAGATCCTGATCAGGAAGGAGCATTCCGACTGGCTTGGTAAAGCGCTTGACAGCCTCCCTGAAAGTCAAAGGAAAGCTATAGTCCTCAGCAAGTATGATGATCTTCCCCAGAAAGAGATAGCAGAGATCATGAACATTTCAGAAGGTGCTGTTGAAGCGCTTATACAGAGGGCAAAAAAGAACCTCCGTGAAAAATTATCATCAGATAGTAAAAAAATGATTAACAGCGTAGGAAAAAAATAAGTTTTGTTTCTAACCATAAAAACCATTAAAATGAATTGTAAGTTATGTCAGGAAAATTTGGATGCATATCTGGAAGGGATCCTTCCCTCAGATATGAAAACTCAGCTTGAGTCTCACATTAAGGAATGTGAGGCATGTAATCAGATGTACAGGATTCAGGTCCTCGCCGACAGGGTAATTGGTTCTGAAAAAGAACTGGAACCCGATCCATTCCTTATAACGAGAGTGATGGCAAAGATCGGAAACAGGGAAATCTCAGGGTACAGATCCGTGGACATATTTACCAGGATCCTAAGGCCGGCTCTGATGACCTTATCCCTGGCTGCAGCAGTATTTCTGGGTATTATGATCGGTAATTTATCACTGCCATACAACAATACAAGGATAATTCCTGCAGAACTGGCAATGATAGATGATGCTTCTCTGGAATCAGTTGATAACCTTTCAAATGAATAGGAGGAGAACCATGAGAACTGAGAACACAAAAAGATGGATGATATGGACAATTGTTATCCTGGCGGCGATGAATGTCGCTATGATTGTAACCGTTCTTTACAACCGTCGACAGGTTGCAGAAGTATTGAATGTACAACAAAACCGGGAAAATGAGTTCGTGAATTCTTCGTCAAGGTTCAGCGGACGATACTTCCGCGATCAGCTCAGTCTCAGCAGAGATCAGATGTCAGAGTTTTCCCGCTTCAATCCGGAATTCAGACAACAGGTACGGGAGATAAATATCAGGTTAGCTGAATTAAGACAGCAGATGCTGAATGAATTGTCTGCCGAAGGAAGTAATACAACCAGATTAAATACCCTGGCTGATTCCCTTGGATATCTGCATGCCGATCTGAAAAAACTTACATATGGTTATTACCTTGATTTTAAAAACATTTGCGATAAGCAGCAACAGGAAAAACTTGAACTAATGTTCAGGGATATGTTCGCCACAGATATTCCGGCAGGACCAAATGGAATGAGAGGTCAGCGCAGAAGAGGTCGTGGCGGCAGATTTATTAACTAAGTAATTATTAATTAAATTTTATGGTTATGAAAACAAAACTTTTTATTACAGGACTGGCTTTAATAGCTTTAACAACAATGGCTTCTGCACAGCAGAACAATGCATCACAGGCTCAAAAACAGGCAGCTCAGCCGGAAAGGGGAGCTTACGTTGATGCCGATAAGAATGGTATCTGTGATTATTATGAAACTAATGGCAGTTTTAACAGGGGTGGACGGAGAAATGGTGCTGCTTCTGCAACACCCGGAAGAAGAGGCATGGCTGCCGGCCAGGGCAGAGGAATGAGATCGGTTCAGGGACGTGGCATGGGTCCCGGCCAGGGTCGTGGCACAGCTCCCGGAGGAAGAAACTATGTCGATGAAAATAAAAATGGGATCTGCGATCTGAAGGAAAACGTTCAGAAGTAAAATTTCTTATCAATATCCTCCTAATTATCGCGTGGTTTTTTCCCGAATTGCATCTTCATTGAAATACCGGCGTACCTTAATCTGAGGTCAAGACTGGTAAGGTCACTGACAGGCACCTGCAGGAATGGTTCAATAAGCAGAGTGCCTGTTTTACTATATGGAAATGAATATCCGGCTGACAAATTGGCCAACCCGAAAAAATCCGCACGTCTTAATGCCCCATAATCGTTCTCTACTCTGACAGTTGAATAATTTGTTTCGTAAGATAACTCATCGGTCGTTGAATTATAACTTTCTTTTGTGTATTTATTAACGAAATCAACCTTGAATTGCTGGCTGAGATATATCATTGATGAAGCTCCTGCAGATACATAAAATACTGAACGCTTCTTTTCAACAATCCTGAAAACTAAATTCAGCGGCACCTCCATAGCCAGCATACTGAACTGCCCTTCAGATGAATAAAGACTGCCGTTAGTGCCATCGTTTAATGATATAGGATTATTGATTCCAGTAGGGATGCTCCCGTTATCGAGCACAAATGACTGCATGGCAAGTGCAAGCCCCGGTCTGATAGAAATCTTCTTTGTGAGCTTCTGATCGAGATATAACCCAACTGATAATCCGGACGCCGGAGAAGCTTTCCCTCCGCTCTGCGCTGATAATCCCGATAAACCTGCCATAAGTATCCTCCCTCCGTAACGACTTCCAGTTTCTTTTTCTGACCTTTGAGAATCATTTGTCTCTAAACCGGTTGTAAGGGTTTCTGATATTAAGTTATGCAATGGCTTGCCTGATATTCCGGGATCAGGCAAAACAGTTATTGTTGAAGGGATCATAAACCTGCTTTCAGTATCTTCCTGAACAATGATGTATTCCTCACTCAATACTACCGGTTCTGATATTGAATTAGCAGTTGAACTGGTCTGCCTGGTCTCTGTTGTTCTCAGCTCAATACGCTCCTTCCTGCTAAACGGTTCTGCTTTCTCAATAATGACCGGAACAGGAGTTTTCTTGCCTTCATTGAGTAGTCCAATTTCTTCAGCCTCTTGTACTGCAGACTCATTTCCGGAAATCAATCCCCTGGCACTATGCTTCGTTGTGACTTTGTAAGTAAAAAAGATCCCAAGCCCGATTATCAGAAGCACTGAAGCAGCACGTGCCCACAGTGGTATGATTACTGCACGCCTGCGCTGGCCTTTTTGCCTTACTACAAACGAATTCCATCCTTCATCAGCAAGATGATCGGCATTGAAGCTGCTGAAAACCTTTTCAACATTTTCCTTGAATATGTCGTCAAAGTGCTTCATTACTAATCCCGGAATTGAAATTCCTTTTATAAAGATCCCTTAGCATTTTTTTTGCTCTCGAAAGGTTTGATCTTGAAGTTGATGTGCTGATTTGAAGCATCTGCCCTATTTCCTCATGAGTATATCCCTCAATCTCAAACAGGTTGAAAGTAACCCTGTAGTTATCAGGCAGCTTACTGAAGAGAGAGAGGATATCGTTTGCCGATAATTCAGCACTTATTGAAGGTTCTTCAATCTCCGTTGATTCAAGATCACTTATTTGCAGATGCGATACATGCTTTGAGTTCCTCCTGTAATTGTCAATAGCCGAATTGACAACTATCCTTCCATACCACGACCGGAATGATCTCGAACCATCGAATTCTTCAATATTGTCCAGCACTTTCATATAACTGTCGTTAACGATCTCCATAGCCTCATACTGGTCTCTTGTGTATCTTATACATACCGACATTGCGAATGAGAAATAGCGTCTGTAAAGAAGTTCCTGTGCCCGGGACTCCCCTTCTGAACAACGCCTGATAAGCTCAAGGTCCGATAATGTTCTGTCATCTTCAGCACTCCTTCTCATTCCTGCCATCCATATTAAGCTTCATCAAAATAACTTAATTTAGATGGTCTTATTACTGATTTACTCATAATTCTTATTAACGGAAGATAAAACCTAATTGAATCTCAATCCGGTTAAAATTGGTGACAAGTTCATTAGTCATATCTTCCACCCAGTTATTCACGCGCCTGTAAATGATCTTTTGATAACGATAACCGACACCAATATTTACAGCATTCCTGCGCCATGAAGCGAGTTCGATACCTGCTCCTGTATTGAACATAAATCCTCCTCTTGCTTCAGGATAATAACCATAGTAATAATATTGTCCTTCCTCCCTGTCTCCAAACGCGAACGAATATCCACTCTTCAGCCAAACAAACGGAGACAAACGGGTTTTGAGAGGATAATATCTCAGATCAGCATATAATGGCATAACTGCCACATCGAGCTCTTCCAGCCCGGTTCCGAGTCCGAGACTTAACCCGTTCCGAAACCGGTATCCGTTTGAGAAGTGGAAGCTCATATTGCCAACATTTTCTTCATCGTTACGGCCTGTAAGTGCCGATGCCGAAACCCTTACCCAATAGCCATGCCTGTCGATAAAAGGTTTTTCAATTCCACTTGCCGGTACTGTGTATGATATCTCTGATTTTTTAAGTGTTACAATCTGCGGCGACGTTATTCGCAGTTTCAGGTAGTCTGAGGAATCGACAAGGATAGTGCCCGTTATCCGGGAACCACCGTCAAACACTACTGTCTGTCTGTCACGCTTTTGCGCTGAGAGAGTGACAGTCAATGCAAACAGGACAACTACTGCTGATATCCTTTTATTGTTCATATTCTACTTTCCATCATCAGTTATCGTAATTTGACTTATCTGTACGATGTTAGACGGATCAGAATAATCGTACTGGTATATACCATCTTCTCCTATAAGCATCAGAACCCCATTCATTGGTATGACATCGAAGGCAAAGAAATCGGGATAATGCGCCAGTTTATTATTTATGATATCAAGCGGATCAGATCTGTCATAGATTTTCAGTCCTGCTGAACCATCACATATGAAAAGAAGATTACCGTCTATTCCGAGTCCGTGCGGGTTGTACATAGGATAAGACTTCACCAGGAAAGGAGCTGTTATTGATGATATATCGATAACCTCGAGAAGGTTCTGTCCGTTGGCACATCTGTTTCCTGTACGAAGTGTAACATAAGCGTATTCCCCGTCAGCAACAACCGGGTCGCAGGCGGTTATATGGTCATAATGTGATATCTGTTTTGGTTTTGTAGCATTTGTAACGTCGTATATCAGCATGCCGGTAGTTGTACCAACAAACATTTTTTCCCCAAGCATGAAAAGTGTTTCCATATTGCGTGATACATCCAGGCTGTCCACAATATTCATCTTTTCAGCATCTTCAACATCTACAGTCTTAAGCATCCAGGGATGTGCAATCACATGCAGATACTTATCATTGAGCATGAATCTAGCCATCGAACCTGCAACTCCGGCTCCTGCCGACCAGTTAGCACCAGCATCATTGGCAGACATTAATAACATCTCACCCCTGTATAACCATCCACCCCAGGTGCTTCCCGGTTCATACTCTTCAGTTACTGTCTCTACTTTCCAGTCTATAATTACACCTTCTGATTTATCGACCATAGCATAAGGATACCATTTGTCGCCTTCCGGGACAACCTCTGGAAAGATGTTTTCAATCCTGCTGATTTCTACCGGGTTATTAATGTCAGAAATATCTATAGCAACAAGATCTATAAAGCTGTCGGCAAATAGAATATTTCCCTTTATAGCCATGTCAACATTTCCCATGATCTCGTAAAAGGCAACCTTCTCCGGATTTGCCGGGTCAGAGTTATCGATGACATGTATACCTTTGCCTACCTCGTTGACAAAAAGGTAATTATCTTTGAAATAGATCTTCCCTGGATTGGTGATCTCAGTTGCCTCGCCCTTGCTGAAGCTGTTCCGGAATTCAGTGAAAGGCATGTAAACAGGTACGTTTGCCTTATACGTCACCCTCTCAACAGTCTTGTCCATACAACCGCTTAACGAAGCGGCCAGTACCATGAGAACAATGGATGTTTTAATAATAGTCTTCATATTCATTTATATTATTTAAGTTTCGCAAGTGGTTCCAGGAATGTTGTATTAGAGCACCTTACAATCCAAAGAGCCATTAACCATAAAGCGGTAGAAAACATCCTCCTTGCACGAGAGAACCTTAAACATGATGGATTCAGAATAATGAAAAACGTTGCTGACCATGTATTAAGGAAACAACAATAATAGCTATAACACCGGTAACAGTGTGAATTTGCAGTTGTCATTACTCTCAAGTTACAGGATTTACGGTTTATTTTCAGATGCTGGGAAATATACATTATGCTGTTAATTGCATTTGGGTTCTCATTCTCCGGAAAAAACTATTGATCTCAGAGAAAAAATTCATACCTTTATTACTATGCATTGGGATCAGTTATTTTTTTTGGCTAATTTAAGTATGCTGATTTTCAGAGATATCTGAAAAATTCCAGTACTTTCTTATGTCATAATCTTACCGTATCTTACCTGCGAAACTTCAATGAAATTAATGTTTAATTATTAATTTTTTAGTTAATGTCATCCTGCCATTACTTATCCTTATAAAATAATTTCCATCTTTTAAGTTTCTTATTGGTATGGCGAATTTGTCACCAAAATATTTTTTATTGATCATTGTTGTGCCATACATATCAAAAATGATAACATTATGCTCTTGATCAGATGTGCTTGAATCTAATTCTGGATTTTCACTTATTGTAACAGCTACCTCATCAGAAGCCGGATTTGGACTTAAGGAGAAGTAATCTCCCATGATTAAAAAACCAGAATAATCAACAGTGTTGCTTGTTCCACATGAATTAGTGGCATAGGCATAGATATCATAATTACCTGGATCTTCAAAATATATCTGTGCATAGCAATCTTCCAGTGACCATACATCAGCATATGGATCTGTATAGCAGTAATACTCCCATGGGTATAAATTATAATATGCTGGCCATATAGCAAATCCATAAGAATTCCCAGGATATCCATATTCTCCAGATTCTGGAACAATATAATAAAGTGTTGGAACCCCAATCCATACCGCCATCTCGCATTCAATATTTCCAGCACCATGGTTATACGTGGCTGTTATAGTACCGCTACCGCCAGTGCTGCCATATTTAGATACAGTAACGGTTCTTGAATTTTGTCCTGATATAATTTGGAGATTGGCACTAGTTGACCAGGTAATTGTTTCATTTTCAAATTCAACAGGGAGCGAATATTGATAAGAGGAATTACAAATTATAGTATCTCCCATAATGAGATTTGGAACTTCATCACCTATTCCCACAGCATACCAAGCATTAGTAACCTGAATATATTCATTAGAATTGTACCCATATTCTTCTGCAGCAACTTCGATTGCGGCCAACTTAGCGTCTTCAAAATCAGAACTGCTAACAAAATAATCTTCAGTTTCCATTAAGAAAACAATATGTGCAGCTTTTTCAATTCCGATAGATGATACAACATAAGGATCACCATTCGAGTTCTCATCAGCTGCCCCCTCAGAAAGAAGATAAAACCAATGGCTAAGTACAGTTGAGTTTAGATGTATTTCTTCCCCCCAATAAGGATCCCCCTCTCCATAAGTGTCAGGATTCTCTGTATTATGAGGATCTTCAAGATCTCTTGCTATCACAGGTATCTCATCCGCGTTTATCCATATGTCTTTTCCCATATTAACATAATCCTCGACGCAGGCACCCCATATATCGCTTAATCCTTCATTTATAGCCCCTGGTTCCCCAGAATTATTAAAATTGATTTGCGTCTTGCTAATGCCATGTGCAAATTCATGACCCACAATGTCAAGTGCTACAACAGGATCAATAATACCATCCCCAAATAAATAATCTCCATATAATGAACCTGCATTATCCATGCCATAATATGGATCATACCAATGGACATATCCTGTCATTGTTCCATTGGTTCCATTGTAACTATGCCAAGAATGTGTATCGTGAAAATAGTCCCATGTTCTCTGTAATCCCCACATGACATCTAATGCTGCCATGTCCTCACTACCATTTTCATATTCTGCTGAGGTCCAAACATTATTTGCATCTGTGAATATTTCAGCAGAACCTTTATAACTTGCATCATGATCATCTAGATTTTTTACCTCAATTGTTGTAGAACCTCTACTTATATCTCTCAAATAGTAAGTATTAGATACAAGATCTGTTTTAATTGCCAGATCATCACCACTATAATATGTATCTGCTGTGCCATCAGCAGAGGTTAAATCTAATAAATAATGCTTATCAATAAGTTTCCCATTTATTGCGTTGATGCAGATTACTTGATCACGAATGGTTTTATTGCCCTCTAAGGTAAATTTATATGCTAGTTGAATATTTTCGCCTTTCCAATTGCTCCATATTATAGTATCACACGTATAACGTAATTTTGAGATAATATTGGGAATAACTTCTTTTTTTAAACCATCTTGATCTTCTAAGGTTGTTAAAAGTATTCGAAAAGCCTCTTCATTTGAGAGAGGAGGTAGAGATTCCACTTTCTCAGGGATTCTAATATAATTACCATTTATCGAAGTAATGCTATTATTTCGAGTGTGTATGACATATTCTCCATTTAATACTTTTAGTTTTTTAAAATACTGTTGGAAAGAAAAGTGAATAGTCCCATTGGGTGATATTATAGTATCCATGGGTAAAAAAGTATCCAGTGGATCCGTCTGTAATTCCTTTTTTAAGAAGTCGATGAAGTTAATTTTGACTATAGATTGAACTCCTTCTTTAAAAGTGATCATCCTTGGAGTTCCATTTTGTCTAAGATATATACTATCCTGACAAAAGTTTATATTATCGCTGATGACAAAAATAAAAAACAAGAGGACAAATATTTTTTTCATGGTTTTTAATTATTACTTTTTTGGGTCATAAATACTTGTATTGTATTCATAAATAAGTGTCTTGTCTGAGGTGGCTCGAATAATTTCATCACTACAGTCTCCTTCAAAATCCCCCTGATGACATATTAGGTTACCACAACAATCTTTAATACACCAGTAGTATCCTTCTTTATTTATTAATAAAAGCTCCCTGTTTTCAAAATAGAATGAATAAACCTGTAGATGATAATAAGTGGTACCTGCTTGTTCGACTTCTTCTTTTAACCATTGAATATTCTCAATCGGATTTTCAACGTTACATGCAGAGGGGATCTTCTTTTCACACGATCCAAGACATAAAGATTGTATGATAAAAACGAAAAACATAACTCTTTTCATAATTCTAAACAATGTTAGGTTATTAATTTTTTCATGGCTTAATTATTACTTTTTTGGATCAGGATCATGAATATCTGTATTGCATTCATAAATAAGTGTCTTGTCTGAGGTGGCTTGAATAATTTCTTTACTACAGTCTCCTTCAAAATCCCCCTGATGACAAACCAGGTTACCACAACAATCCTTAATATACCAGCCGAATTCTTCATCTATTAATAAAAGCTCCCTGTTTTCAAAATAGAATGAATATACCTGCAGAGGATAATTAGTGATACCTGCTTTTTCGACTTCTTCTTTTAACCATTGAATATTCTCAATCGGATTTTCAACGTTACATGCAGAGGGGATCTTCTTTTCACACGATCCAAGACATAAAGATTGTATGATAAAAACGATAAACATAACTCTTTTCATCAGTATATAATTTTGATTTTAAAGGTCTGATGGAACCCACATGATTCAAAATTATATACATATGTGTTTGTGTATTTGATACATGTGGGTTTCATAATTGTTATTGTTCTTTGTTTTAAGTGCTCATTAATCAGTCTCCAACTATCTTTCTTCTGACTTTCCCGGAGATCCGATAGCTATCGGGATCGCTGATTTTCGTAGAACTCTCTTCACACCCTCACCCTTCCGCCTTACGGAACTTCGTCGCGTTGCTCCTTGTCTCCCCCTCACCCTATCGCCCTTCCGCTGTGCGGAACTTCGTCGCGTTGCTCCTCGCCTCTCCTCTGTCTCCCTTTCTTCGGCTCCCTGCTCCCTGCCCCTTGCCTTACTCCTCCGGGCACACAACCTGCCCAATGAACATCAGTGTATTCGTTGTTCTTTCGCGTATAGCAAAAATGAATGACTTGTCAATAACGAACTGAGGTGGTTCTGATGGCATGCTGGTTACATCGATGCCAATAGTCGTTACTGCTGCAGCTTCAGTTCCCTCTTCATCAACCTCAACGAAAGTGTTCTGCTTTACGAAACTGACATATATTGATGCGTCCGAGATCCCTGACAAGTCAGCCTGGAATGGGATGAATGCATCAACCATTCCCATACTCCCTAATTGATCATTGAGATACTTTTCATATGAGAATTTGAACTTCGGCATAAATACTTTCCTTTTTCCGAACTCAGGGATCTGATCAAGATTAGTTGTGAGCTGATCCCATGATGTGGGTGTAAAAGAAGGATAAAAGTCACTCAGGGTTTCATCAGGGACTATCACAATCATTGTGAAATTTGTGCGGCCATAAGGCATTTCAATGGCCTTGAAACCATTACCGTTAACAGTTTTCGAACCCACTTCTCCGTTCATAGTGCTGACATTAACTGTACTTCCGCCATTGGGATAGAAAGGACAGTCCTGTGTCAGTGATTTATCAAACTGGTAGCTCCAGTCACCATTGAAATAAAGAGCGTTCATTATGAACATTACTGCCTGGCCTGATATTTCCTTCAGCACTTCGGGAATCTTTCCGTTTGTATTGTCGCTGGCCCATTTATTGATTGTAGTAAGCGCTGACGGGGCACTGAAATCGAGCCCTTTTATATAAGCCTTGTAATCATTGTTCATGACATTCAGGAAAGGGTCCTTGACGACAAACCCGGTACGGTAAAAAATTGCATTTGCGAGTGCAAGCTTAACTTTTGGATCGGCGTTAAGCAGTTGTTCAACAAGGCTCTTATAGGCTTCGTTGATATCGCTTATCGTCATTCCGGACGGGTACTTAAGTGTCCCCTGCAATTGTGTATAGGTATCCCCACCGCATCCGTTAAGAAGCATTGTCAGCGCAGTACTTGCACTGAGTGGAGAAAACATAAGATTCTTATCTTCAGATACAGCTACCTTTGTGAATAGCTCGATACCAAACTCATTGCTGCTCTCAATTGCCTGAGGTGCCATTGCAGTGAGCGTAATGTTCTTTGGGGTCAGATCGGGCTCAGAATTCTCATTCTTTGAACATGAGCCGGCAAAAGCAGCTACTGCCACTCCTGCTAATAATAGTATTACGTTATTTTGCATATGATTATCTTTTAAAAATTTTGTTTTAGGTTTAGAATACAATACTGATACGCAGCAGGACTCTGAAACGCTGCAGCGTTTTGTATTTTTTTCAGAATAGATGCTGTTGTGAGGAAGGAGATTCCTCATCACGATGAATCGGGATTCGGAATGACACGGTGTCTTTGTTTGTAGTAGGGGGAATGAGGCAGGGCGTTTTGTTGATAAGTCGTTACAAGAAAAAGAATTTGAATCAAAACGCCCTGCCTCATTCCCCCTTGTCCCTAAAGAGACCGTGTCATCCCGATCGAGTCAATCCTGAGGGTTTGCGAAGGATTGACGAGTGAGGGATTTCCCTCTTTAGAAAGAGAATTAAAAAAGATGTACATAAAGTGTTGACCTCAGATGGCCTTCCGATTTCTGATAATCAATATTCTTAGAAATATTTGAATATCTCTTCTGTTATTTCAAGTCCGACACTTTTACCTGTCCCTTCATATAGTGATTCACCGGAAATACTAAACAACTGAAGATAAACCTCCGAATCGATGCTCTCTTTTATCCTTCTCGACATTTCACCTGCTAATGGCGCTTTGAGGTCACAGAATGAGTTTTTGATGATCCTGATCCTGAGTTTGTGAGTTTTATTCAGAAGAGTTAGATAAAGTGTGTCTTTATTATTCTGAATATCTGAAAATACAGATCCGTTATAAGTGCTGAAAAGGTAGAACTTATTATTAAGATACAGGAACGAGATCAATCCTATAAAGAATCTTCCCATCCAGGGTATCTTGGCAATTGAAAGCATGAATGAAGTGTCGTGACCGCTGAAATTATTGCTCTGCACCCATATCCATGCCTCCGGGAATGACACTCCCCAGTCCTTCTCAATATATCCTTTACCTCCTTCGAAATTTATGATATTATTATTCAGTGAGATACTTCCTGAAAGATCATGGCTGACCGATACTATTCCATGGTTACATTCCATGAAAGGAACGAATGAGTACCAGCCCATAATACCGGGAGCAAATAAACTTTTTGGATATGCCACATCATTCCTGAAAGTTACTTTCCCGACCAGTTTCGTCCTTTCTGACCTGATGTCGAGAATCATCTCATGTCGGCTAAACTCAGACGACCCGACTTTAACTGAAAATTCCTTCTCCTCCCATCTGAATTCTTCAAGCGGATATCTTATGTAATCTGTGAAGCCATTAGAGCTGTCCATTACCTGGATAAAGGCATGGGAATCATTTTTCACAATTGAAATTCCCGGTATAATAGCGATAGTATGCGATAAGTCACCAGTTACCTGCTTAAAATACCATCCTTCAAAATAATTTTTCTTTCTCAGGCTGCCCTGGAAGACTTCCGGTTTGAATAAACGCATTCAAATATTGTTATAAATCGCTGACAATAAGTCAAATATTTTTAGAAATCATTGAAAAACATCTCATTGAAAATAATTATCAGACTAATTAGTTATGCCCTCACTAAATAATTTGGTAAAAAATTACTCTAAACATAACAAAGAATACTCAAAAAGCCAGATTCATCCTTAGATAGATATTACGTCCAGGTTCAACGCTGATATTTCCTCTGTTCGTCGAAAGATGGCTTGTGTAACTCCTGTCGGTTATGTTGTCAATTCCTGCATAAACCTGCAGTTTGGTAATGCCCAGGCTTATCGATGTTGAACTCAGAGCAAGGTCAAGCCTCGTAAATCCACCGGTTTCTGTTTCTCCTTCCGCTATCTTATCCTGTTTTGAGGCTCCTACTACTGTCAGTTCAGCTGAACCTATTTTATTATACGTATAGCGGATTCCGAGCCGGCCGCTGAGAGGAGGTATCTGAGGAAGGCTGACCCTGGCTTCAGTGTCTTTCCCACGGACATAGGATCCGGTGCCGAATAATACAAGATCAGAATAAAAATTATATTGAAATCCAAAATCAAAACCATAAAGCAGAGCTTTGCTGACATTTGTATTGACAAGTGCAGGTAGAGTATCTATGAGCCCTTCCGAAGTTCCTGTATTAATTGTATATATGAATTCACCAGGTGCCTCAACTATCATGTTCAGTATCCTGTTTGCGAAAATATCCGCCTGAAAGGTAAATCGTGTCTTCCACATCCTTAATCCGATATCAGCAGAATAACCGTTCTCTGGTTTGAGGTTTATATTACCAAGCCGGACATAATTCCCAAGATCAATATATTTGAATCGTTCTTCAAGAGATGGCGCCCTGAATGAGCGGGCCAGATTAAATGACAGGTCCGTTTCTTTAAACAGGCTGTACAGCATGCCGGTATTGGCGCTCCACGAGATGCTGCTTTTGCTGCTCTTTTCAAATGTTATACGCTGATTAGGAGGTGTGTCGTTCCTCACTCCATTGGTTATCAGATAGTCGATATCAAACCCCCGTTCGTTCTTAACTCTTATCCCATCAATCCGGCCGCCGGCTATAAGCGTCAGCTTGTCATCAAGCATCTGTGACTCATCCTGAATAAATACCCCTGTACTTGTAAATGATGACTCAGGTATTGGAGTTTCTCCACGAACGAGATTATTGGTTTTTACAACAGCACCCTGGGAATTCAAAACTTCCACAGTAATATTCTTCGTACGTTCAGTATAAAGCTTGCGGGACCATAGATCCAGTCCGGCAATAAGGGTGTTTTTGTCAGAAAGGTTCCATGTACTCTGCAGCTTACCACCCTGGGTAAAATGATCTCCGATCGGGGTAACGAGCCCCGGAGTAATTCGTTGTGAGCCTGTAGGAGTAGGATTAAGAGTCACAGTATTGGGATACAGAGCGACATCACGTTGAATATACTGTAAAAAATATCTAAGTTTTAAAGATTCAAGTTTTGCTCCGATATTCTTTATCTCATAACCTGCAGCCAGCAGCTGCCTTCCTATATCTGTATATGTAGCTGTTGCAGGCCCCGGGAAAGCACTGCCCCCTGGAATGCCAACATCGGTAGACCAGTTGCGCTGGTATTGAAGATTGAAGATATGATTTTCAAGAGGCTTCACTCCAACCTTTGCAGTTATGTTGCTTGTCGTGAACTGGCTGTTTGGCAGAACGCCTTCAGGTGTCCGTATATCATCTGCTTTACCGTATGCACCACTTAACCTCAGATACCATTTATCTGAGCCTGTATTTATATCTGCATGATTCATAAAAAGCTTGTTGGCGGAAGCAAAGCCGGAGATAATATTTCCTGAGAAATAAGGCTTTTCTGAAAAATGTCCCTCTTTTGTAATTATATTAACAATTCCTCCCATGGCACCGGTGCCATAAAGAGACGACTGAGCACCTTTAACAACTTCGACTCTTTCGATATCGTTAACATCAGTCATGCTGAGTGAAGCAGTCAGATCAGTCGCTGTTTCCACCCGGTTACCATCAATCAACGTGACAAGACGGCTTTCGTTGAATCCGCGGATATTTATATTAGTGGACCATACCCCATCATTACCCATAGATATACCCGGTTCAGATGCAAGGACATTGGAAAGTGTAATGGCTGACAGCTTATTGTATTTATATGACGGTACGACAGTTATCGGGGTTGGCAGATCCCTTACCTTACGGTGGACAATCAGACTTGTAACCTCCACTTCTCCAAGACTTATTGTCTGCGGTGACAGTAGAAATTCCAGTTCTATATCGCTGCTGATACTTATTTCACGAACAAGGGGAGTATAGCCCAGTATCTTCACAGCCAGAAGATATCTGCCTGCAGGCAATGAAAATGCAAAGCGGCCCCGTACATCGGAAACCTCATTAAGCATTGCTGTATTCGTGACGCCGACAGGCATCACCTGGGCTACGACACTTTCTATAGTTTTGTTATTTACTGAATCACGGACAACACCCTGAAGAAGATATTTCTGTCCGAATGAGTTTAGTGAAAAAACAAGTGCGAAAAAAGCATTTAAAAACCAAAATCTATTCATCTTTCATGTTCTTTAAAAGTACCGACTTAATCTGAATTCCGCTTAAACGGCCCAACTGGCCCGTAAGTGAACCAATCTGATCGGTGGTACCTTCAAGAACAAGAGAAATGAGGCTCTGGCCGGTGCTTCGTGGCAGGCCTAGGCGTCCGATAATGATTTGCGAATGCTTTGAAATGATCTCGTTCAGCTGCTGAACGTTCTCGTGTGTCTCAATCAGGATAATTACTGATCCAACTCTCTTTTCCATCAGAATACCTCCGGGTTAGATTGATCTTTAACCTGCTTGTCCTTGAATTCCCGAATTACCATCTGATGCCATCCGGAACACTTCTCAGACCTCACAGGCCTTCTGTTAATTATTTCACAAAGGTCGTGATTTTTTTTCAATATCCAAAATGAAATGCTGGTTTCAAAAGTAAATTATTGTGATAAGCCTGAACATCATTATTGACAACCTTAATTGATTAATTAAAAGAAACCCGGCTAAAAATGATGGCTGAATTCTTTGAATCGATAGTTTTGCATAAATAATTCCTTTATGCTGAAAAGGCTGTCATGTTTATTCCTGTTAATTTTTGTTCTTTACGGATGCGGCAACAAGGTACGGAAAGAAGCAGGCAGCCCTGAGCACACTATTGCCACTCTGAAAGGTCCCTCTGCAATGGGTATGATAAGGATGATCGACAGTCTGAACCATGGCACGGGACATTCAGTGGAAGTAAAGATCCTGAATGAACCTCTGCAGGTCAGGAAAATGATGCTTAATGGCACAGCCGATTTTGCCATACTGCCAACTACAATGGCCGCTATAATGTATAATAAGGGATTGAAATACAGACTTATAGGCATCCCTGTATGGGGAACTCTTTATCTTGTCGGAAGCAATCCGGGAGTCAGTAACTGGGAAGATCTGAGGAATAGACGTATCTATGTTATGGCAAGGGGAATGACTCCTGATGTTCTGTTCCGCCACCTTCTACTGAAAAATAACATTGATCCTGATAAAGATGTATCTCTTGATTATAGTTTCCCAACCCATATCGATCTGGCTAATGCTGTGGCTGCCGGGCAGGCGGGACTGGCAATTGTTTCTGAACCCCTGACAAGCTTTGTTATACAGAAAAACAAAGATATCAGGCTGATTTTCGATCTTGAAAAAGAATGGAAAAAATTTGAGAATGCTGCCCTGGCTGAAACAGCTTTTCTCGGGAGGGAAAATGTCATTCAGGACGATCCTGAAATTGTGAAAAGTATTATATCAGCATATGCCTTTTCGACCGGCTGGGTGAATCAGCATCCTGACAGTGCAGCGGCTCTGATTGTCAAATATGGCATACTGCCAGATGCCGATATTGCAGTTAATGCTATTCCTGGTTCTAATCTCAGGTTTGAAAAAGCCTCAGAGGTAAAAAAAGAAATTGAGGATTATCTGAATGTTTTTTATAAATTGAATCCGGATATTGTCGGAGGAAAAATGCCTGATGAGAATTTCATCTATTAATAAAAGATATATAAGCCTTGCTTCGGTGATCTGTATGCTTGTCGTCTGGAAGATCCTTTCCCTGCATTTAAGATCCGATTTCGTTCTTCCTTCGCCTGAGAAAACCCTTGTAACCACTTTAACCCTTTTTGGCAACACCGGGTTCCTTGCCACGGTAGGTACCACCATCCTCCGAGGTCTTACAGGATTTATTATTTCCGGTATCCTGGGCATCGCGACAGGGATTATAACAGGTATTAATCCTAATATCAATGCATTCCTTCAACCTATACTGGTGACAATCCGTTCAATACCGGTGATATCAATCATTCTGCTCGCCCTTATATGGTTTCATCCTGGCGCGGTACCCGTTTTTATAGGAATGCTTACAATGTTCCCTTTCATCACTACAAATGTAAGCGATGGTATCCGGAGCATCGACAGTGAGCTTGTCGTCATGGCAACATTTTACAAGATAAGCCGGAAAAGGATCATACGTGAATTATATATCCCGGCTATTATGCCTTTCATTGTCAGCGGAGCATCCAGTGCCCTGGGTATTGGATGGAGGGCAATTATAATTGGTGAAGTTCTCAGCCAGCCGGAATATGGAATTGGCACTATGATGCAAAATGCGCAGACATTCCTGAATGTTGATGCCGTAATAGCCTGGACAATAATTGCAGTGCTTATCAGCTTCATATTTGAGAAAACGATAAGATGGATTGAAAGCAAATTTATTACATGGAGATCCTGAGTATGAGCCTGGAGATCAAAAACCTGTGCAAGAAATTTGATAAGCTCACATTATTCAGTGATTTCAATATCTCTTTTCAGGAAGGTACTATAACCTCTATCCTGGGTCCTTCAGGTTGCGGTAAAACAACGTTGCTCAATATCATTGGCGATATCATCCAGCCCGACAGTGGTCATTTGTCCGGCTTCAATGAAAAGACGATCTCCTATATCTTCCAGGATCCAAGACTGCTACCGTGGAAAACTGTTGAAGAAAATATCGGATTTGTTCTACGAAGAGATATCCCTGAAGAAGATCGGAAAAAGATCACAGAGCAGCTCATCAGGCTTATGGAGCTTGAAGATTTTGCCGGTTTTTATCCCGGCAAGCTGAGCGGCGGTATGAGGCAGAGAGTTTCAATAGCCAGGGCTTTTGCATATCCTTCCGATATAATCTTAATGGATGAACCGCTTAAGGGACTGGATATTAAACTGAAATTGAATCTTATCCGGATCTTCTCAAGGATGTGGCAGACAGATAAAAGAACTGTCATCTTTGTTACCCACGATGTCGATGAAGCACTCCTGCTTGGTAACGATATAATTGTCCTGAGCCGGGCCCCGGCACAAATAATAACGAAAAAGCAGATTGATCTGCCTTTTGAAAAGCGTTCGCTTGAATCGGAGTATTTCAGGGAGCTGGAACGCAGCCTGATGAATGCACTTGGGAACTAACAGTGATTGAGGATCCGCCGACTGGCGGAGACGAAATTCCGCGATAGCGGAAGTGGTGAGCGATGAGCGATGAGTAATGAGTAGTGAGTTTATTCTCATTTCGCGACTCCAAGACTATCAGACTCTCAGACTATAAGACTATTTCTGTTTACTGGTAAGATGCCAGAAACCGCATGCCTCGCACCTGTAAGCCGTGATCATTCTTCCGGTTCTGGTTTCAGCAATATGTCTGATCATATCCTCAGCATCCTCACGCGTATGATAGATAGTCTTCCGGCAGGGCGGTTCGAAGGGTTGTATGTTCTTTTTACCTGTGGTTTTGTAACGCATATTGCCGGATAATTGTTAAGCTGAGCAAAGCTATAAAGAGTTTTTAAAAGATCCCAATCACCATGCAACCTTAGAATACCCCCTTCCTGACCTTCCCCAAAAAGAGCAGGAACTAAATTGTTTTTCATTTATAAACTCACTGCTCACAATTATCAGATTCTTCATCCACTGCCTCCTGCCCCACGCTGATTGTGCCCTCGGTGACTTACCCTCTGCTTCCTGAGGTAAGTGAGATGGCTCATCACAAACCGTATGTCGCTCCAGGAAACCTTTTCCCCCAGAGCTTCTTTAACCGGCCCCATCCTCAGATCATCAACCCCGTCAAGCTTTTCTGTTATCAAATCAATAATTTCCTGCGATACAAATTTGTCAACCGGAATATCACCCGTACTAACATAATAATCAAGGTGTCCTTCAATTGTACTGATACTCAGCTGCCTTTCAGCTGCTATCTGTGGAATTGTCTTACCTTCCCTGAAAAGATCATAGCTAATTTTCTTCGTATTTTCCCTTACCTTCTTTTCTTTCTTTTTTTCAACGAGCGGGATAGAAGACGATTCAATACATTTTTCAGTACAATATGAAATGATGATCTCCAGTATCTCTTCACCATATTTTGCTGATTTCTTTGTGCCCATGCCTTTTATTCGCTTAAGCTCAGATAGTGACTGTGGCACATAATTCACAATGGATATCATTGTTCTCCGGGGCAGTATCATATAATGCGGCAGGTCCGTTTCCTTTGCTTTAATATTCCGCCATTCCCTGAGCCGTTCCAGTAACAATGGGTGTTTAACTATCCCGGAATTATCTACTACTGATTTAACCTTATGTGATCTTACAGCAGGTAAATCAATGGCCGATTTTGCCCTGGCATCAAGATATCTTCCTATCTCAAAGCCCGGTCTGACAGCATTAAAGCAGGCCAGCTTTATTAATCCCTCTTTCTCTGCCCGCTCCAAAGCCTCAATAATTGCCCTGCGAACTGCCCTGTTATCTGTTTCCACTGCAACTGATCCGCCGGGTATTTCTTTGATTATAGTCTCTAGTTTATCAGAGAAGTAAACGGCTGCCTTTTTTAACCTTTCCTGCAGGGTAATATTTAATTCAGGTTCAGGATTTTCATCCAACAGGATTTTTAACTGAGGCTGGAACTTTTCAGAGACTTCATTAAGGTCGGTCCTGACTGCTGATAAAGTATTTTCGAGCTTCACATTTAGATTTCCAGATATTTTGTCTTTGTGTTCATTGACAATCTTAAGACAATAATTGAGTTTGTTTAGTAATGAAGAAAAATCGAAAAGCTCCGAGATCAGCTGCCGTTGGAAAACTTTTTTTGACTCTTCAAGCTCGTTCCTGTCTGGCAGGTTTTTTGTCGAACCGTTCACAAATCCGGAAATTTGCGGATTATCAATAAAGCTCCGGCTGTTGATTCGGCTGCTAAGTACAATCCCGTCCAATGTACGGCACCGGCTGAGGGCGACATACACCTGCCCGTGGGCAAACGCAGCACATGCATCAATTATGACCCTGTCGAAGGTAAGACCCTGGCTCTTATGTATTGTTATTGCCCAGGCTAATCTGAGAGGATATTGGGTAAATGTTCCGATAACTGTCTCCTCAATCTCTTTGGTTTCTTCATTAAGCGAATACTTCATGTTTTGCCATTCGGCCTTTTCAACCCTGATACTGAAATCATCGTCAGGACATTTAACGACAATTACATCGTTATCGAAATATTTCACCTTCCCTATTTTTCCGTTAAAGAACAGCTTGTCTTTCGATATATCATTCTTTACAAACATAACCTGCGCTCCTGTTTTCAGGACCAGTTCAGTTGCATTAGGATATGACAGCTCCGGAAATTCATCTTTTACAGTGGCTGTGAAAGTATGAGTCTTACCGGGCAGCTTTTCGAGCTTTGAATCATTTATCTTCTGAGCCTGTTGATTATGTGTTGTAAGAGTAATATAACCACCTCCCGAATCAGGATCAAAATCAGGTATATACCTTTTGTTAAGTTCATTCAGCACATCCTGATCCACTTTGTTTTCGCGGATCCTGTTTAGAAGGTCAATAAAGATCTGATCATTCTGCCTGAAAATATGTTTCAATTCAATAGTCACATAATCTGTGCTTCGGAGGGCCTTACTTCCGAAGAAAAAATACGAATCATAATATTTGCTTAGTATTTCGTTGTCTTCTTCTTTGATAACAGGAGCAAGCTGCTGAAGATCACCTATCATCAAAAGCTGTACCCCGCCGAACGGCAGATATCGGTTTTTATATCTTCTCAATGCAGAATCAATAGCGTCAAGGGTATCAGCCCTTACCATGCTTATCTCATCAATTATAAGCAGGTCGAGACTTTTGATAATGTTAATCTTTTCGCGGCTCATTTTATATCCGGTCGGATCATTACGGTCTGCCTGGCGGTTAAGATTTTGTTCCGGCAGGTAAAATGAAGGAATATAAGGGTGAAACGGTAATTGAAAGAAAGAATGGATTGTAACTCCTCCCGCATTTATTGCAGCTACGCCTGTCGGAGCAACAACTATCATTCTTTTCGGGGAGATTTGTTTCAGATCTTTCAGAAAGGTAGTCTTTCCTGTTCCTGCTTTTCCGGTAAGAAAGATACTGCGGTTTGTGTATTGAACAAAGTCAAATGCTAAATGAAGATCCTGATTAGCTGCAGTTTCCATAGTAAGCTATAAAATTATTAATTTCTTTATCCAGCGAGAACCTGAATTCAAATGTACAAAAAATATCTTCTGATCTGATCAGTAATACCAGAATATTAAACTCAAAAAGGATGAAGAGGAAGTTTCCTGATCCATTTTTCAAGTTCGATAATTATAAAAACAATGAGACTCACAGCTATAATAAATATCCACATTTGCAGGGATATAGGAGCTCCTCCGAAAATTATGTGCATGAATGGAGCATACGTGTACAGAATGTTGTATTAAAGTCATCAGAACAGCACCTCCGACAGCCCAGGGATTTGAAAAGAATCCGATTCGGAATACAGATAGATTTGTTGAGCGCGCATTGAGGAGATAAAAAAACCTTTAATTTCTCAGATGGGTATTAAATAGTAAGATTAGATATATAAATGCTTGTTTTCTCAGATTATAAGAGTGATTTTCTCATAATTTTCGTAATTTTACGAAAAGATCATCTGTTTTTGTCTTAATCTTAGTTCATTTTTATGAATCCAGGGGATAAAAGAAATTATACACAGGAGGATATAAAAATTGCCAGATTCGCCAAAGCATTGGGTCATCCGGCCAGGATTGCAATCCTCCGTCATCTTGCTTCACTTGACACATGCCGTTTCACAGATATATCCAATGAACTAAATCTGGCTAATTCAACAGTATACCAGCATCTAGCAGAACTGAAAAGAGCCGGATTAATACAGGGGTGCATTGACCCTCCGAAACTTCAGTATTGTATTAATTACGAAAACTGGAAACTTCTCAGAAAGCATTTTAAGGATTTTGCCGAAATTAAAATAGTCAAATACGAAAAAAGTTAATAACCATTTTTACAATGAATAAATGGTTTAGTGCCGGTTTTTTTTCACATGGTGTCCATAACCTTACACCCCGGGAGTCTTTTGCGCTTTGTGAAGGGGGGGCAATAATTGTCGACGTTCGTGAAGACTACCTGAGTGCTTTCAAAATGTTTAAAGTTGACAAAGTGATTTATATCCCCTTGAGTCAGCTTGAGGAACATTTTAAAGAACTGCCGGATGACAAACCATTGATCTTTGCTGATTCTGTCGGTCTGAGAAGCCATGAGGGTGTTTTGTTCATGAATTCTCACGGATATGATAATGTTGCCAATATGGCAGGCGGAATTGTCGACTGGGAAAGAGACGGACTTCCCATAAATACTGATGTAAATTACCGCCTGTCAGGTTCATGTATGTGCCAGCTTAAGGCAAGAGAAAAAAGCAAGAATAAACCATAAATATAATACTATGAGGTCCACAAGCATCTACGTTTTGTTATTCTTTATTGCTATTGTTATGGTTGTAATAACGATGGTTACTTTACGGACTGAAAGGAAGGAGGTTCTTTTGACAGACCGGGAGTTGACAACATCGTCAGGTGTATGCCCCCCCTTTAATTTGTATGATGAAGACGGAAGTATTATTGATCCCGTTAATGGAGTCAATGCCGATAAACCCTACTCCCCGAAGCAAACCTGCGGGAAATGTCATGATTATGATAAAATAACACAGGGATTTCATTTCCAGCAGGGGAAGGACGAAACCGCTACAGGGATCCTGACCGAAAGATATCAATGGGTTTCCAATCCCGGAAATTACGGTGGAAACTGGTGCTCCCCCGCTCCCCTGTATAATTATCTTTCACCAAAGACTAATTCCTCAGCGAAGGAAATGGATATGACCTCTTTCACTTTTATAACAAACGGCTGTGCAACATGCCACCCCGGTGGAGGACCTCTCGAATATGACAGGGAAGGATTCAGATATGATAAGCATATGGAAGAGAAGGGTTTTACAGCCGGGGGAAATAATAATTTCGATGGAGATTATTTCCAGGCATATTGGAACCGGTCGGGGGTGATTGAAGCTGACTGTAACCTCTGCCATCTTCCTGAATACGATTATAAAACCAGGAACGACCATCTTGCAAAATTCAACTTTAAATGGATGGCTACCGCTGGCTCAGGATTAGCATCTGTTGATGGATCAATCAAGGATACAATAGATATAAAGGTAAAATACAACCTTGCCAAGTTTGGACCCGATGGTAAAGTTTCAATGCATCTTGTAAGAGAACCAAGAAATGAAACTTGTCTCAATTGCCATTCAAAGCCTCAATGGAAGAAACGTGGTTCATCTTTCACCGAATTTACAGATGTCCATATTGCCAAAGGTTTAAAATGTGTTGACTGCCATGTTTCGGGTTCAATGGCATCCGATCCACGAATAAAGGGAAAGGAAATTCATCAGTTTGGTAAGGGAGATGATCCTTCAGGGTGGGTGAGGAATGATCTTGACAATACGGTACGGACCTGCAACGATTGTCATACCACAGGTTATTTAAATGCCCCTGTTGCAAAACACGCCTGGCTTCCTGATCTCCATCTTGAAAAGCTCTCATGTCAGGCCTGCCATATACCCCAAAGGAAAGTGAAATCAGCCCTGGTCCAGGTAAGCGACGTGTATAATCCGGGAACTAAAATCTCGCCTCCGCCAAAATATATATGGACATTCTATGATCAGAACATGAATTACTGGAACCATTACGGGGAACTGACAATGTTCACAGCAAAAGACCAGCCTTCGGATCCTTTCGTTCCTCAGTTTGCAAAATACAAAGGACAGATCTTCCCGGTGAATGCAGTACATAGTGCATGGCCGGGAATTTACACTGAAGGGAAAAAGGGACTTAACCAGCCGAAACAAAGGGATATATACAATATGTGGATCATTCACAGAAAAGACAATTCAAAATATCCCGAACTGGCAAAAATCAGAGATGATAATTCTGACACCATCCCTGAGGTCAACACTGCTGAAGAGATTGATGCCTTAATCAATTCAGTAACTGCATACATGAAAGATCAGGGATACGACCTCGCAGGAAGAAAGGTTGTATGGATCAATAACGACAGAATGTATCTTTCAGGGACTGAATATCAAATGCTTGAAAAGGAATACTGGGAATCCTCACCCTATGCATCGGTTTACAAATACAGCCATGATGTATTTCCGGCAAAAGCGGGATTAGGTACCAACGGTTGTATTGATTGTCACGCTTACGGGTCCGACATGTTTTTCAGACAGGTTGTAAAATACCCGTTTGGAGATGACGGCAATCCTGTGTTGGAACCTCAATATAAAAAACTTGGCATGAGCGGTTTCATGATGGGAATGTCAGCCTTCCGGGAACAAATTGTTAAGTCATTTGCCTATCCTGCAATTCTTTTCCTGCTTCTGACATTACTCATTTCAGTAGTCTGTACCTGGAACCGAAAAGAGAAGTTCTTCGCTGTGAAAGCAGGCTATCTCTATATTTTGTATAGTGTGCTGGCTGCCGGAGTAGCCCTTGTCTTTTTGAAACCTGATGTTAACATTTATGTGCTCCCCGACAGACTGACACTTGATGCCAGTCATTTCATAATAACAGTAATCGCATTGGTTGCCGGAGTATATACCTGGATGAGAATGAAGAAAGAAAACCTTTCAGGAAGCCTGCTTTGCAAACTTCAGACTTTTTTCCTGATCCTGGCTATTATATCAGGCATTTTGATGATGATCAAGTTCGACCTGATCTACCAGATAGTCAGGGTGGCCTACACTATATTTGACATATCAGTTGTTATTAGCGTTTTAATTTCAATAATATATTTCATACATGATCAGTTCAGTATTCTTAAAACTGAGACACAGAAATAATGATTTGGATTATCAAACAATTAAGAAATAATACTATGAATAAATCAATTGGCTTTATCGGTGGCGGAAGGGTGACTAAAATCCTTCTGCAGGGTTTTAAAAATAAAAATGTGAA